>SKQW01000010.1 GCA_007118805.1 Rhodobiaceae bacterium | reverse complement strand
GCACCGGACTCGCCCTCATCGGCCCCCATCGGCACGATGGTGACATAGTCGCGTGGATGAACCGGACGCGACCAGGTAACCTGGAAAGTCGAGCCGGTCGTAGCCCGCTCCGGCGCTGATACCGACACCTCGGCCTCGGCAATCTCGATCTCCGCCGCGGCTAAGGTCCGGCGTCCCTCGTTGAGCACGTAGCGCACTTCGTAGAGGCCAGCCGTGGCAGGCGCAGTCAGCGAGCCTTCGTTGTTGTCGCCAACCCGCGTGTAGGCGCCGGACTCGCCCTCATCGGCCCCCATCGGCACGATGGTGACATAGTCGCGTGGATGAACCGGACGCGACCAGGTAACCTGGAAAGTCGAGCCGGTCGTAGCCCGCTCCGGCGCCGATACCGACACCTCGGCCTCGACGATCTCGATCTCTGCCGACCCGGCCGTGGCGCGACCGTCATTGATCACATAGCGCACTTCATAAAGGCCTGCATCTCCAGGCGCCTGCAGCGTGCCCTCCGAATCCGCGCCGACACGGATGTAGTTGCCGGATTCGCCTTCCGCGGCACCCATCGGCACGATAGTCACATAGTCACGCTCCGCCTGTTCGGACGCATGCCAGCTTACCTTGAAAGTTGAGCCCACCACCGCCGTGTCAGGCCCTGTAACCTCGACCGCGGATGTCGGATCGGGTTCCGGTTCAGGCTCAGGAGCCGGTTCGGGAGTGCGCGCAACCGCTGCGCTGACTTCTCCAAGAGCCTGACTCAGTTCGGCCGCGTTGTCGGCCGCGATGTAGCGCCCTCCGGTATGCTCGGCCAGGCAGGCGACCGCCTCGTGGTCCTCGCTGCCCAGATCAAAGCCAACGACATGAGCGGTGAAGGCAACGCCGGAACGCTCAAGCTCTTCGGCCAGGGCACATGGATCGCGCTGGCAGGTTTCGATCCCGTCGGTGATCAGGATCACCGTTGCAGGGTTGTCCCGATAGGCAAGCGACTGAGCCGCCTCCTCGACGGCGGCGGTAAGAGGCGTCTTGCCACGTGGGGTAATGCCGCGCACACGATCCATGAATGTCTCGCGATCGAACGGACCCGGCGCAATAATCGTCTCGATGTCCCCGCAGTCACCTTCGCGCCGATGACCGTAGGCCATAAGGCCGACATTGGTATCTTCCGCCCATTCGCCGAGTAGACTTTCCATTGCGTCGCGGGCGATTTCGATCTTGGCGACGCCGTCGATCTGGCCCCACATCGAGTTGGAGCCATCATAGACGATCATCACGTCCTCGGCGGCATGGCTGCTGCCGACCGCCAGACACACGAGTCCTGCGGTGATTCCAAGCGTTCTGCGCATGTGACCGCTCCCCCTCCGGCCGTTCGCCCAGCGCAACCGCCTTCCTTCGGGAAGGTCAGCAATTCAGCCGAGCAACGACACCCCGCGCCATGAACTGGCCCCCGTCCTGTTATACTTGGGAGTGTCCAAGGCAAGAATGATGACGCTTCCTCTAGGGGACTTGGTAGCGCCAATCGCCTTGGCAGCGCAAGGCCCGGCGCCCGCGGCTTGTGGATCAGGAACAAGGCAAGCGGCGACAAACCCGTAGCACCGGAGCGCAATCCGCTCTTCGTGACGAAGGCAGAGCCCCGGTGATTTCGGATAAGGCGGCGTACTCTACAGGGGCCCGCCGGGCCCGGAATTTTCTATCATCTGTTTCACGAATTCCGGTGCCGGTATCACCTCAAGATCATCTGGAACCACGAAAAGGTTTTCATCCTGCCTAACGCGTTTCAGATCGTTGGCCCGAGTGGTCTCGCCCTGGGCCGTGCTTTTCAGAGGAATGTAATGGCAGGTGCGTGCCTGCTCTATCTGCCGCCCTACAGTCCCGACTTCAATCCCATCGCGAACGCCTTCGCCAAGCTCAAGGCGCTGCTGCGCGCAAAGGCCGAGAGGTCGATCGCCGCTTTGTGGGACGTGGTCGGACCGCTCCTCGACCTCTTCACCCCGACCGAATGCGCAAACTACTTCAAAACCGCCGGATATGACCCGGATTAAACAGGACGCGCTATAACCTATTGAAATGATTGGAGCGGGCGATGGGGATCGAACCCACGACATTCAGCTTGGGAAGCTGACGTTCTACCACTGAACTACGCCCGCATGACCCTAGACATCTTCGAGCCCGGCTGTCATGTCAAGCGCTTAGGCGCGCCGCAGCGGCCCGCGGTCAATAAAGCGAACGTGATGCGGCGCGACGGCGCTGTCGCTTTTCACCTGAAGCCGGTTTGCTAGTCTCCGCGCATCCAGCCACGGCATTGCGAGGAGGGCACGCCCCGCCATGAACCAAATCCCCGACCGCGCCAGCTTCACCCCGCTCGACCGCCGCAAGTTCCGCGACCCGGCCGTGACCGCGGATGGCGCCGCGCGCGCCGAGGTGGCGCTCGAGCGGCTCGACACGCTTTGGATCAACACCGGCACGCTGTGCAACATCACCTGCGCCAACTGCTATATCGAATCGAGCCCGACCAACGACCGGCTGGCCTATATCTCGGCCGCCGAGGCAGCCGCCTATCTCGACGAGATCGCGCAGCTCGGCCTCGCCACCGCGGAGATCGCCTTCACCGGCGGCGAGCCATTCATGAACCCGGCCATGCTCGACATGGCCGAGGACGCGCTGGCCCGCGGCTTCCGGGTGCTGATCCTGACCAACGCCATGCAGCCGATGCAGCGTAAGCGCGTCAAGGCGGGCCTCCTGCGCCTGCGCGAGCGCCATGGCGAGCGGCTCACCATGCGCATCAGCCTCGATCATCACAGCCGCGAGCTGCACGACGCCGAGCGCGGGCGCGGCGGCTTCGACATCACCCTGGCCGGGGCCGACTGGCTCGCCACCAACGGCTTTCGCATGGCCGTTGCCGGGCGCAGCTGCTGGGGCGAGTCCGAACCGCAGGCCCGCGCCGGCTACCGCGACCTGTTCGAACAGCGCGGCTGGCCGATCGATGCCGACGATCCGGCGAGCCTCGTCATCTTTCCGGAGATGGACGCCCGGGTCGACGTGCCGGAGATCACCACCGCCTGCTGGGACATATTGGGGCTGCAGCCCGCCTCGGTCATGTGCGCCTCGAGCCGCATGGTGATCAAGCGCAAGGGCGCCCCGGCGCCGGTCGTCGTGCCGTGCACGCTCCTGCCCTATGACGCAGCGTTCGAGATGGGCGCAACGCTCGAGGCTTCGCTCAAGGCCGATGGCGGCATGTTCCGTGCGGGGGCGGTCAAGCTGTGCCACCCCCATTGCGCCAAGTTCTGCGTGCTCGGCGGCGGGGCGTGCTCGGCCGGCTGAACGGCACGCGCTCAGTCGGGGATGATGGCCGTCGCCTCGATCTCGACCAGCGCCTCCGGCTCCACCATCTCGACCACGGCGAGCAGCGCCATCGCCGGATAGTGGCTACCCATGACCTCGCGATAGGCCCTGCCCATGGCCTTCTGCTCGGCGCGATAGGCGGCCATGTCGCGCACATACCAGGTCATCCGCGCGATGTGCTCGGGGCCGCCGCCGGCCTCGGCCAGAACGGTGAGGATGTTGTGCAGGGTCTGCTTGGTCTGCGCGGCCAGCCCCTCGGGGAACCGGCCCTCTTCGTCCCAACCGATCTGACCGCCGACGAACACCGTGCGGCCACGCCCCATGACGCCATTGGCATAGCCCCTCGGCCGCGGCCAGGCGGCCGGATTGAGGATCGTCAGCGGGCGCGCATCGCGTGCCCCGTCCTGGTGCTCCGCTGCCGCCGTCTCCTTGCTGCTCACCCTGTCCTCCTCCCCTGATGGCTCTCCAATGTCGTGCCCAGCGCCTTGCCTCATGTCGGCGCCGTTTCGCTCGCCGCATTGGCCGCGGCCCGCTGACGCAACGCAAAGCGCTGGAGCTTGCCGGTCTGGGTGCGCGGCAGCGCATCGACGAATTCAATCGCCCGCGGGTATTTGTAAGGCGCAAGCTCGGCCTTCACGTGGTCCTGCAGCGTCCGCGCCATCTCAGGCCCGCCCGAGGCGCCGGGCTGGAGCACGACATAGGCCTTGACGATCTGGCCGCGCTCGGCGTCCGGCGCGCCGACGACGCCGCATTCGGCGACCGAATCATGGGCGAGCAGCGCCGCCTCCACCTCGGGCCCGGCGATGTTGTAGCCCGACGAGATGATCATGTCGTCGGAGCGGGCCTTGTACCAGAAATAGCCGTCCGCATCGACGACATAGGTGTCGCCCGTGACGTTCCACCCATCCTGCACGTAGTCCTTCTGGCGCTCATCGGCCAGATAGCGACATCCGGTCGGCCCGCGCACGGCCAGCCGGCCGATCTCGCCGGGCGGCACCGCCCGGCCCTCGGCATCGATCACCCGCGCCTCGTAGCCGGGCACCGGGCGGCCCGTGGAACCGGGCCGGATATCCTCCTCTGGCGCGGCGATGAAGATGTGCAGCATCTCGGTGGCGCCGATGCCGTCCATGATCTTCAGCCCGGTCGCCTCGAACCAGGCGTCCCAGGTCGCCTGGGGCAGCGGCTCGCCGGCCGAGACGCATTTGCGCAGCGACGACAGGTCGACGTCGCCGAGCTTTCCCAGCATCGCCCGGTAGGCAGTAGGCGCGGTGAAGCAGACGGTTGCCCGGAACTCCTCGATGGCAGGCAGCAGCGTGTCGGGCGGTGCCCTTTCCAGCAGCACCGAGGCCGCGCCCTCGCGGAACGGGAACAGGACCAGCCCGCCGAGCCCGAAGGTAAAGGCGAGCGGCGGCGAGCCGATGAAGCGGTCATCGGCGGTCGGCCTTAGAACCTGCCGCGAATAAGTATCGCAGATCGCCAGCATGTCGCGATGAAAGTGCATTGTTCCCTTGGGCTGGCCGGTAGTGCCGGAGGTAAAGCCGATCAGGCAGACATCGTCAGCCGCCGTATCGCAAGGGGCAAAATCCGGGCTGGCCTGCGCCATCATCGCTTCGAGCCCGTCCGCGCCATCGCTCTGGAAATAGATGATGTCGGCCAGCGCTGCCGAGCGCTCCCTGGTCTTCTCCATGTCCTCGGCCAGCCGGGCGTCGCACAGCGCCAGGGCGATCTCGGCCTTGTCGGCGATGTAGGCCAGCTCGCCGGCGCGCAGCAGCGGCATGGTGGCAACGACGACACCGCCCGCCTTCAGGACCGCGAAATAGGCCGCCACCATCATCGGCGTGTTGGCGGCACGCAGCAGCACGCGGTTGCCGGGCACCAGCCCGTAGCGCGCGACCAGCACATTGGCGATGCGGTTGACCGTCTCGGCGAGTTCGGCATAGCTCCATCGCAGCCCCGGCGCGATGACCGCGATGCGCTCCCCCTTGCCCTCTGCCACATGCCGGTCGATCAGCTCCACCGCGCAGTTCATCCGCTCGGGATAGCCGAGCCCGTCGAGATTGACGAAGGCCGGCCACTGATCATGCGGCGGGAGGTTGTCGCGCGCGAAGGAATCGACATGCGCGGTTGTCGCGGTCATTGTCTCACGCTCCCTGCTCGGCCGCCCGCTGCTCGGCGCGCGCCGCCTCGAAGGCGGCGATCGCCTGGCGGGCAATGATGATCTTCTGCACCTCGCTTGCCCCCTCATAGATGCGCAGCGCCCGCACCTCGCGATAGAGCGCCTCGACCTTGCTGCCGACCGTCACCCCGTGCCCGCCATGTAGCTGCACCGCCCGGTCGACGACGGCCTGCGCTTCCTCGGTGGCGAACAGCTTGGCCATCGAGGCCTCGCGGGTGACCCGCTCGGCGCCGGAATCCTTCGCCCAGGCGGCGCGATAGATGAGCAACGCCGCCGCGTCGACGGCCGTGGCCATGTCGGCCAGCGCCGCCTGCGTCATCTGAAGGTCGGCCAGCGGCGCGCCGAACATCTGCCGCTTGGTGGTATGGGCCAGCGACTCGTCCATGGCGCGGCGGGCAAAGCCAAGCGCGGCCGCCCCCACCGACGAGCGGAAGACGTCGAGCGTGGCCATGGCCACCTTGAAGCCCGCGCCCGGCGGGCCGAGCCGGTTCGCCACCGGCACGCGCACGCCATCGAAGGACAGCCGCGCCAGCGGATGCGGGGCGACGACCTCGATGCGCTCGGCGATATCCAGCCCGGCCGAATCGGCATCGACCACGAAGGCAGAACGGCCGCGCGCGCCGGGCGCTTAGCCGCTGCGCGCGAACACCACGTAATGGTCGGCGATGCCGCCATTGGAGATCCAGGTCTTCTCCCCGTCGAGCCGGACATGGTCGGGCCCGTCCGGCGTCACCGTCATGGCGAGAGCCGCGACATCGGAGCCCGCTTCGGGCTCGCTCAGGGCGAAGGCGGCGATTGCCGCGCCATCCCGGGCGTGCGGCAGATAGCGCTTCCTGAGCGCGTCGTCGCCGAACAGTGTGATCGGCGCGGTGCCCAGCCCCTGCATGGCAAAGGCGAAATCGGCAAGTCCGTCGTGATAGGCCAGCGTCTCCCGGCACAGGCAGAGGCTGCGCACGTCATGGCTGTCGCTCGGCACCGCTTCGGTCAGCCAGCCGGCTGCGCCGAGCGCGCGCACGATGCGCCGGCACGTGCCGTCGACGTCGCCATGGTCGACCAGGCCGGGAAGCTCCGCCTCGGCCCACGCATCGACGTCCGCGCGAAGATGGCGATGCTCGGGGCCGAAGAAGGGCCAGGACAGGAACGAGTGGTCCGCCATCTCAATTGCCCTCGAAGACCGGTCTTTCCTTCTTGGCGAAGGCCCGAAATGCCCGTCGGAAGTCTTCCGTCTGCATGCACGCAGCCTGGGCAAGAGCCTCGGCCTCGATCGCCTGGGCCACCGGCATGTCCCACTCCATCTCCAGCATCCGCTTTGTCATGGCGTTGGCGAAGGTCGGCCCCTCGGCCAGCCGGCGTGCAAGGGCGTGGGCCTCGGCGAGAAGTTCATCCGGCGCCACCAGCCTGTTGAAGAAGCCCCAGCGCTCTGCCTCCACGCCCTTCATCGACCGGCCGCTGTACAGCAGCTCCGCCGCCCTGCCCTGCCCGATGATGCGCGGCAACATGGCGCAGGCGCCCATGTCGCAGCCGGCAAGCCCCACGCGATTGAACAGGAAGGCGACGCTGGCATCTTCCGTGCCGAGCCGCATGTCGGACGCCATGGCAATGGCCGCACCGGCCCCGGCACAGATGCCGTCGATCGCCGCGATCACCGGCTGAGGACAGGCGCGCATCGCCTTGACGAGGTCGCCGGTCATCCGCGTGAAGTCGAGCAGGCCTGACATGTCGCGCTCGGTAAGCGGCCCGATGATCTCGAAGACGTCACCGCCCGAGCAGAAGTTGCTACCGGCCCCGGTCACCACCACCGCAGCCACCTCCTTGTCGCGCTGCAGGGCAAGAAACGTGTCGCGCAACTCCGCGTAGCTCTCGAAAGTCAGCGGGTTCTTCCGCTCCGGCCGGTTGAGCGTCACCGTCGCCACCCCGCCGTCGACCGACAGAAGAAAGTGCTGCGGTGCGAAGCGGGACAAGGGCAGGGACACGGAATTGGCTGAGGTCATCTCTGATCTGTCTCCATCGTGGCGCGCTGCACCGAGCGCTTGGTCTTGGCCAGCAATTCCATCAGGCTGCCAATCTCCTCGGGGTCGAGGCCGTCAAACAGCTCGGCCATCCAGTCGCCATGGGCCCGCGCCATGCCCGAAAAGACGGCGCGGCCTTCATCGGTAAGGCGAACATAGGTGGCGCGGCGGTCCTTAGGGGACGCCCGGCGCTCGACGAGTCCCTCGGCGACCAGGCGCTCGACCAGCCCGGTGACGTTGCCATTCGATACCATCATGCGCCTGGAGACTTCGCCCAGGGTGAGGCCGTCCGGCGCCTTTTCGAGCTGCGCCATCAGATCGAAGCGCGGCAGCGTTATGTCAAAGCGCTTGCGCAGTCGCGTGCGGATCTCCCCCTCGATCAGGGACGTGCAGGTCAGCATGCGCAGCCACAGGCGCAACTCCGCCTCATGGTCGCCGGGCCGTTCCGACGCCTTGGTCTCGGCGTCCACCGAGATGGTCCAATCCTCGCGAGTCGACTCGCTGCGCATCACATCACCTCTCCCCCGGCCACCGGCACGGCAAGGCCGGTCATCGCCCCGGATTCCGGGCGGACGAGCCACAGCACGGCATCTGCCACCTCGGCCGGACTCAGAAGTCGCTTCATCGGGTTGGCCTTGACCATTTCGGCCAGGATCTCGTCCTCATCCTTCCCTGTCTTCTCGCGGATGCGAGCAACGCTTCCGGAGACCAGCTCGGTGTCGGTATAGCCGGGACAAACCGCATTGACCGTAACCCCCGTGCCGGCCATTTCCAGGGCGAGCGAGCGGGTAAGTCCGATGACGGCATGCTTGGAGGCGCTATAGGCGGCGACATATGCGTAGCCCTTGAGGCCGGCCGTCGATGCGATATTCACGATCCGCCCATATCCCGCCCTGGCCATCTCGGGGAGAACCGCGCGGCTCGCCCGCACCGTGCCCATCAGGTTCACCTCCAACAGGCGCGACCACATCGCATCGTCGCTGCGGGCGAATGGCGCGCTTTCCGCGACGCCGGCATTGTTGACGAGAATGGCGACGGGGCCGTGGGCATCGGCCGCCTCGCTCAGCGCCTTTGCGATCCCCGCCGCTTCCATCACATCTGCCACCACCGAGCCGGCCGCGCCGACCTTGATAACCGCCGCCGCGAGGCGTTCGGAATCGCGGCCAAGCAGCGTGACGTTGGCGCCGGCGCTTGCGAGCGCCCGCGCCGTCTCCAGCCCGATCCCGCGCGCCGCGCCGGTGACCACGGCGTGACTGCCGCGCAGCTCGGCAGGCCGGCCCGCAACCGGATGACCTGTCGAAGCCGCGCCGCTCACGCCGTGCTCCCGAACGGCCTCAGGCCCATGCCACGGGCTACCGCGGCGCGCCGCGACATCGGCGCATTGACGCGGGCCGCCCGCCACCAAGATTCCATGATTGTCCCCTTTCCACAGGGTCGGGGACGGGGCGCGAGCCACTGCTGGGACCGCGATCCTGCCTGGGCTTTCGGTTTCATCGGGATTGCATTAGTCCGCTTGCTCTTCATATGTTTCAAACTTAAAATATTTACCCTGAGACGGCAAGGATAGCGACGGTCAGGGCAATCACGAGGCAGGGCCGGGCGTGCCTGCGGGTCCTTGAAAGGTCAAACCAATGAGAATCTCGGTGATCGGCGGCGGGCCTGCGGGCCTCTATTGTGCGATCCTGATGAAAAAGGCCCAGCCGGGATCGCGAATCACCGTCCATGAGCGCAACCGTCCCGACGACACGTTTGGCTTTGGCGTCGTCTTTTCCGACGAGACCCTGCAGACCTTCGAGGCGTACGATCGGCCCAGCTACGAGGCGATAGCTCGCAATTTTGCCTATTGGGACGATGTCGAGGTCCACTTCAAGGACACCGTTCACCGGATCGGCGGCAACGGCTTTTGCGGCTGCGCCCGCCACGTGCTGCTGCACCTGCTGCATGAGCGCGCGCGCGAGCTTGGGGTGGAGCTCGACTTCGAAACCGAGATCGACGACCTGGCCGCCTTCGCCGGGTCCGATCTCATTGTCGCGGCGGACGGCATCAACTCATGGGTGCGCGAGAGCCATCGCGAGCATTTCGCTCCGCAGGTGGACCTTCGGCCCAACAAGTTCGCCTGGATGGGATCGACCCGGTCCTTCGATGCCTTCACCTTCTTCTTCCGCGCGACCGAGCACGGCATCTTCATCGCCCACTGCTATCAATACGAGCCCGGCAAATCGACCTGGGTGATGGAGACCGATCCGGCCACCTTCGCGCGGGCGGGGCTGGACAGGATGAGCGAGGACGAGTCGGCCCGCTTCCTGGAATCGGTCTTCGCCGAGGAGCTTCAGGGCCACCGGCTGCTTACCAACCGGTCGCTGTGGCGCAATTTTCCGATGATCCGCAATGAGCGCTGGGTCAAGGACAACATCGTCCTTCTCGGCGACGCCAAGGCGACCGCGCATTTCTCCATCGGCTCGGGCACCAAGCTCGCCATGGAGGATGCCATTGCGCTGTTCGAGGCGTTCAAGGGCGCCAACGACGTCGATGCCGCCTTGACCGCCTTCGAGACCGGACGCCGCGAGGACGTCGAGAAGACCCAGCACGCGGCCGACGTATCGCTCGTCTGGTTCGAGCATGTCGACCGCTTCTGGGACATGGACCCGGTGCAGTTCACCTTCGGCCTGATGACGCGGGCCAAGGCGATCACCTATGACAATCTCGAACTGCGCGCCCCGCACTTCGTGCGCGCGGCCGATCGAACCTTCGCCCGGCAGGTCCGCGAACAGGGCTTCGACGTCGCCGTCGACGATCCCGTGGTGCCGGCCTTCCAGCCCTTCGCCTTGCGCGATATGCGGCTCGACAACCGGCTCGTCGTCTCGCCCATGTGCATGTATTCGGCGGTCGAGGGCGTGCCGCAGGAATTTCATCTGGTCCATTACGGCGCCCGCGCGCTCGCCGGCCCGGCGCTGATGTTCACCGAGATGGTCTGCGTGTCGCCGACGGGACGCATCACACCGGGCTGCGCCGGGCTGTGGACCGACGAACAGGAGGCGGCTTGGCGCCGCATCGTCGACTTCGTTCACGGCCATTCGCCGACCAAAATCTGCTTCCAGGTCGGCCATTCCGGCCGCAAGGGTTCGACCAAGCTCATGTGGGAGGGCATCGACGAGCCGCTGCCCGAGGGCAACTGGGACATCGTCTCGGCCTCGCCGATTCCGTACTTCCCGCACAGCCAGACACCGCGGGAACTGTCCCGCCCCGAAATGGACGAGATCGTCCACCAGTTCGTCCACGCTATAACCCGCGCTGAGCGGTGCGGATTCGACATGGCGGAGCTGCATTGCGCCCACGGTTATCTGCTGGCCAGCTTCATCTCCCCGCTGACCAATACCCGCACCGACGCCTATGGCGGCAGCCTGGAGAACCGCCTGCGCTTTCCGCTCGAGGTGTTCCGCGCCATGCGCGAGGCGTGGCCCAAGCACAAGCCGATGTCGGTGCGCCTGTCGGCCACCGACTGGAAGGAGGGCGGCATCACCGGCGACGATGCCGTCCTGATTGCCCGGGCCTTCGCCGAGGAAGGGTGCGACCTGATCGACGTGTCCACGGGACAGACCGTGCCCGACGCGCAACCGATCTTCGGCCGCATGTTCCAGACGCCGTTTTCCGACCAGATCCGCAACGAGGCCAGCCTGGCGACCATGTGCGTGGGCAACATCACCACCGCCGATCAGGCCAACACCATCCTCGCGGCTGGGCGCGCCGATCTCGTGGCGCTCGCGCGGCCTCATCTGGCCGATCCCTTCTTTGCGCTGCAGGCGGCGGCGGAATATGGTCACGATACGCATTTCTGCCCGCCGCAATATCTTGCCGGCTTCGACCAGGCGCTGCGCAATGCCCAGCGCAACCGCGAGGAACTCAAGGAGCTTCGCCTCAAAGCGCGCCCGCGCCACGCCTATCAGGGCTGGAAGGAGGCCGCCGAATAAGCCCGCTAACAGAGGGGGAGGACCATGAAGGCGATCATCGTCGGCGGAGGGATCGGCGGGCTGGCCACCGCTCTGTGCCTGCACGAGAAGGGCATTGCGGTCGATCTTTTCGAGCGCTCTCGCGACATCCGTGAACTTGGCGTCGGAATCAACACCCTGCCCCACGCCATCAAGGAGCTTGCCGGCCTGGGCCTGCTCGATCGGCTCGACGCGGCTGGCATTCGCACCTTCGAGCTGATCTACACGAACCGGTTCGGCCAGGAGATATGGCGCGAGCCGCGCGGCCTCGACGCCGGCTACGAGTTCCCGCAGTTCTCGATCCATCGCGGCAAATTGCAGAGCGTGCTCTACGAGGCGGTGCGCGAACGCATCGGGGACGCCCATATTCATCGTGGCCACAGCTTCGTCGGCTTCGAGGAAACCGATCATGGAGTCACGGCGCATCTGGAGGATCGCCAGGGCGGCCGGACGCTCAAGGCGTCAGGCGACATTCTCATCGGGGCCGACGGCATCCATTCGCGCCTGCGCGAGATATTCTATCCCGACGAGGGGCCGCCGAGTTGGAACGGCATCATGCTGTGGCGCGGGGCTACCGAATGGGAGCCCTTCCTCACCGGCCGCTCGATGGTGATCGCCGGCGGGATGGACGCCAAGCTGGTGCTCTATCCCATCCATAACGATCCCGCGCGGCCGGGCCGCACGCTGATGAACTGGGCCGTCGGCGCAATGATCGGCGACAGCGCGGCGCCCCCGCCCCGGCGCGAGGACTGGAGCCGGCCGGGGCGGATCGAGGAGCTGATGCCGCATGTCGAGGGCGTGTTCAGCCTCGACGTTCTCGATCCTGCCGCGCTGATCAAGGCGACGCGGGAATTCTATGAATATCCGATGTGCGACCGTGAACCGCTGTCGCGCTGGTCGTTCGGGCGCGCGACGCTGCTCGGCGACGCGGCCCATCCCATGTATCCGGTCGGCTCCAACGGCGCCAGCCAAGCCGTGCTCGACGCCCGCGCGCTGGCCGAGGCGCTGGCCGCCCATGCCGACCCGGTCGAAGCCTTGGCCGCCTATGAGGCCGACCGCCTGCCCAAGACGGCGGAGATCGTGCGGACCAACCGCCTCGGCGGGCCCGAACGGGTGATCGACCTGGTTTCCGAGCGCGCGCCGGGGGGCTTCGACCGGATCGAGGATGTGGCGAGCGAGGACGAGCTGCGTGCGATCGTCTCGGGCTACTCTCAGCTTGCCGGCTTCGCGCGCGACGCGGTCAACCGCCCCGGAAGATAGGGCGGGAACCGATCCGCACGGCGCATCGTCGCTCCCTCGCCGCCGCGAGGCCGGGCACTGACCTGTCCTCGCCATTGGGGCACAAGTCGCCAGAGCGCGCCGGGCGGCCCGAAGTTCGTCGAGCCGGGGCCACCCGGCGCCCGCCAGGCTATTCGGATGGCGGCGGCAGGAAGTTCACCTCGTGCTCGGCCGACAGCCGGACGATTTCGTCCACATCGGTTTTCTTGTGCAGGTTCTGGAACAGATCGAACAACCTGCGGGTGGGCGCCACGCCGAAAACGCATTTGATCGTTCCGCCCGAGCGGTTGAAGATGCCGTGCGGTATGCCGCGCGGCATGCGTACCAGGTCGCCCGCCCGCGCCTTTGTCTCGCTGCCGTCGAGCATGAGCTCGAATTCGCCTTCCAGCATGTAGATCCACTCGTCCTGGGTCGGGTGAATGTGCGGCGGAACGAAGGTCTCGGGCGGGAAAGTGGCGTGCCAGACAAAGTTGTCGGGGCACAGCAGCTTGGGCACATAGATCTGGCCAAGAATGTCCCACTCGATTCCGTTCAGGCCTTCGCTGGCAGGCGTGACGCCCGCGCTCAACGTGTCCATGTCCGTATTCCCCCATCGGTTCGACTATCGTGGCGCGCCGACAATTCGCCGCGCGATGCAATCGTTTAAGCATAAAATTTCTCTGCCACAAGGCGCAATCCCGGCGGCACTTTGCAGACAGAAAGTTTTAAACCTAAACTTCCCTCGTAACGTCGAGGGCTGATCGGTTCCGGTTACGCAACAAGCAAGCCCCGGCACCACGTACATCAGAGGGGAGACAGACTGTGAGAACCAGGCTGACAGCCGCGGCAGCGGCAATCGCATTGGCCGGCTCGGTCGCCGCCGGGCAGGCGGAACCGGTGAAGATCGGGTTTCTGGCGACGCTTTCGGGCCCGCCGGCAGCCCTTGGAGAGCATGCGCGCGACGGCTTCATGCTGGCGATCGAGCAGAATGACGGCCAGCTTGGCGGGGTCGATGTCGAGGTGCTGATCGAGGACGACGAACTGCAGCCCGACATTGCGCGCAATCGCGCCGAACGCTTCCTGGAGCGCGATGAGGTCGATTTCGTCGCCGGCATGATCTTTTCGAACATCCTCCAGGCGGTGTTCCAGCCTGTGACCGCCAGTGAAACCTTCCTGATCGGCGTAAATGCGGGCACCTCGATCTATGCCGGCGCCGAGTGCAACCCGTTTTTCTTCTCGACCTCCTGGGAGAACAACCAGGTGCCGGAGATCATGGGCAAATACGCCCAGGACAACGGATATGAGCGGATCGTGACTTTGGTGCCGAACTACCAGGCCGGTCGCGACGCGACTGCGGGCTTCAAGCACTACTTCGAGGGGGAAGTCCTCTACGAGATGTTCACCCCGCTTGGTCATCTCGATTTCTCCGCCGAGCTGGCGCGCATAGCATCACTGGATCCCGACGCCGTTGTCGTGTTCATGCCGGGCGGCATGGGGGTGAACCTCGTGCGGCAGTATCGCGAGGCCGGGCTCGCAGACCGCATTCCCTTCCTGTCGGTATGGACGGTGGACGAGACAACCCTGCCGGCGACACAGGATGCCGCGGTCGGCCTGTTCAGCGGCTCGCAATGGACACCGGACCTCGACAATCCCGCCAATGCGGCCTTCGTTGAAGCCTTTGAGGCCGAATATGGCTACGTGCCGTCCAACTTTGCCTCACAGGCCTATGATGCGGCCCTCTTGATCGGCTCGGCGCTCGAAGCGGTGGGCGGCGACCTTTCGGACAAGGAGGCGATGCGTCAGGCCCTGCGGGCCGCCGACTTTGCCTCGACCCGCGGCAACTTCCGCTACAACACCAACCACTTCCCGATCCAGGACTACTATCTCGTCCAGGCGATTCAGCGCGAGGACGGGCAGTATGCCACCACGGTGCTCGAAAAGATCTTCGAGGATTATGCCGACCTGCAGGCCGAGCACTGCCCGATGGAGTGGTAGGGGCTCATTCGTATATGGGCGGCGGCGATGGTGACGTCGCCGCCTCACACCGTCAGGTAGCTGGTCGCCGCCGCCTCATCGCTGGTCAGGTCCTCGCTGGTGCCGGTCCAGACGACACACCCCTTCTCGATGATGACATGGCGGTCGGCGAGGCGCATGAGCGCGTGAAGGTTCTTGTCGACCACGAGGATGGCCTGGCCCTCGGCCTTAAGAACGGCAAGGCAATCCCAGATCTCCTGACGGATCAGGGGCGCCAAGCCTTCCGTCGCCTCGTCCAGGATCAGCAGCCTGGGATTTGTCATCAACGCCCGGCCGATCGCCAGCATCTGCTGTTCTCCGCCCGAAAGCTGACTGCCCATATGCCGGCGGCGTTCGG
The DNA here is from genome assembly GCA_007118805.1 of Rhodobiaceae bacterium. Lineage (GTDB taxonomy): Bacteria > Pseudomonadota > Alphaproteobacteria > Rhizobiales > Tepidamorphaceae > SKQW01. Next base: position 11,806 of record SKQW01000010.1, on the reverse strand, counting down.
CGAGGCGCGGCAGGAAGCCGTAGACCGTGTCGAGGGTCCAGCGCGGCGCACCCGTCCCGCGATGGGCCGCAGTGGCAATCAGATTCTCCTCCGCAGTGAGGGTCGGGAACACCTGACGGCCTTCCGGGACCAGCCCGATACCGGCCTGTGCGACGCGAAACGGCGGCCGTCCGGTCAACCGCACCCCTTCGAGCGTGACCTCGCCACCGCGGGCTGGAACCAGCCCCATGATCGTATTGATTGTGGTCGTCTTACCCATGCCGTTGCGGCCAAGCAGCGTGACCACCTCGCCCTCGCCTACGGCAAAGCCGACGTCCTCCAGCACCTGGATCTGTCCGTAACCGGACTGAAGCTGCCTGACCTCAAGCATCGACGCCGCCCCTCACGCCAGTTCTTCGTCGCCAAGATAGGCTTGGCGCACTTCCGCATTGTCGCGGATCTCCGCAGGCGCCCCGGTTGCGATGATACGCCCATAGACCATGACCGAAACGCGATCGGCGAGGGCAAAGACGGCTTGCATGTCGTGCTCGATCAGCAGAATGCCGTAGCGCCCCTTGAGCGATTTGAGCATATCGACGAGATAGGCTGTCTCCTCGCGTCCCGTGCCGGCCATCGGTTCGTCGAGGACCAGGAGCTTGGGGTCCTGAACGAGCGCCATGGCCAGTTCGAGAGCGCGCTTCTCGCCATGAGCAAGATTCCGCGCGGGCAACCCTTCGCGATCCTTCAGATTGACCCTCTCGAGCACCCGGCGGGCGGCGGCGTTCAATCCTTCCTCGGCACCGGCTGGGCGGAAAAAGCTGAAGCTCGTGCCGTGGCGTGCCTGAGCGGCGACGGCGACGTTCTCCAGAACGGTGAAGTCCGGCAGGATGTTGGTGATCTGGAACGAGCGGGCTATGCCGAGATGCGGCCGCAACGACATCGGCAAGCGGGTTATGTTCTGCCCGTCGAACAGGATGCGGCCCGAATCCGGCGGCAGAACCCCAGTGATCTGAGCGATCAGGGTGGTCTTGCCGGCGCCGTTCGGGCCGATGATGGCATGGATCTCATCCCGCTCGACCGTCAGGTCGATCGACTCGGCAACCGTCAGCGCCCCGAAGCGCTTGGTGACCTGTTCAAGGGCAAGGAGCGGCTCAGCCACTGCCACGCCTCGCGAAGATGAGCGAGATGAGCCCGCCGCGCGCAAACAGCACCGCGATGATCAGCAAGGGCCCGAAGATGACCCGCCAGTGATGCGTGAAATGGGACAGGATCTCCTCCGCCGCGATGAACGCGAAGGCGCCGATGATGGCGCCGTAGAGCGTGCCCATGCCGCCCAGGACCACCATGAAGATCAATTCGCCCGAGCGCATCCAGGACATATAGGCCGGACTGACGAAGGCGATCTGGTTGGCCAGCAGTGCCCCGGCGATCCCGGCTAGCATGCCGGCGATGACGTAGGCCACAAGCTGATAGCGATAGGGGCTGAAACCCAGCGCCCGCATCCTCAAGGGACTCTGGCGGCAGCCCTGCAACACCCGCCCGAAACGGGAGGCGACCAGAGTGCGACAGAGAAAGAAAGCCCCCAGCAGCGCAGCGAAGACAATGTAATACAGGGTGATCCGGTCGCCCAGGAAGGACATGCCAAACACAGTGGAGCGGACGCGCAGAGTGAGCCCATCGTCGCCCCCATACATGGCCAGGCTGGTGGTCGTGAAGTAGGCCATCTGCGCGAAGGCCAGCGTGATCATGATGAAATAGACGCCGCTGGTCTTCAGGCTGATCGCACCGGTGACCAGAGCGAACAGGCCGGTGGCGAGCAGCACGACGAGCAATTGCAGAAAGGCATCCGAGACGCCGTGAAAGGCCATGATCCCCACGACATACGCGCCGATGCCGATAAAGGCGGCGTGCCCCAAGCTGACCATGGCGCCATAGCCGAGGATCAGATCGAGGCTGACCGCGGCGATGGCAAAGATCATGATGCGGGTGAGAATCGTCAGCAGGAAGGTCTCGCCGCTGACCACGAGGATCGGCGGCAGGACCGCGAACAGCGCGAACAGGATCAACGGCACGGCAAGCCCGGACCGGGTAATCCAGGGCGTGCGTGGCTTTGAAGGCACGGCGGGAGCTTCGGCGGCCTGGGTCATGATGGATATCGCCTCACTTGCCGGGGGCCGGGAACAGGCCGGCCGGCCGGAAGAACAGGACCGCCGCCATCAGGATGTAGATGAGCATCGAGGAGACCGCCGGGCCGACCGAATTCGCCGCCGACGGATCGAGGAACAGGCGAAAGAAATCGGTGGCAAAGGAGCGGCCCAACGTGTCGACGAGGCCGACCAGAAGAGCCGCGATGAAGGCGCCCCTGATCGAACCGATGCCGCCAATGACGATGACCACGAATGCCAGGATCAGCACATGGTCGCCCATGCCAGGCTCCACCGAGAAGATCGGCCCGGCCATGGCGCCGGCGAACCCGGCCAGCATCGCGCCAATTCCGAATATCACCATGAACAGGCCGCGGATATTCACCCCGAGGGCCGACACCATGGGCGCATTCGCGGCGCCGGCGCGCACCTGCATGCCGATCCGGGTATGGGTGACCAGTATGTAGAGCAGGATCGCCACCACGATCCCCGCCCCGATCACGGCGAGCCGGTAGGTCGGATAGAGCAGGCCCGGCATGAGAACGACCGCGCCCTGCAGGATCTCGGGAGTGGGAATGGAGATCGGGACGCTCCCCCAGATCATCCGCACGCCTTCATTGACGAACAGGATGAGTCCGAATGTCGCCAGCACCTGATCGAGATGACTTCGGTCATAGAGATGACGGAACACCACGATCTCGAGGATCAGCCCGGCCAGAATGGCGGCCAGCACCGCCAGGACGAGCCCGGCGAAGAAGTGTCCGGTAAGCCCGTAGAACAGCACCATGAAATAGGCGCCGAGCATATACTGCACGCCGTGGGCCAGATTGATGAAATCCATCACCCCGAAGACCAGGGTCAGCCCCGCGGCGATCAGGAACAGGATCAGACCGAGCTGAAGCCCGTTCAGCGTCTGGACCGTGAGAAGGATGGTGTTCACGTTGGCTCCGGTGGCATACGGGGCTCCGTCCGACCCGCTGCATCCGGGTGGCTGGGCGTCCCCCCGGTGCGCGATCGACTGCTCGGCCCGCTTGATCTGGAGGAGGAGCAGCACCAGGCCGCTCGCTCCTCCGTCCCCCTACTATGCCCTGCTATGGAAGGCTCACACGATACGTCTTTCCTGGCTTACATCGGGCACTGCTCGGCATAGGCGTCGCCGTAGTCCTCGAACACCTTCTCCACGATCGAGGTGACGTAGACGCCGTCTTCCCGCTCCACGGCCTCAACGGAGTAGAAGTCCTGGACCGGGAACTGGTTGTTGTTGAACGAGAAGCTGCCGCGAACCGAGTCGAAATCCGCCGCCCGCATGGCTTCCAGCAGCGCCTCCTTGTCGGACAGGTCGCCGCCGACGGCCCGCACCGCCGAGTCGATGAGCAGGGCGGCGTCGTAGCCCTGGGAAGCGTAGAGCGCCGGCGCGTAGCCATATTTCTCCTCGAAGGCCTCGACGAAGGCGCGATTTACGTCGTTGTCGAGATCCGGCGCCCATTGCGCACCCGAATGGAAGCCAAGCGAGGCTTCCTCGATCGCCGGCAGCGTCGTCTCGTCAATCGTGAAGGCCGACAGGAAGGCGATATTGTCGAGGCCCGCCTGACGGTACTGGCGCACAAGGTTCACGCCCATGCCGCCCGGCATGAAGGTATAGAAGGCGTCGGGCTGGGCGCCGGCGATGCGCGCAAGCTCGGCGGAGAAATCGAGCTGGCCAAGCTGGGTGTAGATCTCATCGACGACCTCGCCGGTGAAATGGCGCTTGAAGCCCGCCAGGCCGTCGCGCCCGGCCTGATAGTTCGGCGCCATGATGATCACCCGCTCATAGCCCTGGTCCTCGGCGAAGCGGCCCATCACTTCGTGGTTCTGATCGTTCTGCCACGCCGTCGAGAAGAAATACGGGCTGCACTGCTCGCCGGCGATCGGCGAGGGCCCGGCATTCGGGCTGATGGTGATGATCTCGTTGTCGATCAGCGGCTGGTAGACCGCCATCATCACATTCGAGAAGATCACGCCGACGAACATGTCGATCTCGTCGCGCTCGATCAGGGCCTGAACACGCTGCACGCCGACATCGGGCTGCAGCTCGTCGTCGACGATGACGACCTCCGTATCCACCCCTCCGAGCTGGCCCCCGAGCTGCTCGACGGCGAGATTGAACCCGTCTCGAGCATGCTCGCCAAGCGGCGCCGGCGGGCCGGACAGGGTCAGCATCATTCCGATCTTCAGACTATCGGCCTGGGCAGCGATGCTACCCGACCCTAGAAGTGCCGCCGCGGCAACCGCGGAAATCATCTTGCGCATGCGTCTCCACTCCCCTGAAAGTGCGTTGTCCACGAGATCGGCGCGCCGCCACTCAGGCGGCCCGCATACCCCGTCCCATCCAAGTGCGCCGCGCGCTTAGCGTCAACGCCTTGTCTTCCGGATTAGCCGGATTTTCGTTATTCTGGGGATATTTTATACTTAAAATAATGCCGATGCCAAGCGGTCAGAGTGGCGATGCCCACATGGCGCGTCTCGGGCTCAACCGCTCTCGCTCGCCCGCGGTACAGCCGAGATAATCACGATGGCCTGGGCGAGCGGCCAATCATCGGTGATCGTCAGGTCGATCCTGGCCTCCCACCCCGGTGGCGTTATCTCGTCGAGAATCTGTCTGGCACCGCCCTCAAGCTTCAGGGTAGGCCTGCCGCTCGGCAAATTGACCACGCCCATGTCGCGCCAGTAAACACCGCGCCTGAAACCCGTTCCCAGTGCCTTGGAGCATGCTTCCTTGGCTGCGAAACGCTTGGCATAGGAAGCTGCCCGCATCCTGCGACGGTCGGACTTCCCGCGCTCGATCTCGGTGAAGATTCGGTCGGTAAACCGCGTGCCCCAGCGATCCAGCGAGCGCTCGATGCGGCGAATGTCGATCAGATCGTTGCCGATGCCGAGGATCATCCTGGACTCACCCCGGCGCGGCGCTGCGCGGTATCGATCGCCGCCCGCATCCGTCGCACCGCCGAATCCAGGCCGCCGAAGATCGCCTCGCCGATCAGGAAATGGCCGATATTGAGTTCCGCCACCGCCGGCAGGGCGGCCACGCCGCCCACCGTCTCGAAGGTCAGGCCGTGGCCGGCATGGACCTCGAGCCCGGCCTCAGCGGCATGGGCGGCGGCCTGGCGAAGACGCGCCAGCTCGCGCTCGCGCCGCGGTCCGTCGCCGGCCAGCGCCGCCTCGCAATAGGCACCGGTGTGCAGTTCCACCACCGGTGCACGAAGGCCCGCGGCGGCGTCCACCTGGCGCGCCTCCGGCTCGATGAACAGCGACACCCGGATGCCCGCCTCTGCCAGTCGGGCCACGAAAGGCGCGATGTGGTTGTGCCCGCCGGCCACGTCGAGGCCGCCCTCGGTGGTGCGCTCCTCGCGCCGTTCCGGCACGATGCAGGCGGCATGGGGCGCGTGTCTGAGGGCGATGGCAAGCATCTCCTCGGTAGCGGCCATTTCGAGATTGAGGGGACGATCGATCTCGGCGCTCAGCCGGGCAATGTCGTCGTCGGTGATGTGACGACGATCCTCGCGCAGATGGGCGGTGATGCCGTCAGCGCCAGCTTCCACCGCCATATGCGCGGCCCGCACGGGATCGGGATGTCGCCCGCCGCGAGCGTTGCGAATGGTGGCCACGTGATCGATGTTCACACCCAGTCTCAGTCTGAGCCTGTCCTCATTCATCCGGCTGCTTCCTTATTCTCCGGGTTTGGCCTCGGGCGCCGCCGCCCGCTTGCGCTCGAAGCGTCGACGGCGGGCTTCCTGATAGGACCGCACCAGCGTGCGAACCACGATATAGCACACGAACCAGATAACGATCCCCAGCGGGATGGCCCCGACGATCATCGGCTTGAGTACCGGGATCAACGCGTCGATCGAATGCTCGAACACCCCTTCCGATATATCTATCGGCGGCTCAGCACCGGCCCGCAAGCCGAGAATCCAGCTGCCCAGCCGATGGGTCACCGCCCAGATGAAGGGAAACGTGATGGGGTTGCCGATGGCCGTGCCCAGCGCCGAAGCGACCAGATTGCCGCCGGTTATGTAGGCAAGGAAAAAGCCGAGCAGAAAGTGCAACCCCACAAATGGCGTTATCGAGGAGAATGCGCCGGCGGCGAAGCCGGCCGCTATGGCGTGCGGCGAGGCCGACAACCGCAGCACGCGCTTGATAACGTAGCGCCAGGATCGTGCCCAGGTGCGTCGCGGCCACAGGGCGATGCGCACCCGCTCGATCCAGTTCGGCTTGATCCGGCGCTTGAACAGCATTCACGACGTCCTGCACAGCCAGCGGCACAACGAGCTTGGCCTATCGATCTTACAGAGCGCTTGGCGCCGCGAAAGCAACACCGACCCGCATTCTCGCGGCGCCTGTCCGGCGCATCTCCCGCCTACCCGTTGACCCGGCTGACCGATGCCACGACCTCGGTATTCTTCAGCAGCGAAATCACCGCATTCAGGTGTTTCAGGTCCCATACCTCAAGATCGATGAGCATCTCGTGAAAGTCGTGGGAACGCCGCGTCATCTTGATATTGTCGATATTGGCGTCGTTCTCGCCAACGATCTGGGTGATGCGGGCCAGGGTACCGGGCTCGTTGATGGCATTGACCACGATCTGCGTGGGAAAGCGCTCCGGATCGTCTTCGTCGATATCCCAACGCACATCGAGCCAGCGCTCCGGCTGATCGTCGAAATTCTTCAGTTCGGGCGACTGGATGGGATAGATGGTGATCCCCTGTCCCGGCGTCATGATCCCGACGATCCGGTCACCGGGTACCGCCCCGCCGTCGGGCGCAAAGCGCACCGGAAGATCGCCCTGGATGCCCCGGATGGGGATCGCGTTCCGGCCTTCCTTGGCCCGATCGCGCCCGCTGCCCGGAATCCGGAATTTGAGCCCCATGACGCGGCGGATGCCGAACCAGCCATCCTCGCGTCCGCCGGCGGAGGCGTGCTGGTGGCGGAGCTCCTGATAGTCCGGATGCAGTGCCCTGAGAACGTCGGCCGAGGAGAGTTCGCCGCGCCCGACCGCCGCCAGCGCATCCTCGACAGAGGACTGGCCCAACCGCGGCAGCACCGCCTTTAGCCGCTCGTCCGAATAGGGCTTGCCGACCCGTTCCACCGCCCGCGTGACGATCTGCCGCCCCAGCCCGGCATACTGCCGGCGGGTCGCCGCCCTTGTGGCCCGCCGGATCGCTGCCCGCGCCTTGCCGGTAACCGCAACCGCCTCCCACGCCGGCGAGGGAGCCTGCGCGCTTGAGGTCATGATCTCGACCTCGTCGCCATTGTGCAGCTCGCTGATCAACGGCTCGAGCTTGCCATTGATCTTGCAGCCAATCGCCGTGTTGCCGATGTCGGTATGAACGGCATAGGCAAAATCGATCGCGGTCGCGCCCCGGGGCAGCGCGATCAGGCCGCCCTTCGGGGTGAAGCAGAAGACCTGGTCCTGAAAGAGCTCAAGCTTGGTGTGCTCGAGGAATTCCTCCGGCGTATCGCCCTCGGCCAGCATGTCGACCAATTGGCTGAGCCAGCGATAGGCGCCGCTTTCGGCGATCAGGGACGACCGTCCATTGCCGTTGACCGCCTCGCCCGGCCGGTCCTTGTAGAGGGTGTGCGCGGCGATGCCGTATTCGGCCACCGCATGCAACTCCTCAGTGCGGATCTGCAGCTCGACGCGGCGATGGCCCGGGCCGATCACCGTGGTATGGAGCGACCGGTAGTCGTTCTGCTTTGGCGTCGAGATGTAATCCTTGAAGCGGCCCGGCACCATCGGCCAGGTGCGATGGACGATGCCGAGCGCCTGGTAGCACGCTTCCAGCGACCCGACGATCACCCGGAAGCCGATGATGTCGGATAGCTGCTCGAACGAAACCGATTTGCGCTCCATCTTGCGCCAGATCGAATAAGGGCGCTTCTCCCGTCCGATCACCTGGGCGCCCAGGCCGCTCTGCGACAGCTGCACCTTCAGCGCCTCGGTAATCTCGCCGATCGCCCGGGCATTGGCCTCGCGCATCGTGGCGAGCCGGCCGGCGATCAACTGATAGGCGGTCGGGTTGACCTGCCTGAAGGCCAGTTCCTCCAGCTCTTCGCGCATCCACTGGATACCCATGCGCCCGGCAAGCGGCGCGTAGATGTCCAGCGTCTCCTCGGCAATGCGGTTGCGCTTGTTCTCGGGCACGAATTCGAGCGTGCGCATGTTGTGCAGGCGGTCGGCCAGCTTGACCAGCAGCACGCGGGCATCCTCCGCGATGGCCAGCACGAATTTGCGCAAATTCTCCGCCTGGGCGGCCCGCTTGGAAACCAGGTCCAGCTTGCGGATCTTGGTCAGGCCCTCGACCAGGCTGCCGATCTCGCTGCCGAACAGCCGATCGATCTCCTCCTTGGTGGTCTCGGTATCCTCGATCGTATCGTGCAGCAGCGCCGCGGCGATCGTCGCATCGTCGAGCTTGAGTTCGGTCAGGATCGCGGCAACTTCGAGCGGGTGCGAGAAATAGGGATCGCCCGAGGCACGCTTTTGCGTGCCGTGCGCCTTCATGGAATAGACATAGGCGCGGTTGAGCAGGGCTTCGTCAGCGTCGGGGTCGTATTGCTGGACGCGCTCGACCAACTCGTATTGGCGCATCATCGCGCATCACCAACCTGCCTGCCCCCGCGCGCGCCACGACGCCAAGGCGGACGGGACACCGTCCACGTGGCGAGGAATGCCAGGGTTGGCCGTCACTCCCGGTCGTCCGGCGGCGTCAACCCTTCGAGCCCCTTCAGTAGGTCCTCTTCCGACATCCGGTCGAACTGTATCTCGCCGTCGTCGTCGCCCGGATTGTCCGGGGAGGCCCCGATCATCGGCACCGGATCGGGCTCGGGCTCGTCAACCTCGACATATTTCTGCAGCGAATGAATGAGCTCTTCCTTGAGGTCGTCGGGCGCCACGGTTTCCTCGGCAATCTCGCGCAAGGCAACGACCGGGTTCTTGTCGTTGTCGCGACCGACCGTAATCGGGGCGCCGTTGGAAACCATGCGCGAGCGATGCGCCGCAAGGAGGACCAGATCAAAGCGGTTTTCGACCTTGTCGATGCAGTCCTCGACCGTCACGCGGGCCATGTGGTGAAACTCCGGGCCATTGTGGAAACAGGTTTTCGGGCATATACGCGCTCATCAGCATGGTGACAAGGGCCGGATCGCGCATCGTGGCCCGTGGGGTGGTGCGCGCGCGAAGTTGGCTGGCCGTGCCGGGATGGCGAATGCGGCGCCCTGTCTCGACCAGACGCCAGCGCCGTGCTACCGCGTGGAAGCGTCGAGTCACGCCGCGCGATCTTGGCGCGGAAGGTTCGGCTCATACTATGATACTAGGTCCTTGAAGGTATTTGCGATGAAATTCTATCCGAACGAGCGCCTCGCCCTGTTCATTGACGGCGCCAATCTATATGCGACCGCGCGAGCGCTGAATATCGATATCGACTATAAGCGTCTGCTCGCTTTTTTTGGCGCCCAAGGCCACATGATCCGCGCCTATTACTATACAGCGCTGGCGGACGATCAGGAGTACTCCTCGATACGCCCGCTGATCGATTGGCTGGACTATAATGGCTATACGGTGGTCACCAAGCCGATGAAGGAGTTTCACGACTCCACAGGCCGGCGCAAGGTCAAGGGCAACATGGATATCGAGCTGGCGATCGACGCCTTCGAACTCGCGCCCGGCATCGATCACATGGTGCTGTTCTCCGGCGACGGCGATTTCCGCTCGCTGGTCGAAGCACTCCAGCGGCGCGCCAAGCGGGTCACCGTCATCTCCACCATCGCCACCCAGCCCTCCATGATCGCGGACGAGCTCCGCCGGCAGGCGGACGTGTTCATTGACATCGCGCAACTCACCGCCGAAATCGGTCGCGACCCGATCGAACGGCCCGAGCGCAACAACCGGCGTGAGCCAGCAAGCGAGCGGATGTCGCGGGCGCCGGCAGACGCCTTCGACGACGACTATCGGGACACGTGAGCGTCAAGCCCGAATCCATCGCGGCCGCGCCCGGGGGAGCGGTGCAGGAGCCGCCCCCGGACTGCCCGGCATGCCCGCGCCTTGCTGAGTTCCGCGCCGGCAATCGCGTGCGCCACCCCGAGTTCTTCAACGGCCCGGTGGCATCCTTCGGCCCACAGAATGCGCGGCTTCTGATTGCCGGACTGGCGCCAGGCCTGAAGGGTGCCAACCGCACGGGCCGCCCGTTCACCGGCGACTTTGCCGGCGACCTGCTCTACGAGACTCTCGGCGTATTCGGATTTGCCCAGGGGCAGTACCGCGCCGATCCGGATGACGGGCTGAACTTGATCGATTGCCGCATCACCAACGTGGTGCGTTGCGTGCCGCCTCAGAACAAGCCGACCCCGGCAGAGATCGCGACCTGCCGGGGCTTTCTCGACAACACCGTCACGGCAATGCCCAAGCTGCGAGCGATCCTGGCGCTTGGCCGCATCGCCCATGAAAGTGTGGTGCGCAGCCTCGGGGGCCGCCTGGCGGCATATCCGTTTGCCCATGGCGCCAGACACCATATCGGCGGCCTTGCCTTGTTCGACAGCTATCACTGCTCGCGGTACAATACGAATACCGGCCGACTGACCCCGGAAATGTTCCGGTCCGTGATTGCCGCCATTCGCGACGCGCTCGATTGAGGGGCGGGGCGCGCAGCGTGCCCCGACCATCGGCCGACGAGAGATGGCGCCGACCTCTGTGCCATTGGCCTAACGGGCGACCCGGTGAGAGTCGCCAGGCGGCAGAACCCACCCCGCTAAGGAGACGTGAATGCATTCCCGCCGGATGATCACCGTGGTCGGCTGCCATGCCGAAGGGGAAATCGGCGACGTGATCGTGGGCGGCGTGCTGCCGCCGCCCGGCGCCACCATGCTGGACAAGATGCGGGCGATGGAGCGCGACCACGATCACATTCGCCGGCTTCTCATCTGCGAGCCGCGTGGCTCGGTGGCGCGCCATGTCAATCTCCTGGTGCCGGCCTGCCGTGCCGATTGCGATGCCGGGGCCATCATCATGGAACCGACGGAATACCCGCCAATGTCGGGCTCCAATTCGATCTGCATCGCGACGGTGCTGCTGGAGACAGGCATTCTCCCGATGACGGAGCCAGTAACCCGGTTCCGGCTCGACATGCCGGGGGGCCCGGTGGACGTGGAAGCAGATTGCAAGGCCGGCAAATGCGTCTCGGTTCGTCTCGAGAACGTGCCGTGTTGCGCCCTAGCGTTGGATGCGGCGGTCGAACTCTCCGACGGCACGCAGATCGTGGTCGACATGGCCTATGGCGGCATGATCTTCGCGCTCGTCGACGCCGGCCAGTTGGGCATCGACATCGTGCCGGAGAACGCGCGGCGGCTGAGCGAGCTCGGCGAGGAGGTGCGCCAGGCGGCCCGCGCCCAATATCCCGACATCGCCCACCCGGAGATTCCGGGCGTCAAGGGCGTCAGCATCGTCCAGTTCAACACGCCGGTGACGGCGCCGGGCGGGCGGGCCCGCAACGCGTGCATCGTGTCACCGGGGCGGGTCGACCGCAGCCCGACGGTAATTACTCACCCCCCGTTTCTGGTCCAGGGATTCGGTCAGCGAGCAAGGGTATTGAGGATGGTCTGGAACGGGCGAGTGCCGGTTCGCAGGCGGGCGGTGTCGACGACGGTTCGCACGT
>SKQW01000364.1 GCA_007118805.1 Rhodobiaceae bacterium | reverse complement strand
TTGACGGCGGCGAGCTGTGTCTCGGTCGGGCTGCTGCTGGGGGGCTTTGGCGTCACAGGTCCGCGCATGGCGGCGCTGACCGCATTGGCGATCGCGGTGGTGCTGGCGCTGGCAGTGCAATTGCGGCTGGCGCGCGCGCCCGAATACAGCGTGACGGTGATCTGGGCGCTTGTGGGCGTTGTCATAGCCAATGCCGGGCGAGATGCGGCGGTGATGGCCTTCGCGCTGGCCGGGATTGTCGCCATGGCAGGCGCGGTTTGGTGGGTCATGTCGGGCGAGCGCGAGACGCCGGGTCGGCAGGTATAATGCCGGTCGTTACTGATGTGCATGCTACTTCTATGTCATCGGCGACAAGCTGGTACGTTTTGTGTCTGCGGCGAAGGGCTGACGCGAGTTCGCGCGGCACTTGGGTGGCCCGCACCACGCTCTGGCACTCACACATTCCTTTGTTCACGTTTGAATACGATAACCATTTGAAATAGCTTTCTTTTTCCGATTTCTCCGCTTACCGTTCGCCATCGACATCGATTTGCGAACGGTCTCTTCAACGATGTATTCCTGTCTTTCCGGCCCCCACGCCATCGGTCCCGAGCGAATGACCGCGGAGGAACGGCTGGCCGAAGTCGGCCGTATTGTGGGGCGCGGCGTGGTTCGGCTTCAGGCCGCCAGGTCAAGCTCTTTATCTGCCAACACCGGAGACAGTTGCCTCGACTTCTCGGCCGACCGACGCCGTCATGCGGATTGGCTCACGAGAGGAGAGGCATGACGATGAGACGGAATTCAACAGCGGTGGAGGCGCCTGGGGCCGAGCTGCCGCATGGACGCCATGATTGTACCCCCGATCGGCCGGTCCTAACGCGACTCGCCGCGCTGAAGGTAATGAGCGTCATCGAGCTGAAGGCGGAGTGGCAGCGCCTGTTCGGGGCGGATGCCCCCAATAACAGCCGGGCCTTCCTGGAACTCAGGCTCGCCTACCGCATCCAGGAATTGGCCTATGGTGGCCCCTCGCGCGAGACGGCGCGGCTGATTGATGCCCTTGCCGACGAGGTCGAGGGCAAGCCCGGCCGCAAGCGGATGATCCAGGGCTCCCGCATGCCGGTCGCCGGCACCCGCCTGGTACGGGAATGGAATGGGGTTGAGCATACCGTCACGGTGCTACGCGATGGCTTCGAATGGCAGGGGCGCAAGTACAAGTCGCTGTCGGCCATCGCCCGCGCGATCGCCGGCACCCGCTGGAATGGCTGGCGATTTTTTGGCCTGCGCGAGACCAAGCGAGGCGAGCAATGAGGGGATCGCCTATTACCGCCATGCCACGGCGCCAGCGCTGTGCGATCTATACGCGCAAGTCCTCGGAAGAGGGGCTCGACCAGGATTTCAACAGCCTCAATGCCCAACGCGAGGCCTGCGAAGCCTACATCGCCAGCCAGAAGGCGGAGGGCTGGGTGGCGCTGCGCGAGCACTACGATGACGGCGGCGTCTCGGGCGGCACATTGGAGCGCCCGGCGCTCAAGCAACTGCTTTCCGACATCGAAGCGGGGCTGATCGATGTGGTTGTCGTCTACAAGATCGACCGGCTGTCCCGCTCGCTGATGGATTTTGCCAAGCTGGTCGAGGTGTTCGAGCGCTGCGGCGTGACCTTCGTCTCGATCACCCAGTCGTTCAACACCACCACCTCGATGGGACGGCTGACGCTCAATATCCTGTTGTCGTTTGCCCAGTTCGAGCGCGAGGTGATCGGGGAGCGGATCCGCGACAAGTTCGCCGCCTCGCGCAAGCGCGGCATGTGGATGGGCGGATTCGTGCCACTCGGCTATGACGTCAAGGACCGAAAGCTGGTCGTCAATGAGAGTGAGGCCGAGCTTGTCCGGCATATCTTCGAGCGGTTCATTCGGCTGGGCTCGGTCACCATGCTGGTGCGCGAGCTGCAGGCGCAAGGGCGGCGCACCAAGCGTGGAAAGCCGTTCGACAAGGGGATCGTCTACAAGCTGATCAACAACCGGGTCTATGTTGGTGAGGCGGTGCACAAGGGCGAGAGCTATCCCGGCGAGCACCAGGCGATCGTCGACCGCGAGATCTTCGACAAGGTTCAGGCGATCCTTGCCACCAATGGCCGCCCGCGGGGAGCGGTGACGCGCAGCGGCACACCGGCGCTGCTGCGGGGGCTGATCTTCACCGATACCGGCCGCGCCATGACGCCCACCCACACCAGGAAAGGCAGTCGGCGCTATCGCTATTATGTCTCGACGGACGCGATCCGCGGGCGCGCGACGGCCAATCGTCCGCCGCCGTTGCGCCTGCCTGCCGATATGGTCGAGGGCGCGGTGGTGGGCGAGATCCGGCGCCTTGTCCGCATGCCGGAGATCGTGGCGCAGGCTGTGACAGCGGTGCGCCAGGAAGCGCCTGACATCGAGGAGGCCGAGGTAATCGCGGCGCTTGCCCGGTTCGACGAGGTCTGGTCGGCGCTGTTTCCGGCCGAGCAGTCGCGCATCATCAAGCTGCTGGTCGAGCGCGTGACGATCACCGCCGATGGCCTTGCCGTCGACCTGCGCACCGAAGGCATGGGCACGATCGTGCGCGAGATGCTGGCACCGAAGTCTGAGGAGGCCGCCGCATGACTACACCGCCCACCATCCGCGTTCTCATCCCGCTCCAGGTCAAGCGCCGCAATGGCCGGCCGCGCATCGTGCCGCCAGACGAGTGCGCTGCAGATCAATCCGCCGCACAGCAGCCGCACGTGCTGCGCGCGATTGCCCGCGCTTGGGCCTGGCGACGGATGCTCGAACGCGGCGAGGTCACGACCATCCAGGACATCGCCGCCGCGGAGAAGGTCACGGGTCCTTTTGTCAGCCGCATGCTCCGGCTTGCCTATTTGTCGCCCGCGGTATTGCATCAACTGCTGATCGCGCGGGTGCCGCCCGCCGTTTCGCTCAACGAATTGGCAGCCGCCGCCGAGCGGCCGTGGGCGGAGCAAAAGGAGGCCGTGTTCGACACATGTCGCCAGTAGCTCGCCGGCACCAAGGGCGACCCTCGACCTGTTGCTGCCGCAGGCGACCGGTGCGGTTAGCGGCTCGATTGAGCCCGATCGAGTCGTCCCCACCACGCTTGACGAACGCCCGGAATGCGCACCCATTTCGGCCGTAGCGGTAGGCTTTGCAGTTTGCTGCAAGCAGACCTTGCTGGCGATCGCGCTCGAGGTCGTGGCTGCGCCAGAACCGGTCATTCGCGCGGCTGATCAGGAGCTGCGTTCGCCGATGACGTGACTTGACTCGTGGCACACCGTTTCGGGCAGAAGCGGGCGGTTCATGTCATGCCTATCTGCTTCGCCGCCTTGCGAAAGAGGGCCTGCGTATCGGGCGGGAAACGGAAGGCTTTCAGGAAATCATCCACGCGATACTCTGGCAGCATCTTGCGGATGAAGGAGACGTACTGTCGAGCCTCCTCAAGGCGTCCGGCAGTCACAAGGCAATGGGCGGCGATGGCGTGAATATGAATATGGGCATTGGGACGAGCCGCGGCCCTGATCGCCCAATCGGCGGCCTCGTCATAGGCGCCCAGCCGGAACAGGGCCATCGCACGGGATCCGAGCATGCCGAAGAGCAGCGGGTCGAACGGGCTCAAATGACGGGAATGGTCGGCCGAACCGATGGCGGCCTGCGCATCGCCAGACTGGCTCCTGACGAACGCAAGCGTGTAGTGGCCGAATGCGAAATTGGGGCTGAGCTGCACCGAAGTCTCGAGTTCGGCAACGGCTTGATCCTCCGAGCCTTGCAGCCAGAGCGCCCGCCCCATCGCCCAATGAGCGGCCGGATCGTGATTGTCGGCAACGAGGCTTTCGCCAGCCGCATCTAATGCGAGCCCGATTTCCCGATCCCGATGTTCCGGATGCAGGAGAAACGCGTTCTGGAAATGGGTGAAGGAAAGTCCGGCATAGGCGCGCGAGAACGTCGGATCCATTGTGACGGCCCTGCGAAACAGCGTGTGGGCGTGTTCATTGTCCGGGCCGCTGAATCGATACATATGCCAAAGCCCACGGTGGAAGCTTTCCCACGCATCAAGGGAATGCGGCGGCTTGAGGAGCGCGCGATTGCGCTCGGCGATCTCGATCTCGGTTGCCACAGCGGTCACGATGCGATCGCCGATATCATCGAGAGCCAGCAATGCATCGGCAGCCTTGTACTCAAAATCGTGGGCCCAGATGATTTGGGCGTTTCGGGTTTCGGTTAGCTCCACGACCAGTACGATGCGCTCGCCCTGGCAGCGCACAGACCCCGTCACGAAATAATCCACTTGCAGCAAGTCGGCGGCCTCGCCATCGACGATGCCGTGCTCGGCAAGGGCAAAGGTCGATCCGCGCGCGATAACGCGCATGCTCCTCAGCTTTGCCAGGCGGGTGATGATGTCCTGGACCAGGCCGCCCGCAAAGCTGCCAGGGTCGCCGGAACTCTGGGATAACGGCATGATCGCGACGGACGCGCGGTGGGGCACTGCGGCAAGCTCTGGGCCTGGCGCAACGGGTGCGGCTGCCTCTGCCACGGCAGAGGCAGCCAAGAGCCGAAGCAGCTCGATCTTCGAAGAAACGCCGAGCTTGCGATAGATCGCACTGAGATGGGTGCGGACCGTGGAGGGTGCGAGAAACAGGCGAGTCGCGATCTCCTTGTGGCTTTCGCCCTCCGAATAGGCCACGGCGATCTCGTGTTCGCGCCGGCTCAGCTGAGCTAGTCGTGTCGCTGGATCGTGTGTCATCTACCCGATCCGCCAGAGCGTCCTCATGCTCAAGGCTACCGCAGGAATACTGCAATTGCACCAGCCGAAATCCTGCAAACGCCGAATGGCAAGCGGCACCGCGCCGCCTCAACATGACTCGCATCCGGCGATCAAGGTGCGTGCCCGTGAATGGGCTGCGCCGACAGCTCGTCTGAAACCGCCACATGACGAAGCCGTGGAGATCCGACATGCACATGACATCTGCAACCTGGCGCATCACGCCCTTCGCTGCAGCCTGCGGGCTGCTTCTCGGCGCAACCGCCGTCGCCCAGAGCGATCCAGAGCCGATATCGGCCGAGCCGCTCTCGCTGCGCCACGCCTTCACGGACGACGTTTCGATGCGCATCACCCAGGATCTCGACGGCCTCCCCCAGCAGGTCGTCGAGATCGATGACGCGTCGCACATAGCTGTGATGAAGTTCACCATTCAGCCAGGCGCGGTGTTCCCGTGGCACACTCATCCCGGGACGGTGTTGATCAGCATTATGGAAGGCGATTTCGTCTTCATGTTCGCCGAGGATTGCGAAAGGCGAGAATACTCGGCCGGAACGGCCCTGGTTGACCCGGGCGATACCGTACACACCGCCTACAATCCCAGCGCCGATGGTGAGACGGTGGTGGTCGCGACGCTGCTCGGTGTGCCGGCGGAAGGCGGTCTCACGATTCCGGTGGACGAAGCCGAGGGCACTCGCCTCGACGAGCAGTGCAACGTCGATCGCGACGACATCGCCAGCGCCCACAGCACTCATTGAGACGCGGCTCGGCCGGCGCAGGACGAACCCCGCAAGGGTTGCGCGCCGGCCGGACATTCCCACGAAAGAGGCAATGCGAGCAACGCGGCGAGCGCGTTGCCCAAAAGGAGGCGATCATGTGGACAAGACACCCCGTGATCATAGGCGTCCTGGCGCTATCGATGTCTTCGGGGGCATCCCTTGCCGGCTCGACCGTAGGCGACTCCACGGGAGAACTGCCACAGGAAATCGCGGCGATACCTGAAATCTATGTGGAGCGTGCCCTCGCTGGCGATTGGGACGCGGTCTCGCAACTCTATCACGAAGAAGCGATTCAGGTGCTGCCCGACAGCCTGCCCGTGGAGGGACGCCAAGCCATTCGCGACGCTCTGGCCCAACTGTTCGGTTCCGACGGCGGCCTCCAGTTGACCGATTTCTCGGTGGACATTCTGGAAGCCGAGACCCTCGGGGAGACGGTCTATGTGAAAGCGACCTATGATTTCGAGGTCGAACTGCTTGGCGGCACGGGTGAATCCGTCCAGCAACACGGCTCCTATGTCAACATTCTGCGTCAGGACGCGCAGGACACCTGGCTAATCTGGCGCCAATTCGTCAACCGCTCGCATCCGGCCGTCGGACCGACAGCGGAATGATGGTGCTCTCGGCCCCGACGCCCGCGGACAGCCAAGAAGGAAAATTCGTCATGCCAATCCAATCCACGATCAGGACGACTGCCGGCCGAGGCCGCCTCTTCGACAGCATTCTGGACACGGTGGGCGATACGCCCACGATCCGTGTCAACAACCTCGGCGTCAAAGATGCCACCATCTATGTGAAGGCGGAGTTCTTCAATCCGTTGGCCTCGGTCAAGGACCGCCTGGCCCTAAACATCATCGAAGAGGCGGAGCGCACAGGCGCGCTGCAGCCGGGCCAAACGGTGGTCGAGGCGACCAGCGGCAACACCGGAATCGGCCTTGCCATGGTCTGCGCCCAGAAGAGCTATCCGCTGGTCGTCACCATGGCCGACAGCTTCTCCGTCGAGCGACGCAAACTGATGCGCATGCTGGGGGCCAAGGTGGTGCTGACGCCGCGGGCGGAGAAGGGCTTTGGCATGTACACGAAGGCCGAGGAACTGGCGGAAGCCAATGGCTGGTTCCTCGCCCGGCAGTTCGAAACCAATGCCAATGCCGACATTCACGAAACCACCACGGCGCGCGAGATCGTCAACGACTTCACCGGCTCCCCTCTGGATTATCTCGTGACTGGCTACGGCACGGGCGGCACCGTGGTCGGTGTCGGACGCGTGCTGCGCCGGGAGCGGCCCGAGACGAGGATCGTGCTGAGCGAGCCCGGCAACGCCCAGCTCGTCGGGAGCGGCCATCCCCAGGAGCGGCTGCCCGACGGGGCCCCGGCCGTAAGCCACGTCGACTTCGAGCCGCACCCGATCCAAGGCTGGACGCCGGACTTTATTCCCCATGTCCTGCAGGAGGCGATCGACGAGCGGTACTATGACGAGGTGGTGCCGATCGCGGGGGCCGAGGCGATGCAATGGACCAAAGCGCTAGCTCAGAAGGAGGGCATCTTCACCGGCGTTTCCGGCGGCGCCACCTTCGGCGTCGCACGCCAGATCGCCGAAGCGGCGCCGGCCGGTTCCGTCATTCTCTGCATGCTGCCCGACACCGGCGAGCGCTACCTTACCACCCCCCTCTTCGAGATGATCGAGGCCGACATGGACGAAGAGGAACTGGCGCTTTCGCGCTCGACGCCGGCCTGCCAATTCGCGGCCTGAGCAGGACGGCTCCAGGGTCAACCACACCTCGAAGGGGATGGACGTGACCGCGGATGATCGCTCAACGAAAGCCTTGCTTGCCAGGGCGGCCGAAGAGGCGACCGCCTTTCGTGAGTCCGTTGGCAGCGCCCGACATCGCCCGGCGATCTCCTTCGGTGAGGCCGTTGCACGGTTCAGCACCACCTTGCCGGAGGACGGACTACCCGCGATGGCCGTGATCGAGGACCTGATGGAGCGCGCGTCGCCCGGCCTGGCTTCGATGGTCGGCCCGCGTTTCTTCGGCTGGGTCATCGGCGGCTCGCACCCGGTCGGGGTCGCCGCGGACTGGCTTGTATCCGCCTGGGGGCAGAACACGGCCAGCCACGCCGCCACGCCCTCGGCAGCGGCAGTCGAAGTGGCCGTCGCGGCGTGGCTGCTGGAACTCATGGACCTGCCGAGAGAGAGTTCGGTCGGCTTCACCACCGGCGCCACGATGGCGGGCTTTACCTGTCTCGCCGCGGCGCGCGGCGACGTTCTGCGGCGCGCCGGCTGGGATGTCGAGCAAAAGGGTCTGTTTGGGGCGCCGCCCGTCAGCGTGCTGGTTGGGGCAGATGCTCACGCCACGATCTTCGCGGCGCTACAGCATCTCGGTTTCGGTCAGGAACATGTTCAGCGGATCGTGACCGATGAGATGGGGCGGATCGTGCCGGGCAACTTCGCGCGTGCGCTCGCAGAATGCACCGGGCCGGTCATCGCCATCCTTCAAGCCGGGCAGATCAACACCGGCGCTTTCGATCCCGCGGCGGAGCTGATACCCGCCGCCCATGGCCGCGGCGCGTGGGTGCATGTCGATGGCGCCTTCGGCCTCTGGGCGCGCGCCTCACCCGAACAGGCGCATCTGGCGCAGGGATTCGAGCAGGCGGATTCCTGGTCGATGGACGGACACAAATGGCTGCAAACGCCCTATGACACCGGCTATGCGATCACCCGGCATCCGGACGCCCACGGGCGGGCGATGAACATCCTCGCCAGCTACCTGCCAAAGACGGACGAAAACGAGCGGAACCCCTCGCACTATGTTCCCGAACTGTCGCGCCGCGCACGCGGGTACCCTTCGTGGGCGATGATCCGCCATCTGGGACGGTCCGGCATTGCCGAGATGGTCCGGCGCCATTGCCGGATCGCGCGGCACATGGCGGAACGCCTGTCTTCGGAAGATGGCATTCGCGTTCTCAACGATGTCGTGCTCAACCAGTTCATTGTCCGCTTCGGCGCGGACCGGGCGAGCGAAGCAGGGGACCGGCTGACCAAGGAGACGATCCGGCAGATCCAAGCGGATGGCGTCTGCTTCGTCGAGGGAGGGGACTGGCGCGGCCATTGGGTCATGCGCGTATCGGTCATCTCGTCGGCCACAACGGAGCATGACGCAGAGCGCTCGGTCGCAGCGATGCTGGAGGCGTGGCGGACGGTGCGCGACCGGGCGACACTGGAAATCGATGCAGTCGTGCCACGCTGCGACAAATCGGAGAGGGACAATGCCGAGCGGGCCGTGCCGTTCAATCGCTCCGTCCTTGATTGCTAGGTCGAGCGACGCTACCTGAATGGTTCAGCAAAGACTGCTCCGGGCTCAAGAGGCTTTTCTACCCGAATGACCGCTCTCCGGCAGAAACTGGGTTCGGGAAGGTCTGGAAGGGGTCAGGTCGCGGCTTGTCGATGACCGCCTAGTCTGCGTGCCGGTGCCGGCGGACAACTGCCTCCGACGGTTCGCGGCCGGCGCGCCTGCAGCGCCCCGCTGTTCCTGTCCGTCCTACTGCGCGGCTTTTCGCAATGCAACGCCCGCCTTGGGTGTCTCCGATGGCATGCCCGGCGAGAAGGTGGCCGCGGAAAGTTGGGTTGGCCAGAAAACACAACCCATTGAAAGGGCGCCACTTTTCCTAAGCATACCATTTCCAGCAAGGTTCGCTCGGAAAGAGACAAATGCCAGTCAGAGACCGAAAAGCGGCAGCGCGGCGGTCTCTCCGGTTTGGTCGGACCGACCCAAACCCCTTTGGAACCCAAAGAAATTTCGCCGCTGCCGGCGGGCCGTTCGGCGTTCGCATCACGACGATGGCGGAGGGGGAGGGATTCGAACCCTCGAGACGGTTGCCCGCCTACACGCGTTCCAGGCGTGCGCCTTCGACCGCTCGGCCACCCCTCCACAGGTGGCGCGAATATAATCGCCGTTCAGA
>SKQW01000156.1 GCA_007118805.1 Rhodobiaceae bacterium | reverse complement strand
GCAGCGAAACCCGCGCTTGGCCGCAGCGCGCAAGCAACGGGCCAAGAACCCAGAAACTCGCGCGCATCTGGGACACCATCTCGTATGGCGCCGTGGTGTCCACGATCTCGGAGGCATCGAGATGCACGACGCGCCCGTTGCCGCTGTCCGACGGGCGCTTTCCGGCAATCGTGATATCGATGCCGTGGTTGTTGAGAATGCGCCCAAGCTGCGAGACGTCGCGCAAACGCGGAACATTCTCCAACGTCACCCGCTCGGGCGTGAGGATCGCGGCGATCATCAGCGGCAGCGTTGCGTTCTTGGCCCCCGATATCGGCAGACTACCGCTCAGACGCCGCCCGCCCGCAATGCGTATGCTCTCCACCTTTATCCCCCGTCCTAGCCCAACGATCCGCGCTTAAACGCGGATCGCGGCGGAAACAAGACGATCCGCCCCCGCGGGGAGCAAGGCGGATCAGTCGCCTTCCGAGTTGCCGGAGTCCGGCTCATCCGCGCGGGCTCGCGCCTGTTGCTTGCGTCTGCGCAGATTGGCGCGCAAGGCCGCGGCAAGACGTACGGCGCGGTCGTCTGTCCGTGCTTCGGTGTGCTGCGGTTCGCCTGGACGTCGCTCCGTCATCGCGCGATCATACAGGCCGCGCCGCTGGCTAGGCAATCGCCGAGTTGCCCCAACCCGATGCACAAGTTGCGCATCGGTTCCGGGCAGGTGCAAAACGGCCATTCCTCGGGGCGGGTCAGGGCGCGCGCCCCGATCGCGTGCTCCCGGTCGATCAATTGCTCTGACGAACGAAGCAGTCCAAGCCGTTCGCCTGAAGCTGCTGACATAGCGCGGTGGCATCCGAGCGCGAGGCCATCCCGCCAGCGCCTACCCGATAGAACACGCCGCGCTCGCCGAGATCGGCACGCTCAACACCGACCCGGAGATCGCTCAGCAGTCCACTGTGCTGCTGGGCAATCGACTGGGCGGTTGAACGTGCCTCATCCTCGCTGCGCGTGGAGGCAACCTGCACCACATAGCTCCCGGCCGGGAAGGGCCGCTGCTCGGCGGCGGAGGGCTCTTGCGCCTCGGCCTCGCTCGGCACCGCCGCCGTCTGAGTTGTGGCCTGTCCCTGATCGGCGCTCGCGGTGCCGGTGCCACTCGGGCCAAGCTGCAGCGGCTGTCCGGATCGTGGTTGAGTGGCCTGCTGGTCGGTTCGGGGCTGCGCATCGGCTTGCTCGGCCTCGACCGTCTGCCCCGCCGCCTCGCCGGTTTCGGCGGTCGTCTCCTCCTCCGGCTCCGCGGCGGGTTCCGGGATCGCCGCCGTCTCAACCTGGTCGTCAGGCGCGGCCTCCGGCTCGTCCGCTCCGCTTTGCGGCGGGCTGGGGGGCACGAAATCACGCTCCGCTTCGCCTTCGGCTGCCAAAGCCAGCGAGGTTGCGTCCTCCGCGCTCTGATCGGCGTTGACGGCGCCGTCCGCGTCCTCGGCGCGCGTTTCTACGGAGGACGGCAGGACCGTGCCATCCGGCCTGACGACCACGGTGCGCACCCGGCGCGGCTCGTCACGGGCGGCTGCCGTTCGACCGGCGGCATCGCCTGCCTCGCTGCCACGTTCGTTGCCGCCCGACACATCGACGCGCCGAATCCCGTCATCGTCGCGACCGTCGACCTCGAAGACCGGCTCCTCGCGCGAGACCAGGCGCTCCTCGCCCTCAGCCTCGTTGCCACCGATCCGCTCGTAAATCAGCTTGCCGCCCTGCGACTCCTCGGTGGCGGCCTCCTCCGCCGCAGCGACCTTGGTGGGCGATGTGTCGGCCCGGATGATCGGGGGTTCGCCGCCGGAGTCGCCGGACAGCCCACGATAGCCGAGCGCCACCGCCCCGCCGAGCACCACCAGGCCGACGAAACTTGCCACCACGAAAAGTCCGCGGCGCGGCCGCTGGCCGGACCCGTCAAGCGCGCTCGGCGGCAGGTCATGCTCGGGAAAGTCGGTATAGTCGTCGGCCACATCAAGATGGAGCGGCGCTTCGCCCTGATAGTACCTTTCGTCGGGGTATGGCGCGTCCGCGTAACCGTCGGCCGGATAGCCCTCGCTCAGGGCGTCCGCGTGGTGGACCGGATCCTCTCGGTAGCCGGGTTCATGGCCGAACTCGGCCCTTTCATGCGCGAGGATCTGATCGTCGCCAGGCCTGGCCGTTTCGTCCAGGTGCCAGGCAAACCCGCCCTGGTCCGGCGGCTCGCCCTGAACGTTACCGTCCGGACTGACGTCATGTCCGGCGGAACTCCACGCCGCGTCCAACTGCGGCTCTGCGGGCGGCCGCACGATATCGTGGGCCTCGGGGGGCGGATCGACGGAAAAATGAGCCGCCCCTTGCGCGTCGGCCGCGGCTGCGCCGTGCCCCCCGGCGGTGGCGGCAGGCCGCGGCTTGTTCGCAAACAGATGCGCGGCAACGGCAGACACTGGATCGAATGTCGGCCGGCTCGGCTGGGCCGGCGCCTGCGGTGCCGGGCCTTCCGCTTCCTCGACGTCCACCGCGACATCGCCTTCATCCGATCCCCCGCCGGGGCCGAACACGCCATGGTCCCCGGCATCCTCGGCATATGGGTCGAGACGCGTGTTTTCGTGATCCGGTTGTTCCGCGCCTTGCTGGGCGCCGAGCATATCCGCCTGATCCAGTTCATGCTGGGCCGGTTGCGCTTCGTCGCGTTCCGGACTCGCCGGCGCTGCGTCGAACGCTGCCGGCTGCTCCCGAGAGGCTTCTGTGGCCGGCTCTGCGTGCCAATCCTCTGCCGGCGCAACATCGGGCTCGCCCTGCCATTCGCGCGGCCGATAAGGCGGCAACGGGTCGTCGCGCTCCCACGCATCGTCCCCGGATGCCGACCCGGCATCGGCCGACTGCGCGGCTTTGCGGCGACCTCGCCCATGGCGCAAACGATCGAAATCGGCGAAGGGATCCTCGTCGATCAGGCGCGCCAGTTCGGCAAGTGGATCCTCGCTGCGCGGCCGCTGGACGGAGAAACCGTCGTCCGCCTTGCCGCCGTCCGGATGGTCGCTTCTGTCGTCACGATTGTCCGACATGGTCAACTACTCTGCATATGCCTGTAGCGCCTGGCGCGGACCGTGCCGCACCCACGCGCTCTCCAAGCGTTCAACGCATCTCTTCGACGGGCTCCACGCCAAGTATCCGGAGCCCGGCCGCCACGGTCAGTGCCGTGGCTTGAACGAGGGCCAATCGGGCCAGGGTCGAAGGTCGATCCGCTGGGTTAATAAAGCGTAATTGTGGCACGTCTTTGCCAAGATTCCAAAGCCCATGAAACGAACTGGCTACCTCGTAGAGGTAAAATGCCACGCGATGCGGCTCATGGACGCTGGCCGCCGAGGTCACGGTGCGGGGGAACTGCGCCAGGGTCTTGATGAGCGCCAGTTCAGCCGGATGCGCAACCGCCGACAGATCCGCCGCCTCCGTGTTGACCATGGGGAAGCGCAGGTCAGGAAACACCTCCGCGGCGTTGCGGAACACCGAATGGGCCCGGGCATGGGCGTATTGCACGTAGAACACCGGATTGTCCTTGGACTGCTCGGTGACCTTCTCGAAATCGAAATCCAGCGGCGCCTCGTTCTTGCGATAGAGCATGATCAGACGCACGACATCTCTGCCCACCTCGTCGACCACGTCGCGCAGGGTCACGAACTCGCCGGCCCGCTTGGACATGCGGACCGGCTCGCCGGCCCGGAACAGCTTGACGAGCTGACACAGCTTGACGTCGAGCTCGGCCTGCCCGCCGGACACGGCCTTGACCGCGGCCTGCATGCGCTTGACGTAACCGCCGTGATCGGCGCCCAGCACGTCGATCATCGCGGCAAAGCCGCGCTCGAACTTGTCGCGGTGATAGGCGATGTCGGAGGCGAAATAGGTATAGCTCCCGTCCGACTTCACGAGCGGGCGGTCGACGTCGTCTCCGAACGCGGTCGAGCGGAACAGCGTCTGCTCGCGATCCTCCCAGTCCTCCTGGGGCTGACCCTTGGGCGGCGGCAAATGGCCCTCATAGACATCTCCGCGCTCGCGCAGATAGGCCAGGGTCTCGGCGATCCGGCCGCTCTCCTGCAGCGACCGTTCGGAAAAGAACACATCATGGCGGATGCCGAGTGCTGCAAGGTCATCCCGGATCATCGCCAACATGGAGTCGACCGCCGCGGTGCGAACGATTGGCAGCCATTCATGCTCCGCCATGGCGCGCAAGCCGTCGCCGAACTCATCGGCCAGAGCCCGACCGACCGGCTTGAGATAGTTGCCGGGATAAAGCCCCTCCGGGATCTCGCCGACATCCTCGCCCAGCGCCTCGCGGTAGCGCAGGAAGGCCGATCGGGCCAGGGTGTCGACCTGGGCGCCGGCATCGTTGATGTAGTATTCGCGCGTAACGCGAAAGCCGGCATAGTCGAGGAGGTTGGCGAGTGCATCGCCGAACACCGCGCCCCGGCAATGGCCGACATGAAGCGGCCCGGTCGGATTGGCTGAGACATACTCCACATTGACCGGCTCACCCCGGCCGATATCGCTGCGGCCGTGGGCCTCGCCGCTTGCCAGGATATTGCGCAGCTGGCCGCGCCAGTATTCATCGGCGAGAGTGAGATTGACGAAGCCCGGCCCGGCGACGTCGACAGCCGTCACGTCGCCGGCCGAAGCGCGGGCCAGCTCGGCCGCCAGACGGTCGGCGAAGTCGCGCGGCTTCAGCCCAAGCTGCCGGGACAGGACCATGGCCGCG
This sequence comes from Rhodobiaceae bacterium, assembly GCA_007118805.1. GTDB lineage: Bacteria > Pseudomonadota > Alphaproteobacteria > Rhizobiales > Tepidamorphaceae > SKQW01. The sequence goes on along the minus strand of SKQW01000156.1, from coordinate 22,401 downwards.
TTCGTTGCCAGATCGCCGTGCGCGGCCTCGCGCGGCGGCTCAACCGTCACCTTGGACACGTCGAGCGCGCTGTCGCCTGCGACGAGACGGGCCGCTTCCGCGATGCGGGCGGCAAAATCGGTAAAGACGTCCATGGATGGTTTCCGTTAGAGCCCGTCGGGCATCCGCCGGTGCGCTAGCGCAATTCCGGCGCCCCGTCAAACAGACGGCGGTGTTCGACGAGGGCATATCGGTCGGTCATCCCGGCGATGTAATCGGCGATCGCGCGGGCGGTGCCCGCTTCCCCGGTCGCCAGCCATTCCTCGGGAAGGCCGAGTGGATCGTCAAGGAGGCCGGCGAACAGCCGTGCCACCACGGCTTCAGCATCGCGCATCACGCCCATCACACGCTCATGGCGATACATGCGCGCAAACAGGAAGGCGCGCAGGCTGTCCAGCTCGTCCCGGCAACGCGGCGAAAAGGCGATGACGGGTGCGGAGGCGCGGCGCACCGCGTCCGCCGAGCCGGGGGCCAGCGCCGCGAGCCGCCTGCCGCTTTCGGCCAGCACGTCCTCGATCAGGGCGGTGATGAGATGGCGCACCACCTCGTGCTTGAGACGGGCCGGCGCAATCCCCTGATGGCGCTCGTGAACCCTGGCCATTTGCCGGGCGACCAGGGCGACGTCCGCGGCGATCTCGTCGAGCGAGAAGAGCCCGGCCCGGAGGCCGTCATCGAGGTCGTGGCTGCAATAGGCGATATCGTCGGCAATCGCCGCACATTGGGCCTCCACCCCGGCATGCTCGGCAAGGCGCAGGTCGTGGCGGCGGCAATAGGCCAGCACCTCTTCGGGCACGCCCCCGGCGCCAGGCGCGCAGATGGGGCGGCCCGCCCCGTCGAGCAGGGGCCCGTTATGCTTGACCAGGCCTTCCAGGGTTTCCCAGGCGAGATTGAGCCCGTCGAACTCGGCGTAGCGCCGCTCCAGCCGCGTCACCACGGCGAGGCTCTGGGCATTGTGATCGAAGCCGCCATGATGCGCCATGGCGCGCGCCAGGGCGCGCTCGCCGGCGTGGCCGAAGGGCGGATGGCCGAGATCATGGGCCAGAGCTAGCGCCTCGGCGAGGTCCTCGTCGACGGCGAGGCTGCGGGCGAGCGAGCGCGCAACCTGGGAAACCTCGAGCGAATGCGTCAACCGCGTGCGGTAGTGGTCCCCCTCGTGATAGACGAAAACCTGCGTCTTGTGGGTGAGCCGGCGAAAGGCCGTCGAATGCACGATGCGATCGCGGTCGCGTTGAAAGGCGGTGCGGGTCGGGCTGTCGGGCTCGGCATGGAGTCGGCCACGGCTTTCTTCGGCATGACAGGCGAACGGCGCAAGTCGTGACACGGTGGCTTCCCGCGGCGGCCCGCGATTGACAGTCCCGCACGGGCACATACCTTATCGAACTGAGCAAGGCCATGGTCGTGGCCGCGCAGACGGCGGAGGACCTGTCGGGATGAGCATGACGGAGATGACCGAGGAAGCCCAGATCACGCTCACGGATCGCGCCGCAAGGCGCGTGGCGGCGATTCTCGCCAGAGAACCCGAGAACACCGCGCTGCGGGTCAGCGTCTCGGGCGGCGGTTGCTCAGGGTTTCAGTACGGCTTCGATCTCGATGCCAATCGCGAGGAGGACGATCTCGTCATCGAGAAGGACGGCGCCACGGTGCTGATCGACTCGATTTCGCTCATATATCTGACCGGCTCGGAGATCGACTTCGTGGACGACCTCATCGGCGCCGCATTCCAGATCCGCAACCCGCAGGCGACGGCGTCCTGCGGCTGCGGCACGTCGTTCTCGATCTAACCGCGGCAAGAGCCAGTGCGGATCGCAACCTGGAACATCAACGGCGTGCGTGCGCGCGCGGAGAATCTGCGAGTCTGGCTGCGCGATGTCGGCCCCGATGTCGTCTGCCTCCAGGAAATCAAGTGCACCGAGGAGACCTTCCCGCGCGAGGCGCTCGACGGGCTTGGCTATAATATCGCGATCTGCGGCCAGAAGGGGTTCAACGGCGTCGCGATCCTGTCGAAGCGCCCGCTGGAGGACGTGACGACCGGCTTGCCGGGCCACGACGACGATGCCCAGGCGCGCTATATCGAAGCGACGGTCAGCACCGACGGCGGCACTGTCCGAATCGCCTCGATCTATCTGCCGAACGGCAATCCGATCAGCTCGGATAGGTTTGCCTACAAGCTCGCCTGGCTCGACCGGCTTGAGGCTCATGCGCGCGATCGACTGGCGCTCGAGGAGCCGCTGGTGCTGGCCGGCGACTATAATGTGATCCCCCAGCCCGAGGACGCGCGCCGGCCGGAGGCGTGGGTCAACGATGCGCTCTACCAGCCCGACTCCCGGCATCGTTTCCGGGCGATTATCCATCTCGGACTGACCGATGCCGTGCGCACCTGCGATGACGGCGACGGCCTTTTCACCTTCTGGGACTACCAGGGCGGGGCTTGGCAGAAGGATGACGGGATACGCATCGACCACCTGCTGATTTCGCCCCAGGCGGCAGACCTCTTGATGGGTGCCGGGATTGACCGCGCCGTTCGCTCGTGGGAGAAGCCCTCCGATCACGTTCCCGCCTGGATCGAGCTGAATATTTGAGCGGGACGTAGGGACGCCAATGGCGTCTTGAGCGTCAGGGGACCAATTCATTTGCCTCGTATTGCTTGTCCCCTAAGTACTCTATCTTTGCCCGATACATTGGAGAAACATATGAAGCTCACGGCAGAACAGGCGCAGCATGTTGCCGACCAGCTCCAGGGGCAGACCATCCCCGAAGAGCATCCCAACACGCCGCAGCTCCGCGAAGCAGTCGGCGATCATACCTTCTTCCTGAACAATGACGGTCTGCATATCGTCGAGGCCGGGCTCGTCGAGGGCGGCGCCGACTCCGACGCGGCGGCCTTGAAGGTCGCGAGCTGGTCGCAGGAGCAGGAAGGCCATCTGTTTCTGCACGAGCCGGAGCCGGCGCAAGTGGTCACCATTGATCCCGGGCCGACCAACGTCGCCTGATCCCATTCGCGCCGCAAGTGCCCCCTGGCGCGGCCCACTGGATGGCGCTGCGCGAAGCAGCAAGGCCGCCCAGGCATGGCCGGGTGATCGTGACAGTGCCGATCTTCGCCGCCGCGATGTTTCACGGGGGGTAGTGCCGTTAAGGTCGCGCGATGCCAAGCCTGTGCTGGAACACGAGGCAGTGCGCGCTTCGCTCGCCAGTTGACCTGCGCTTCTCTCATTCCCGTTGGCTTGCGCAAGGCGCCGAGCGTGGCGATGAAACGCCCCGGGCCGATGCTTGATCGGCCTGGGGCTGCAGCCTTATCGGGGGCGGCACAGCCACCGCACGCCCGGTTCGTCCGGCAAAGCCGCGGCTCAGGCGGCGCGGACCTGCTCGACAAACCGATCGACTCGGCGCGCAGTTACTCGGCCTGCGCGGCCAGCTCCTTCGCAGAGCTTAGCACCTGGGTAGCCAAGCTCCCGGCATCGGAGGCGGCCTGTGTAACGCCCACGATGTTGACGTTGACTTCTTCCATGCCGGTGGAGGCCTGCTGCACGTTGCGGGCAATCTCCTGCGTCGCCGCCCCCTGCTGTTCGACGGCCGAGGCGATGGATGAGGAGATTTCGTTGATGTTGCCGATGGTCTGGCTGACCGCCCGCATGGCGCTTACCGCCTCGTCCGTCGAGCTCTGGATGCCGGCGATCTGATCGCCGATCTCGCCGGTCGCCTTGGCGGTCTGGCTCGCCAGGTCCTTGACCTCGGCGGCAACCACCGCAAAGCCCTTGCCGGCCTCGCCGGCCCGCGCCGCCTCTGGCGTTGAGCGCCAGCAGGTTGGTCTGGGCGGCGATTTCATTGATCAGCTCGACCACCTTGCCGATCTCCTGGACGGCGGGATTGGGCCCATGAGTTCTGATCAGCGCGGGTTGGTATAACGCAGAAGAAATTTTCGCGCACCCGACGGCACGCAATCGCAACGCGTGAACTTTCTCAGTAAACGAGAACAATGGGCCCGACAGCCGGTCCCGCAGGCCCTCATGCCATCGATCAGCGCCCGCCCGACACGTTGAGTTTCGCGCCGGTGATGTAGGACGCCTGGTCCGACAACAGCCACACCACGGCCTCTGCCACCTCCTCGGCGGTGCCGGGCCGGTTCATCGGCACTTGGGTGGACAGCGTCTTCGCCCGGCCGGCGATGCCGGTCGTCTCATGGATGTCGGTTTCGATGACGCCGGGGCTGACGCAGTTGACCCGCACGCCCTCGGCGGCGAGCTCCCGCGCGGCGCCGACTGTCAGGCTGTCGATGGCGCCCTTGGTGGTGGCGTAATGCACAAAGCCACCGGCACCGCCCAACTCGGACAGGCGCGAGCCGATATTCACGATACTGCCGCCACGCGCCTTCATCCGCCGCGCCGCCTCGCGCAGGCATAGGAAGCAGCCGCCGATGTTGACCGCCAGCATATGCGTCAGGGCGGCGCCGTCGATCGCGTCGACGTTCATCGGCCGGTCCAGTATCCCGGCATTGTTGACGAGCCCGTCGATCCGGCCGAACCGCTCGTCAACCGTTGAGAACAGGGCGACGATATCGGATTCCTGCGCGGTGTCGGCGCGCACCGCCAGCGCCTCGCCGCCGGCCGCTTGCACGTCCGCGACCACGCCCTCGGCCTCCCCTTGCGCGCTGCGGTAGGTCAGGCAGACCGACCAGCCCTCCCTCGCGGCCAGCCGCGCCGTTGCTGCGCCGATACCCCGGCTGCCGCCGGTCACGACGACGACCTTTCGTTCGCTCACGCTCGCTTCTCCCCTTTACGGTTCTTCCGGCTGGTCACTACACGGCGCCAGTGTCGCGTTGCAGATCTCCCGCCCGCGCCGTCGTGCGCCGTTCCGGGTTTTCCAGCACGGGTCGGATCTGGTCGGCCGCGGCGGTGAGGTCGCGCCGCACCGCGTCGGTCATGGCGGCGGCGTCGCCGGCCCGGAAGGCGTCGTACATCCGGCGGTGGAACCCCATGGAGCGATCCATATCCTCGGTGGTCAGGGTAGCCAGGTAGATATACGGCCCGACGCGGGTCCACAGATTGTCGATCAGGTCGATCAGGTTCGGCCGGTTGCCATAGGCGTAGATCAGCATGTGGTAGTCGTGGTTGTGCTGCAGGAACTGCGTGGTATCCGCGCCGACCTCGGCCATTCGCTCAAGGGCGGAGCTGACCTCGTCGACCGCGCCATCGGGGCGCAGGCGGCAGGCCTCCTCGGCGGCCTTGCATTCCAGGACCAGGCGCAGTTCGAGGATCTCGTCGAACTCGTCGGCGCTCAGGCGGTTGACCCGGATCTGCCTGTTGTGCTCGACGACCACCACCTTGTCGCGCTCGAGCTGCCACAGCGCCTGCCGCACCGGCATCAGGCTGACGCCGAGTTGCGCGGCGATGCCGCGCAGGCTGATGCGCGCCCCCGGCATGAGCTCGGCCGTGATCATCTTCTGCTTGAGCTCTTCATAGACCCGCTGGCTCAAGGTGCGGTTGTCGATGCGAAGCAGTCCGGACGGCGCGTGCGTCATGCGACCTGCTCGCTTCCGGTGACGCCCAGATGGCGATCGATCACCTCCGCATTCGCAGTCAGCTCGCTCGGCGGCCCCTCGAAAACGAACTTGCCGACGGAGAGCACATAGACATAGTCGGCGATCGCCAGCGCCATCCCGATATTCTGCTCCACCAGCAGGATGGCGTGATTGCGCTTCTTGAGCGTCGTCATGATGTCGCCGACCTGCTCGACCAGCCGCGGCGACAGCCCTTCCGAGGGCTCGTCCATCAGGATGAGATCGGGGTTGCGCATCAGGGCCCGGCCAATCGCCAGCATCTGCTGCTCGCCGCCGCTGAGCGCACCGCCCAGATTGTTGATGCGCGCCTTGAGCTGTGGGAACTGATCGAGGACTTCGTCGAGGTCCCATTCCGGCGGTCCCTCATCCGGTCCGCCGCGCCGCCCGCCGGCCAGCACGCTGGCCGGAAGCAGCAGGTTCTCGCGCACCGTGAGCGAGGTGAAGATGCGGCGCCCCTGGGGCACGAGGCCGACCCCGCGCCGCGCAATGTCGTAGGAGCGCGCGCCGGTGATCGGCTCGCCGCGAAGCAGGATGTCGCCCGACCGCGGCGGCGTGAGCCCGGCGACCGAGCGGATCAGGGTTGTCTTGCCCATGCCGTTGCGGCCGAGAATGGCGACGATCTGGCCTTCCCGTAGCGCCAAACTCAGTCCCTGCAGGACGTAGCTGTCGCCGTAATAGGTGTGGATATCCCGCACCGTCAGCAGAGCCTCAGCCTGAGCCAAAATAGACCTCCCGGACCTGCGTATCCGTCTCGACCTCGTCGGGGCTGCCCTCGAAAATCACCTGCCCCTGGTGCAGCACGGTCACCCGCTCGGCCAGACGCAGGGCGATATCCATGTCGTGCTCGATCATCACCACCGTGATGTCGTCGGGCAGCTCGCCGATGATCTGGGAGACCCGCTGGCGTTCGCTCGGCGCCAGCCCCGCGCAGGGCTCGTCGAGAAATAGCGCGCGCGGCTCCATGGCAAGGGCAAGGGCAAGGTCGAGCTGCTTGCGCTCGCCATAGGAAAGGCTGGCCACCGGATCGTTCAGGCGATGATCGAGCCGCACCGTGGCGAGGGCGGTGCCGACCGAGTCGGCGACCGCGCCCAGATCGGCGAACGGCTTGTGCATCATCCACTTGCGGCGGTCGCGGCCGAGCACGGCCAGAATGAGGTTCTCCGACACGGTCAGCTCAACCAGGACGTTGGAGATCTGAAAGGTCCGGCCGATGCCCAGCCTGGCACGGTCGCGCTCGGCAAGCCGGGACACGTCCACGTCGAAGAAACGGATTTGCCCGGAAGATGGCCAGAAGGTGCCAGTGATGCAGTTGAAGAGCGTGGTCTTGCCGGCACCATTGGGGCCGATGAGGATGTGTCGTTCGCCCGGCCGCACGGTCAGGCTCACATCGTCGACCGCCACCAGGCCGCCGAAGCGCTTGGTCACGCCCGTCAGTTCGAGGGCGGCGCTGTTTGCTGTGCCGGCCCTCATGGCTGCGGCCTCGGCTGCGCCTCGGGCTCCGTCCCCACGGCGTCCGTCGTCTTCGCGCGCCTCGCCCGCCGCGCGCGCCACGAATTGACCAGCCCGATGATCCCGTTGGGGGCGAACAGCACGGTGACGATGAACACCAGCCCCATCAGGGTCATGTAGTAGGGGAAGAAGCCGCTGACCCAGTTGCGCAGGACCATGATCACGACGGAGCCGAGAAACGGCCCTAATATGGTGCCCGTGCCGCCCAGTATCGCCATTAGCACCGCCTCCACCGAGATGTGGAAGTGGGCCGTTGCCGGGTTCACGAAACGATTGAAGTAGATGTAGAGAACGCCGGCGAGGCTCGCCATGAAGCCCGACAGCACGAAGGCCACATAGAGATGGCGCAACGGGCTGTAGCCGAGGCTGCGCATACGGCTTTCGCTTGACTTCAGGCCGCGCAGGACGAGGCCGAAGGGCGAGCGGACCAGGGTGCGATAGGCGAGCACGCAGCCCAGCACGACCAGTAGCACGACGTAGAAGTAGGCCGTCATCGAGGTGATCTGGAAGTCGCCGATCGCCGGATAGGGCACATTGGTGATGCCGTTGTCGCCGCCGGTGAAGGAGGCCCAGCGATAGGTCACGCCCCAGACGATGAAGCCGAGCGCGATTGTCACCAGGATGAAATAGACGCCGCGCGTGCGCACCGAGACCCCGAACACGAGTGCCAGCAGCGTTCCCATGGCGAGGCCGGCGGGCACCGCGATGAGCATCGGAACGCCGTAGCGCACCTGCAGGATGGCAACCGTATAGGCTGACATGGCGAAGAAGGCGGCATGGCACAATGACAGCAACCCGGCATGGCCGAGCAGCAGGTCGACTGACAGGGCCAGCAATCCCAGCACAAGGATCTTGATTGTCAGGCTGACCCAGAAATCGCCAGCGAACAGGGGAACGGTCGCCACCAATGCGGCCACGAAGATAAGTGTCAGGGCTCCGCGTTCCGGCATTGTCAGTGCTCCTGTCCGAAAATGCCGGTGGGACGTACCAGGAGCAGCACGGCCATCGGCGCGAAGATCACGAAGTAGGACATCTCGGGCATCAGCCAGCGTCCATAGGCGTCAATCAGCCCGACAATGACGCTGCCGACTATCGCCCCTTCCAGGCTGCCGAGCCCACCCACGATGACGACGACGAGTGCGAGGATGAGAATTTCCCATTCGACGCCGGGATAGAGCGTCAGGAAGGCCCCGCCCACGACGCCCGCCACGCCGGCCAGGAAGGCGCCGACGGCGAATACAAGCGCGAACAGGAGATTGATGTTGATGCCCAGGGCCGACGCCATCTCGCGGTCGTCCACGCCGGCGCGCACGATGGCGCCGATCTGGGTGCGGCGGTAGAGCACCCACATGATAACCGCAGCCGCGAGACCGAAGAGAATCAACACGAATCGGTAGCGCGGATAGATGATGTCGCCGGGCAGGAAGATCGGGCCACGCAGCATCTCGGGTGTCGGCACCCGGAGATTGTCGCCACCCCAGATTGCCAGTGCGATGTCGGCGATGACGATGGCCACACCGACGGTCAGGAGAACCTGGGCGAGGTGGTTCTCGCCGGTAGGCCGGATCAGGAAACGGTCGATCAGGGCGGCAAGCACCACGACGAAAAAGCCGCCCGCCACGATACCGAGCCAGAAATTGTCTGTCGTCCAGACGACCGACAGCCCGACATAGCCGCCAATAAGGTAAAGCGCGCCGTGGGCCAGATTGACCACCCGCATCAGCCCGAACGTCAGGGTGAAGCCGGCCGACAGCAGAAACAGCAGGGCCGCCAGCGAGAGCCCGTTGATGGTCTGAATGATGAAGCTCATGTCATCCTGTGCCGGGATGGCACCACTACAAATCTATTGGGTGGGCCTGCTCCGGCCGGCGCGAGGCGCGCGGCCGGAGCAGACGCGACAGGTCAGCGCTCGTACGGGCCGCGCTCGAGGAATTCCTCCGGGTCCCAGGTCCAGAACTGGGAGACCCCCTCATAGGTCTTGACGGGCACGTTCATGAGGATTTCGCCCAGCACCGGATGGTCGCGCTTCTGGACCTCGGACACGTAGACATTCTGGATCGGGTTGTCGTACTCGTCGAGCCGCAGCGGCCCGCGCGGCGCGTCGATCTCGACGGATCGCACCGCATCGAGGAAGGCCTCCCGGTCCTCGATATCGCCGTCTATCGCCTCGATGGCGTCATGCGCCCACAGGCTCGCCGTATAGCCGCTTTCGGCGAACCAGGACGGGATCCTGTTGTGGGCCTCGGCATACGCCTCGACGAAGGCTTCGTTCTCGGGCGTCTCGATCCCGGCGACATAGTTCAGCGAATTGCTGATCAGGCCGACGGCGCGGTCATCGACCTGGGGCAGCGCATCTTCCTGCAGCCAGTAGGTGCCGATGATGTCGTGGCGATGGTCCATTCCGAAATCGAACCAGGCGTCGAACAGACGCACGCGGTCAGCGCCGACGATGGTTACCGCCACCGCCTCCGAGTCGCTCGGAACGCCCGCGATGACAGGGCCATAGTCGGTGGTGCCGATCGGCGTCCAGATCAGTTCGTCGACCTCGCCTCCCAGCTCCGTGAAGGTCTGGATCGCGCCCAGCGTCACCTCGTGCCCGAACGTGTAGTCCTGGCCGATGAAGGTCGCGCTGCGCAGGCCGAGCTCGTTGTAAAGATAGTCGCCGAAGGGATGGCCGATCTGGCTGGCCGACAACGCAGTGCGGACCACGCTGGGCACGCGCGTCCACTTGGTGATCTCATCGGCACCGGCCGGATCGAGCAGGATGGGAAGGCCGGTCTCGCGGCCGACCTGGGCGACCGCCGGCCCCTCATGCCCGCAGAGCGGCCCGATGATGGTGTGCACCTCCTCCTGATCGACCAGGCGCCGGGCCTGGGTGATCGCCTGGTCGGGGTTGCAGGCGGTATCAGCGATGACCAGCCGGACGTCGCGACCGGCGACCGTGTGGCCCTTCTGCTCCCAGAACATCTCGTGCCCCCAGACCATTTCCTGCCCTGGCGAGGCGAGCGGCCCGGTCAGAGGGGCCAGGATACCGATTCGGATCTCGTCTTCTTCGGCCTGCGCCTGGCCCACGAATGCCGGCACGCTCAGCAGCGCGGCCGCGGCGATCGTCGCCAGCCTGCGCAATGGCAGGGTCAACGCTGTCGTCATTGTTTCCTCCGTTCTCTTCGGGCTTGCGGCTCCGTTCGAGCGGCGCCGAGTTGTTATCCGGGTAGTGCCGTCGAGCGGATCCTGGCGCTTGACCAGCCCGCTCTAGGCGTGATCACATATCACACTTCGATTGTTGGCTTCCGAGCCGGACAAGGTCAATCTAAAATTTCGGGCCTCAGCGCGGTTGTGGACCATCGGGTCCCGGATACCGCGGCAAGACGGGGGCCGGCAGGGAGGGCGCACAGTGACTCAGACCGCACTGCGATTCGGACGTGATCCCAACGCGTTACGCAGCGAGGACGAACCGCTGCTGACGGGCCGGGCGCGCTTTACCGACGATCTCACCTTGCCCGACCAGCTCCATGCAGCCTTCGTGCGCTCACCCCACGGCCATGCCCGGATCAGGGGCGTCGACGTTACGGCTGCCCAGGCAATGCCCGGCGTTAAGGCCGTCTATACCGGCGCCGACTTGGCGCAGGCCGGGCTCGGTCCGATTCCGATGGCGATGCGCTTCAAGAACCGGGACGGCAGCGAGATGGCGCTGGCGCCCATGCCGGTCCTGCCGACCGACCGCACGCGCTATGTGGGCGAGGCGCTGGCCATGGTGGTGGCCGAAAGCCCCGCCGTCGCGCAGGATGCGGCGGACCAGGTGGATCTCGACCTGGAAGAGCTGCCAGCGGTCTCGACGGTGGATGCGGCGGCCGGGTCGCAAACGCCGATCTGGGACGAGGCGCCGGGCAATATCGCCCTGGACTGGGAGGACGGCGATGGGGCGGCCGCCGAGGCCGCCTTCGCCCGCGCCGATCACACGGTGTCGGTGCGCCTTCACGATACACGCCTTGCGCCGAGCGCCATGGAGCCGCGCGCGGCGATCGGCGAATGGGACGCGGAGGCCGGGCGCTTCACGCTGACCGCCGGCTCCCAGGGCGTCGGGCTTCTGCGCAAGATGATGGCCGAGCAGGTGTTCCAGGTGCCACTCGACAGCGTGCGCATCGTGACCCACGATGTCGGCGGCGGCTTCGGCATGAAGGTCCAGCCCTATGCCGAATATGCCGCTCTGCTGTTCGCGGCCCGCGTCCTCGGACGTCCGGTCAAGTGGCGCGCCTCGCGCCTTGAAAGCTTTCTAACCGATACCCACGGCCGCGATGGCGTGTTGGAGGCCGAGCTCGCGCTCGACGCCAACGGCAATTTCCTGGCCCTCAGGGCCCACAACCGGGTGGGCATCGGCGCCTATGTCTCGACCTTCGCGCCGGTATTTTCCACCAACAACACCAAGAACTGCCTGGCCAGCGTCTACAAGACGCCGATCATCCATACCCGGGTCGAGATGGTGCTCACCAACGCCGCCCCGGTCGGGCCCTATCGCGGGGCCGGCCGGCCCGAGGCGATCTACGTGATCGAGCGCCTGATCGACAAGGCGGCGCGCCAGACCGGCATCGACCGCATCGAGCTGCGCCGGCGCAATATGATCCCGGCCGCGGCGATGCCGTATGCCGCGCCCAACGGGCAGATCTATGACAGCGGCGAGTTCGAAGCGATCATGGACAAGGCGCTAAAGATCGCCGACTGGGCCGGCTTTGCCGGCCGCCGCGAGAGCGCGCGCAAGGCCGGCAAGCTGCGCGGCATCGGCCTGTGCTGCTTCCTCGAAGTGGCCGGCGGAATCCTCGATGAGAGCGCCGATCTGCGCTTTGAACCGGATGGCACGGTGGCCCTTCGCCTCGGCGTTCAGGCCATCGGCCAGGGCCATCAGACCAACTTTCCGCGGCTCGTCGCCGACGCCCTCGATATCCCGCTCGACAAGGTGCGGCTGATCGAGGGCGACAGCGACGAGATCCCGCAAGGCTGGCCGACCGTGGCCTCGCGTTCAACGATGATGGCGGGAAGCGCGGCCTATCTGGCGTGCGAGGCCGCCGTCGAGAAGGGCCGCCAGCTTGCCGGCCATGTGCTGGAGGCCGATGTCGGCGATATCGAGTTTAATAACGGGGTCTTTCGGGTCGCCGGCACCGATCGTGCCATCCCGATCCTGGAGCTCGCCGAGCGGGCCCGCGTGCTGGCCGAATCGCGGGACGAACTGCCGGACGAACTACCCCTGGGACTCGACTCCACCGAGCAGTTCGTGTCCCAGGGCATGAGCTTTCCCAATGGCTGCCATGTCTGCGAGATCGAGGTCGATCGCCAGACCGGAGAAGTGTCGGTGGTCAACTACGTCGCCGTCGACGATGTCGGCAAGATCCTCAACGAGCCGATCGTCGACGGCCAGATTCACGGCGGCGTCGCGCAGGGGCTCGGGCAGGTGCTCGGCGAGGAGGTCATCTATGACGAGGCGGGCCAGCTCCAGACCGCCTCCTTCATGGACTACACCATGCCCAGGGCCGACAACCTGCCGAATATCATGACGGCGCATCATGTCGTGCCCTGCACCACCAATCCGCTGGGCGCCAAGGGCGCCGGCGAGTCCGGCGTGGCCGGCTCGCTGCCCTCGGGCATGAACGCCGTGATCGATGCACTGAGCGAGGCGGGCATCGAGGATTTCGACCTGCCGGCGACCTCGGGCCGCATCTGGCAGGCGCTCAACCAGGCGGGCTGATGCCGGACCGGGACAACGCCCCGGCAGCCAATCCCAATGGAGGACTGACATGACCACTGCCTTTACCCCCTACGTCAAGGCGCACGAGCAGCTTCCAGAGCTGGCGTCGCGGGCGGTCAGGCCCCAGGAGATGGAATGGGAGGAGATCCGCTATCCCGGCTGCAAGGTGAAGACCCTGCTGGTCGATCCGCAATCCGGCCTGCTCACCGCGCTGCTCAAGATGGAGCCGGGCGCCGAGCTGCCCGACCATGAGCATGTGATGATCGAGCAGACCTATGTCCTCGAGGGCAAGCTCGTCGACAAGGACGGGCCCGATGCGGGCCTGGAGATCGGCCCGGGAGAATATGTCTGGCGCCCGGCCGGCAGCCGGCACTCGGCCTGGACCCCTGACGGCGCGCTGATGCTCGCCATGTTCCAGATCCCCAACAAGTTCTTCGATGCCGACGGCCGCGTCGTCGACCTTGTCGGGCATGACTGGGAGACCAAATGGGGCAAGGCACTCACCGGCTGAGGCCGACCCGGTCCAGGCGGCGGGGACAACCCCTGGCGGGTTGACCGACGGCGGAGATTGAAGTGCCATGGCCCCCTGCCGAAAGGGGTGGGGAACGGCGCATGCTCGATTTCGTCCAGAACCTGATCGACGGGCTCATGGTCGGATCGTCCTATGCGCTGCTGGCGCTGGGGTTCACGCTGATCTTCGGCGCCATGCGCCGGTTGAACCTGTCCTACGGCCCTTCGATTATGGTCGGCGTGTTTGCCGGCACGCTGGTGCACATGCAGTATTCGGCCGGGCTGATCGCGGTCGCCGCCGCCACCATGATCGGCTCGGCCATCGCCACGGTCTATGTCGAACGACTGTGCTTTGCCGCGGTGCGCAGCGGGGCCGCCGTCGCCTCCATGGTCTCCAGCTTCGCCGTCTGGATGCAGATCGAGGAAGCCGTCACGCTGGCCTTTCCGCGGCGCACCTATGCCTTCCCTGCGCTCAGCGACGCGCCGCCCATCTATGTCGGCGAGCTGTTCTTCCGCATCGAATATGTCGTCATGGCGATCGTCGCCGCGCTGGTGATGCTGGTACTCTATGCGATCTTGAACCGCACGCGGTTCGGCCTGCAGCTACGCGCGGTGTCGCAGAACCCGGTGGCCGCCCGCTACTCGGGGATAAACATCCCCGCGGTCACGCTCCAGGCCTTTCTGCTGGCCGCCGTGATCGGCGCCATCGCCGGCTTCCTGATTGCCGGCACCGACCAGCAGATTACCCCGCGCTTTGGCCTGTGGGCCACCATCAAGGGGTTGATCGCCATGATGCTGGGCGGGCTCGGCTCGATCCCCGGCGCCATCCTCGGCGGGCTCCTGCTCGGCGTCGTCGAGGCGCAAAGCCAGTGGTATCTGGGCACCGAGTATCGCGACCTCATGGCCTATCTCGTGCTCTTCGCCTTTCTGGTGCTCCGACCCGGCGGCCTGATGGGCACCGTTGCAGTGACCCAGGACAGGGAGGCCGCGCGGCGGTTGTAGCGGTGGACGATTTCACGATCTCGGTCATCTCCAATATCGGTCTGTTCTCGTTCGTCGCCCTGTCGGCCTATCTGCTGCTCCTGACCGGCGAAATCTCCTTCGGGCAGCAGGCCTATTTCGCCCTCGGCGCCTATGGCGCCGGCATTGCCACCGTGATGTGGGGCTGGCCGCTCGCCATCGCCGTCGTCTGGGCCGTGGCTATCGGCATGGCGGCCGGCGCGCTGGTGGCGCTGCCGACGGTTCGCCTGCGCGGCCTCTACTACTCCATCGCCACGCTCGCCTTCGCGGAAATGGTCCGCAACGCCTTCCTGATCTTCCGCTACCGCCGCGAGGTCGACGGCTTCGAGGTCGGACCGGCCGGTGCCGAGGGGTTCCGCGACATTCGCTATATCTATGAGACCGGAATCAGCTCCTTCGAATATATGCTTCTGATCTATGCGCTGCTGGCCGGCGTCATGCTGCTGTTCCTGCTCATGGAGACCGCCCGGCTGGGCGCGGTGTTCCGCATGATCGGCGACGATCCAGTGCTGGCCGAGATGCAGGGCATCGACGTGACCCGCTACAAGGTGCTGGCCGCGGCGATCGCCGGCGGGATCGCCGCACTCGGCGGCTGCCTCTACGCCCATATGGTGACCTATGTCGAGCCTGCGATCTTCAACGTCATGCTCGGCGTCCATGCGCTGGCCTACGGGCTGATCGGCGGCCTCGGCACCGCGTTCGGGCCGATTCTCGGCGTCATCATCGATATCGGCGTTTTGGAGTCGACGCGCGCCTTCTCCGGCTACCGGATGATCGTTTTCGGCGGGCTCGTCGCCGTCATCCTGATCGTGCGCCCACGCGGTCTGCTCGACGAAACCCTCGTCCACAGGGTTCGGCTATGGCTTCGCCCGGCACGTTGAGGATCGAAGGGCTGACCAAGCGTTTCCAGGCGCTCACCGCGCTGGAGGACGTCGACCTTGCGCTTGAGTCCGGCGAGGCGCTCGGGCTGATCGGGCCCAACGGATCGGGCAAGACGACCCTGTTCAACCTGATCTCCGGCGTCTATCCGCCGAGCGCCGGGCGCATCAGCTTCAATGGCAACGACATCACTGGCGACCCCGCCCACCGCATCAGCCGGCGCAGCATCGGGCGCACCTTCCAGAACCTGCGCCTGTTCCCGCGAATGACGGTCTACGAGAATGTGCGGGCGGCGCGTCACGCCGGTGCGCCGGCCCTGAGCCAGCTCTGGGTTGGCCGGGCCGCCAGACGGGTCGAGCGCGATGCGGTCATGGACCGCCTTGCCGAGGTTGGGCTCGCGGACCGTGCCGAGGACCTCGCCGCCGAGCTTCCCCTTGCCGGTCAGCGGCGCCTCGAACTGGCCCGCGCGCTGGCGGCGAAACCGACCCTCTTGCTGCTGGACGAACCGGCCGGCGGCATGACCCCGGCGGAAACCGACCACATGGCCGAAATCATAGCGACACATGCCATGCCGGGGCGCAGCGTCATCGTCGTCGAGCACAAGCTCGACATGCTGTCGCGACTGTGCAACCGGCTCTGCGTCCTGAACTTCGGACGCAAGATCGCCGAAGGCACGGCGGATGCCGTGCTGCGCAATCCCGATGTGCTGGAAGCGTATCTCGGAACCGAGGACGAACAGGACCGCCATGCGCCTGTCGATTGACGAGCTGCACGTCTCCTACGGCAAGGTGCGCGCCGTTCAGGGCGTCTCCCTGGGCGTCGACACGGGGCGGCTGGTCACGGTGATCGGCACCAATGGCGCGGGCAAGAGTTCGATGCTGCATGCCGTCAGCGGCATGGTGCGCCCGACCTCGGGCAAGGTGACGCTGGACGGCGACGACATCACCGGCAAGCCCTATCACAAGCTGGTGCCGCGCGGACTGGTTCTGGTGCCGGAGGGGCGGCAGCTCGTCGCCGGGCTGAGCGTCGAGGACACACTGATGCTGGGGGCGGCGGCGGCGCGGATGACGAACGCCGAGGCCCACCGGCAAATGGACGACGTGCTAAGCCGGTTCCCGATCTTGGCCGAGCGGCTGAAGGAGCGGGCCGGACTGCTGAGCGGCGGCCAGGCCCAGATGCTTGCCCTGGCGCGCGGATTGATGAGCGCCCCGCGCCTGCTGCTCCTCGACGAGCCCTCGCTCGGCCTGGCGCCGCGCGCGGTGCGCGACCTGTTCGCGATGGTTTCCGAACTGGCGCGGCAAGGGCTGACCATCCTGATGGTCGAGCAGAATGTTCGACAGGCGCTGGCCATTGCCGAATATGGCTACGTCATGGACAGCGGCCGTATTATCCTTGAAGGTCAGGCAGGCGAACTCGCCACCAATGACATGCTCGTGGCCAGCTATCTCGGGGTCGCGCGCGACGAAAAAACAGGGGAGGAAACCGCATGAGAGCGATGACATCCATTGCCATGGCCGGGCTCCTGACGCTCGCCATCACGACAACCGCCCACGCCCAGCGCATGGATGCGCAGATCGACTGCACGCCCACCGGCGAGGCGTTTGACCATCACTGCATGATCCATCTGATGGAGGTTCCCGACGAGGTGCCGGTCGAGGACGCTGAGTTCGTGGTGCGGGCCGACATGCCGTCCATGCCGATGGCCCATAACGTGCCGCCGGCACCCGCCGCGCCCGGCGACGGCCCCGGCGTTTACGAGGCCATGCTCGAACTGGAGATGCTCGGCGAATGGGCGCTGCGGCTCGACATCGCCGCGCCGCGCCGCGATGTCGTGGTCGTGGTCAAGGATTTTGGCGATCACGAAGAGGGCGACCACGGAAACGAGCACGGCCACGACCACGATCACGACTGAGTGGCGGTGTCGGCATGAGCTGAATGCAGAGTTGGGAGGAAAGGTCATGAACGAGATGAGGGCCTCGCCCTTCGAGGCGGGGCTGGCACCCAGCGCGGCCAACCACGTGCCGCTGACACCGGTATCGTTTCTGCGCCGGTCGGCGCTCATCCATCCCGACCGCACCGCGGTGATCCACGGCGACCGGAAGTTCAGCTATCGCGAATTCCAGGCGCGCGTCTGGCGCCTCGCCAATGCCCTCAAGCAGCGCGGCATCGGCCCCGGCGACACGGTGTCGGCGATGCTGCCCAACATCCCGGCAATGCTGGAGCTCCACTACGCCGTGCCGATGCTGGGCGCCGTGCTCAACACCATCAACACCCGGCTCGACGCCGGCACCGTCGCCTATATCCTCGATCACGGCGAAGCCAAGGCGCTGTTCACCGACCGCGAATATTCGGGCGTCATCAAGGACGCGCTTGAGCGCACCGAGCGCAAGCTCCTGGTGGTCGATATCGACGACCCGCTCTTCGATGGCGGCGAACTGGTCGGCGAGACCGATTACGAGAGCTTCATAGCCGGCGCCCCGGCCGAGGATCCGGGGATCGCGGTCAGCGATGAATGGCAGGCCATCGCGCTCAACTACACCTCCGGCACCACCGGGCGGCCCAAGGGCGTCGTCTATACCCATCGCGGCACCTATCTCGAAGCGCTCGGCAACATCGTCTCCTGGGAGATGTTCGGCAAGCCGGTCTATCTGTGGACGCTGCCGCTGTTCCACTGCAATGGCTGGTGCTTCGGCTGGTCGGTGGTGGCGCTGGCCGGCACCCATGTCTGCCTGCGCCGGGTCGACCCGGCACTGATCTTCCGGCTGATCGCCGAGCACCGGGTGACGCATATGTGCGGCGCCCCGACGGTGCTCAACATGCTGTGCAACGCCCCGGACGAGGCCAGGCGCGCCTTCGAGCATACCGTCGACATCCAGACCGGCGGCGCCTCGCCGCCGGCCCAGATCATCCGCGCCATGGAGGAGCTCGGCTTCCGCGTCATGCACATTTACGGTCTGACCGAGATGCAAGGGCCCTCGACCTTGTGCGTGCCGCAGGACCACTGGTCGCAGATGAGCCTGGAGGAACGCTGCGCCCAGATGGCGCTGCAGGGCGTGCCATATGTCGTGGTCGAGGGGCAGATCGTCGCCGACCCAGAGACGCTGGAACCGGTGCCCGAGGACGGCACGACCATGGGCGAGGTGCTGATGCGCGGCAACACGGTGATGAAGGGCTACCTCAAGGACCCCGAGGCGACGGCCCAGACACTGCGCGGCGGCTGGTTCCATTCCGGCGACCTCGCGGTCCAGCATCCCGATGGCTATATCGAGATCAAGGACCGCTCCAAGGACATCATCATCTCCGGCGGCGAGAACATCTCGACGGTCGAGGTGGAGGCGGTGCTCTACGGCCATCCCGCCGTGCTGGAGGTCGCGGTGGTCGCCGCGCCGGACGAGAAATGGGGCGAGACGCCGTGCGCCTTCATCATGCTGCGACCCGGCCAGGAGGTCACGGCGGACGAGATTATCGCGTTCTGCCGGGAGAACATGGCGCGCTTCAAGGTGCCGCGGAAGGTGGTGTTCGGCGAGCTGCCCAAGACGGCGACCGGCAAGGTGCAGAAGTTCGAGCTGCGCCAGCGCGCCAAGGAACTCGATTCCTGACCTCGCAAGGGCCGCTTTGAGGGGCTCCCGCGTCAGGCCCGGTCGAGAACGAAATCGGCCTCCACGGCCCAGAACGGGTTGGCGACGCCGTGGCGCGCCGCCGCCTCGGCATCGTCGATCAGCTCGAAGGGCAGGATCAGGCTGTCCTTGACGCCGAACACGGCATCGGAGTCGAGATAGGGGTCGTCCTCCGGGAAGATATGCGTGGTGACGGGCCTGTAGCCGCTTGCGGCCACGATGAAATGGATATGGGCCGGCCGGTAGGGATGGCGGCCCAGGGCGTGGAGCAGCCGGCCGACCGGCCCGTCATGGGGGATGGCGTAGAACAGCGGCTTGACCGAACGGAACCAGTAGCGGCCCTCGGCATCGGTCGTGAACACGCCGCGGAGATTCATGTCGGGCTGGGTGCCCGGCTGCTGGACGTCGTAGAAGCCGTCATCATTGGCCTGCCAGACATCGAG
Source organism: Rhodobiaceae bacterium (assembly GCA_007118805.1). GTDB lineage: Bacteria > Pseudomonadota > Alphaproteobacteria > Rhizobiales > Tepidamorphaceae > SKQW01. The sequence continues at coordinate 3,093 of SKQW01000156.1, read as the reverse complement.
GGTGGCGCCGGGGATGGGGGCGCCGCCCGCATCGCGCACCATGCCGCTGACCACCAGCGGCGCGCCCTTGCCGTCGAGGCAGATGGTCTCGCCCAGGGCGCGGTGCGGCGCGCCAGCGACATGGAACGGGCCGAGCACGGTGGATTCGGTGGCGGCGCGCGATTTCCTGTTGTTGATCGCATCGACCAGCATCGACACGCCGAGCGTATCCGACAGGAGGATGAACTCCTGGCGGCGGTCGTCGCACATCTGGCCGGTCTCGGTGAGGAAGCCGATCGCCGCCATCCATTCCTCCTCGGTCGGCTCGATCTCGCGCACCGCGGCATGGAGATGGCGCACGATGCTCGCCAGCACGGCCTGCAGCCGGGCGTCCGGGCAGGATGCCATGCGGGCGATGACGAGGTCGTCGGAATTGTCCTCGCTGAACGAGGCGGGCTTGGCGGTGGCGGCGGTCATCGGGCGGTCCTCCCAGGGCGCGTGGATCGGGGCGCCGATTGGGGCCGCTCGCGGCCCCCGCGTCAAGCGCCACCGCCGGTCGCTTGACCGGGCCGCGCCTTGCCCAGCACTCTAATGGCGAGCGGGGCAAGGACAGGGGTTGAGGAGGGCGCGATGGCAGGGGCGGACGAGGCAGGGTTGAGGCGCGGGGGCGGCCAGCCGGGAGACGCCATGACCGCCCCCTACCCTAACCTTTTCTCACCGCTCACGGTCGCCGGGCTGACCCTGCCCAACCGGCTCGTCATGGGGTCGATGCACACCAATCTGGAGGAGCTGCCGGACGGGCCGGCGCGGCTCGCCGAATTCTATGCTGTCAGGGCACGCGCCGGCGTCGGACTTGTGGTGAGCGGCGGCTATGCGCCGAACGCAGACGGCGCGCTGGTCGAAGGCGGCTGCGTGCTGGCCGAGCCGGGCGATGTGGCGCGCCACCGGATCATCACACAAGCCGTGCACGAGGCAGGCGGGCGCATCCTGCTCCAGATCCTGCATGGCGGGCGCTATTCGTTCCATTCGCACTGCGTCGCCCCCTCGCCGATCCAGGCGCCGATCAACGCTCACCCGCCGCGGGAGCTGTCGAGCGCGGAGGTCGAGCGCACCGTCGCCGACCATATCGCCTGCGCCGAGCTGGCCCGTGCAGCGGGCTATGACGGCGTCGAGATCATGGGCTCGGAGGGCTATCTGATCAACCAGTTCACCGCCCCGCGCACCAATCAGCGCACCGACCGGTGGGGCGGATCGCTCGACAACCGGATGCGGTTTGCCCTGGAGATCGTGCGCGGCATACGGGAGCGGTGCGGCACCGACTTCGTGCTGATGTATCGGCTGTCCCTGATCGACCTTGTGGAGGGTGGCAGCAGCTGGAAGGAGACCGTCACGCTGGGCCGCGAGATTGAGCACGCCGGCGCCGATATCATCAACAGCGGCATCGGCTGGCACGAGGCTCGCATCCCGACCATGGCCCATATGGTGCCGCGCGGGGCGTGGAGCTGGGTCACCCGCCGCCTCAAGGCGGAAGTGACGCTGCCCGTGATGACCTCGAACCGGATCAACGATCCCGGCCAGGCCGAGCGCATCATTGCCGCCGGCGAGGCCGACCTCGTCTCCCTGGCGCGGCCCTTCCTGGCCGATCCCGAATTCGCCGCCAAGGCCGCCGCGGGGCGCGCCGACGAAATCAACACCTGTATCGGCTGCAACCAGGCCTGCCTCGACCACTATTTCACCGGCAAGGTGGCGAGCTGCCTCGTCAATCCGATGGCGTGCCACGAGACGATCCGCATCCAGCGACCCGCCGGGCGGCGCAAGCGCATCGCGGTGGTCGGCGGCGGCCCGGCCGGCCTGGCCTGTGCCAAGACGGCCGCCGAGCGCGGCCATGACGTCACGCTGTTCGAGGCGGCCGACCGGCTCGGCGGACAGTTCAACATGGCCCTGCGCATCCCCGGCAAGGAGGACTATGCCGAGACGATCCGGTATTTCGCCCGCATGCTCGACAAGCTCGGCGTCGAGGTCGCGCTCGCGGCGTCGCCGAGCGCCGATGAGCTGATAGCGGGCGGCTTCGACGAGATCGTGCTGGCGACCGGCGTGTCGCCCCGCCGGCCCGACATTGACGGCATCGATCATCCCAAGTGTGTCAGCTATGCCGAGCTCCTCATGGAGGCGCGCCCGGTCGGCCGCCGGGTCGCGGTGATCGGCGCGGGCGGGATCGGATTCGATGTTTCAATCTATCTCACCGTGCCAGTCGGCGCCCGCGAGGGCGACCGCGACGCCTTCATGCGCGAATGGGGCGTCGACATGGAGATCGCGCGGGCGGGCGGACTGGCCGAGCCGCCCGAGGCGCCGGCGGCGCGCGAGGTCTGGCTGTTGCAGCGCCGCGCCACCAAGCACGGCCAGACGCTCGGCAAGTCCACCGGCTGGGTGCATCGCCTCCAGCTGCGCCGCGCCGGGGTCCGCTTTCTCGGCGATGTGGTTTATGAGCGCATCGACGATGATGGCCTGCATGTGACAGTGGGCGGCGATGCGACGACGCTCGATGTCGACACCATCGTCGTCTGCGCCGGCCAGGAGCCGCTGCGCACGCTGGCGGCGCCCCTGGTGGCGGCCGGGCTCAAGCCGCATCTCATCGGGGGCGCCGACGTCGCCGCCGAGCTCGACGCCCAGCGTGCCATCGACCAGGCAGTATCGCTCGCACAACAACTCTAGGGCGACCAGTCGGGATCCGGCACTCTTCTCGCGTGGCGTTGACCGCGCTGGCGCTATTGCCCATTATCGCCAAGTCTAGCTTCTGACCGGGCATCCGTTTCCGGGACGTCAGGGATCAGGAGAGCGGCGCGTTGCGATGGTTTCGTGCCGCAGCACCGAATAAAGAGCGTTGATAAGGGCGTTCAGGCCCGCGGGAGGAAAACATGAGATTTGCATTCTGGATGGCGGCTCCGGCTGCCCTTGCCGTCGCTGCGGGCGGCTTCGCGTCGCCGGCCGCCGCCGACGAGGAACGGGTTATCAAGATCGCCGGCTTCGGCGCGAATTCGGGCGTCGTCCGCGTCTTCGGCGTCAATGCCTGGGCAACACTTCAGGCCGCCCGCGACAAGATCAACGAGGAAGGCG
>SKQW01000340.1 GCA_007118805.1 Rhodobiaceae bacterium | reverse complement strand
TCCTCGGCTACCTCCAGCGCATGCCGTGAGTCGGGCGATTGATCATTACGAGGCCGACGACAATCAGCAGAAAGCCGGCAAAGTGAAACCACACCAACTGTTCGCCGAGAAAGGCCACGGACAGGATCGATGACGCCACGGGCGACAGATAGATAAAGGCGGCCGCGCGTTCCGGCCCGATCCGCGAGACTCCGAAAATATAGAGCAGATTGGCGATCATGGTCGGGCCCAGCGAAATGAAGCCAATGGCCGAGAGGGCGAATGCCAGATCCTCTGACCGATGCACCACTACCGCTTGCCCAGCGATTATTACGGCGCCCAGATAGAGGGGCAGCGCGACGAACGCGAGGCTCGAACTGGCCGTGATGACGGTTACCGCAAGCGGCCCAACGCGCCCCGTATAAGGCCTCAAGCGCACCGAGAACCAGGCAAAGGCGATGGAGGCCAACAACGCCCACAGGTTCCCGATACGCATATCGAGACCGAACAGCGTCGCCGGTGAACCCTGCGTGATGATCAGAGCCGTTCCCAGAAACGCGATTGCGAGACCCGTCCATCCTGTCCAAGGAACGTGAGCGCGGCCGGTAACAACCATGATAACCGCAACCCAAGCCGGCGTTGTCGCATTGATGATTCCGACCTCGATGGCCAGGCTATGATAGGCTCCCGCAAGGAGGAGAACCGAAAACAAGCCAACCCCGATCGCGCCAATAAACAGAAGGTCGGCAAGGTTTGATCGAATCTCCGGAAGATCGCGGCGGACGCTACCCAACGCCAACGGCCAGAGTACCATCAGGGCCAATGCCCACCGCCAGAACACAAGCGCGGCGAGGGGAACCGTGTCATGGACGGCCCGTGCCACCACGTGATTGCTGCCCCACAACACGGCTGTGCAGACGAGCGCCAACATGCCCAATGTCGCGGTAGTGTCGCGCATCAAGCCGAAACCTCTTGGGGCGCCCCCATCGCGCAGTAGGGGTTCAGCCGGCGGGGTGGGTTGCGCCAGGATCCGAGCGCTGGGAGACGTGCCAGGGCAGCATCAGTCGCTCCAAGAAGTCGATGCCATAGAACAGCACTGTCCCCATCAGCCCCAACAACACGAGCGACACGAAAACGCGGGTCGTGTCGAACTGTCCCTGGGCGACCAGGATCAGGAAGCCAAGTCCGTTCCCGCCGGCGACGAACTCGCCGACGATGGCTCCTACCAGCGCGAAGGAGATGGCAACCTTCATGCCCGCGAAAAGGCTAGGTAGGGCGTTGGGAAAGCGGATCTTCATGAGCACCTGAAGCGGCGATGCTCGCGTTGCGCGGGCCAGATTCAGCATGTCGGGATCGGCTGAGCGCAGACCGAGTACGCTGTCGATGACGATCGGGAATATGGCCAGCATGATCGCGACCGAGATCTTTGGCTCCGCACCGGTCCCGAGCCAGATGACGAAGAGCGGCGCGAGCGCCACTTTGGGGACCGAGTTCAGTGCCACCAGAAGCGTGTAGAGAGTGCGCTCCAGAAACCTGGAATACACGATACCCACCGCGGCAATGACGCCGAGAGCGACTGCCAATAGGAATCCCGTCGCGGTGGTGGCCAGAGTATAGCCCATGTGCCTGACGAAGATACCGGGCGTCTTCAGGAATTCCGAGAAGATTGCCGATGGCGGCGGCAAAAATATCCTGGGAGGTTCAAAAATCCAGACGTAGCCTTCCCAAAGTATCACGATGGCGGTGAGAACAAGGATGACGTCCCGGGTGCGGCTTTCGCGCAGAACGGAATTGGCGAGAGAACCTATCATTCCTGGAGAATCCCCAGCTCGGCAAAGTGGTGCCGTATCTTTTGTGTATAGTGACCAAATTCCTGTGTCTCCCGGACCGAGAGGGCGCGCGGGCGTGGCAGATCGATCTCGATCACGTCGATGAAGCGGCCCGGACCGCGTGACATCATCGCGACACGATCGGACAGGAAAACCGCCTCGACGATCGAATGCGTGATGAACAGCACCGTCTTGTTGGTTCCTTGCCAGATCCGCGTTAGTTCGAGATTGAGATCGTCCCTGGTCATGGCGTCGAGGGCACCGAACGGCTCATCCATCAGGAGAAGCTCTGGATCACACAGCAGGGCCCGGCAAATCGAGGCGCGCTGCCGCATGCCCCCGGACAGTTCCCATGGGTGGCGGTCCTCGAAACCCTGCAGGCCAAAGCGTTGCAGCAGTTGGAGTGCGCGGTCCCGATAGGCGGCACGCTTGTGACCGAGGAACTCAGCTTGCAGCAGAACATTGTTCAAAATGGTTCGCCAGTCCAGCAGAACATCGCGCTGAAACACCACGCCCAGACGATCGGGCGGGCCATCGAGTGGCCGGCCGTTGATCTGGATGTTGCCTGACGTCACCGGTTCAAGACCGGCGATACACTTCAATAGCGTGCTCTTGCCGCATCCGCTCGGTCCGAGAACGCTTACAAACTCCCCCGGCCGGATATCAAGATTGAGGTCGACGAGCGCTTCGACGTCACCGCGCTGCGAGGGATAGACCTTGCCGAGGTGGCTGATGCGGACATACGCATCCGAGTTGGCCTTCACAGGGGGAACCTCCTCTGGCGAACCCGGCCCGACGACTCCTGTCACCGGGCCGGGTACTCTTGCGTTGGACGGGTGCACGGCTAACAGGACACCCGCAGGCCCGCCTCTTATTCGACGTAGTCGTTGGTATAGTAATCTTCCGGATTCCAGCCGGGCTCGATGACGCCGGCCTGCTCCAGCGACTCAAGCGCGGCTTCCCAATCCTCGCGGGCCTGCCATCCGATCGGCGAGCCCTCGGTCGCGGGCGTGTCCATGAACTCGATGGTCATGCGGATCTGCTCGCGCGTCACGTCCGGATCGAGGTTTGCATCCGCCCGCTGGCTGAGCATGGCTTCGACGCCGTCCTCAATATTGTCCTTGAGATGCTCCCAGGCGCGCTGCTGCACTCGAATGAGCTTCGCGAGCGCCTCTCCGCGTGAGTCGATTGTGTCCTCCGTTGCCACCAGCCCATAGCTGGGAAATTCCAGGCCGGCCTCGGACGAAAGGATGCAGCGCGACGGGCGCGGGCCGGCCGCGACCGGCAGCGCAGAGCTGTAGGTTGACATCAATCCGTCGGCACGGCCTGAGGTATAAGTCCCCCAGAGCGCGGCAGGATCGACGAACATGACCTCCACGGAATCACGGTCCTGACCACCTGCTTCAAGGAACGGATCGATGTAAGGGGCCCAAGGGCTGGCGGCGAAAACGACGATCGTCTTGGCCTCAAGGTCCTCGATGGTCTCGATGTCGGACTCCTCGTCGACCAGGACGCATAGGTCAGTCCGCCGCACGAAACCGGCAAACGACTTCGTCGTCGCACCTTCGGCTCGGATACCGCCAAGCAGACCGAGCTGCACCTGACCGACATCGACCTGGCCAGCATTGACCAGCTGAAGGGTGTTACCCGAGCCCCTTCCATCCTGAATGTCTACTGTGAGGCCCTCTTCCTCGAACCAACCCTTCTCCTGGGCCAGATGCATGGCCGCGTGCACCCCCCATGGTGAGAAGTCAAGCCGGATGCTGAGCTCTTCGGCGTTCGCCGCGCTGGTGGCTGACACTAGCGCGCCAGCCAAGAGCATGGCGCCAAAACGTCGTCCTTTCATGTTCTATCCTCCCTAGTTTGTCATAGGCCTGCCCAGTGTCTTGTAGGCAAGCAAGCAATTAGCCTCGTTCACGCAATTATGCGTCCTCCTTGGCAGTAACCAGCGGTCGACAGCGTTCGATGCTGATGCGCAGAACCTCCTCGGGATCCCGCCTCCACCAATCTAGCTCTGAAAAGATTTCCAGCTCAAAGGGGCCCTCATAGTCGATGTCAAAGAGCCATTCCCGGATCCTGGCGTGATCAATCACGCCATCGCCGACCATTCCGCGATCCAGCAGAAGGTCACGGGTCGGCAACAGCCAGTCGCCGAGGTGAAAGGAGGCGATCCGGTGCGCTCCCGCGCGCCGCAGCTGGTTCTTGAAGTCGGGGTCCCACCAGCAATGATAGACATCGGCGACGATGGCAGCCTGGGGACCCAGCGCGTCACACAGATCGTTTGCCTGTGCGAGCAAATTGAGGCACGATCGGTCCGCCGCATACATTGGATGAAGCGGCTCCAGTCCGAGCCGAACGCCGCACTCGCGCGCATAAGGAATGAGCTCCTCGAGCCCTTCACGCATCCAGGCGCGCGCATCAGCAAGGTCTCGGCTTCCGCCCGGCAGTCCGCCAACCACCATCACCAAGCAATCTGCCCCGATTTCGGCGGTCTGCTCCAGGGCACGCCGGTTGTCCTCCATCAGCCGCCGCCGATCCGGCCCCTCGGGCTCGGTAAGTGGTGCGCTCTTGCAAAGAGAAGGCACGAACAGCCCGGTTTCGGCGAGCGCCCGTTTTGCTGCCGGCAACCCGATTTCCTCGAGCCTGTCGCGCCACACGCCAATCCCGCCCAAGCCGGACCGCGCGCTGGCGGCGATCGCCGCATCGAGACGCAATGCGGGGATCGTTGCCTGGTTCAGTGCAAAGCGGCGCAGATCGGGGTCAGGCATGCTGCCCCTCCGGCCACTTTCTCTGCTCCTCCGAACCGGAACGCCGCAGCGTTTCGGTGGCCGCTATGTCGACGGTGAAATCCGCGTACATGACGACGCCATGGTGCTTGCGCGCATAATCGGACGTTACCTTGCCGTTGCGCACGTCGTGAGCCACCAGCTGAGGATCCCGTTCAAGGGGATGCCCATAACCGCCTCCGCCTGCTTGCTGGTGTCGGAGCTGCTCGCCGCGACGGATAATCCGCGTGGTCTTCCCTGGAAGGCGTTCGATGTCGCTTTCAGGGTTGAGAATGTTCACAGTTGGGGCAGCGGGCTCTCCGCCGAACAGGCCATACGGGGGGTGACGGGTCCGGTCGGATCGCAGCTGCAACAGTGCTTCGTCGGCCAGCAGCGTATAGGTGCGCACCAGGCCGAGACCTCCACGGTAGCGACCGGCGCCGCAACTGTCGGGGAGATAGCCGAACTCGTCGATGCGGACCGGATACCGCGCCTCAAGCGTCTCAACCGGCAAGTTGGACATGTTCTGGGAGGGGTTCGTCACCCCCTCGATCCCGTCCTGGTCGGCCCGACCGCCCCAGGCACCGTTGATCATATCCACCAATATGAACGGTTCGTTCGTCCCGGGACGATATCCGCCGATGCACACAACGGTATTACCGCCTTCGCCGGCTGCCATCACCTTGTCCGGCACGACCTGCGCAAGGCAGCCGAACATGGTGTCGACGATCCGGTATCCGGTAAGCGCCCGAGCCGCGACCGCGGCCGGCGGCCGGGGATTGAGGATGGTGCCCTCCGGCGCGTGCACCTCAATGCAACGGAACACGCCGCTGTTGTTGGGGACTTCATGATCGAGCATGCATCGAACGCTGAGATACGATGCCGACTTGACGAATGACAGGGTGGAGTTGAGGGCTCCGCGCACCTGGGGGGCACTTCCCGTGAAGTCGACCAGAAGGTCGTCCTCACGGACCGTGATGGTGACCTTGATTGCGATGGGGTCCTCCGTGAAGCCGTCGCCGTCGATGTAATCGGTGAAGCTGTAGGTACCCTTCGGCCAGGCGCCAATCTGGCGGCGCGTCATTGTCTCGGCGTAGTCGAGAAGCTCGGCCACGTAACGCTCGACGGTGCGCGGGCCATAACGGGCCAACAGCTTCTGGTACTCCCGCTCCCCCATCCGGCAGGTGGCATACTGCGAGAGCAGGTCGCCGATCACCAGATCCGGGACCCGAACGTTCTTCTCGAACAGGCGGAACAAGGACTCGTCAGGCTCGCCCTGGCGGTAGAGCTTGAGCGGGGGAATTCGGAACCCCTCCTGGTACACCTCAGTCGAATCGCTGGCATTGGAGCCGGGCACTCGACCGCCCATGTCGCAGTGATGGGCCACCACCACCGAAAAGCCCTCCAGTCGATCCTCAAAGAAGATCGGCTTGAACATGAAGATGTCCGGCAGATGCATGCCGCCTTCATAGGGATCGTTCATGATCACGACGTCACCGGGTGCGAAGTCGTCGCCGTAGCGGGCGAGAACTGCCGCGATCGCGTCGGGAACGGCCCCGAGATGAAGCGCTACTGTGCGCGCCTGGGTGACGATGTTGCCGTAACGATCACAGAGGGTAGTGGAGTAGTCGAGCACATCACGCACGATATGCGAGCGCGCGGTGCGCATGACGTTGTAGGCCATTTCGTCGACAATGGTGTCGAGCGCGCTCTTGATCACGGCAAAGGTGATCGGATCGTAGCTATCGAACTCAGGGTCGTGCGCCAAGGTCATCCCTGCGCCTCCATTTCGACGAACAGATTGCCGACCTCATCGGCAAATACTGACGCGTCCGGCGGCACCACGACCGTCGTATCGCTGCTCTCGACGATCAGCGGGCCGCGCTGCGACTTGCCTATTGCATGTCGATTGACCACGGGAGTGGGTGTCCATCCGGCTTCCCGGGCGAACATCACCTCCCGCTCCCCCTTCGCGGCTTTGCCAGAATCCGCGTCTGTCAGACGATAGGACCGGAAATCCAGCTTGCCCGCACGATACGCTGTTCCGACCACTCGCGCAGCCACCAGCTCCACCGCATCGTCAGCCCGGTACTCGTACACCCGTTCGTATTCCTGCAGAAAGCGTTCGCGAAGCACCTCCGCGGATCCAGGTTCGCCGATTCCATTCAGGGGCACGCTGAGCGTCGTGTCCTGGTTCTCGAATCTGAGATCAACGGACTGTTCCAGCGCAATACTCTCGAGGCGAAAACCGTCGGCGAGGAGGGCGGATCTGGCACTCTGCTCGAGTTCCTCGAACCGCTTCACCGCTGCTTGCAGCGCATCATCCTCGAGCAATGTGGACAAGGGTTCGATGAATTCCCGCTCGACATCGCCAGCGAGCATCCCGGCCGCGGTGAATACGCCGGCCATGTTGGGCAACACGATGCGCCGGATGCCGAGAAGGTGCGCCACATCGCACGCATGAACCGGGCCGCTTCCCCCGAATGCGACCAGGCTGAAGTCCCGTGGATCGACCCCGCGCTCTATGGTCACCGCCCGAATGGCGCGGGCCATCCCGGCGTTTACCACTGCCCTCACGCCGACCGCTGCATCTTCCAGCGAGGTGTCGAGAGGCTTTGCGAGGTCCCGTTCCAGCGCCGCGCGCGCCCGCTCGATATCAACCGCCAAAGTGCCCCCGGCCAGGGCCACGGGATTTAGCATCCCGAGAACAAGATTGGCGTCGGTGACCGTCGCGTTGATGCCGCCAAGGCCATAGCAGGCCGGTCCCGGCACTGCGCCTGCGGATCGCGGGCCAACATGGATCAATCCGCCTGGATCGACGGAAGCGATCGAGCCGGCTCCCGCACCAACCTCGGCTATGTCAATGTTTGGCGCCCGCATGAGATAGCCGCCCGCCTTGATGAAGCGGCTCGGCGTCGATATCCCCGCCCGGAACTCGTATTCGTTGGCGCGCGAAATCCGTCCGCCTTCGATCAGCGCTGCCTTTGCGGTCGTCCCTCCCATATCGAAGACGATGAGGTTCTCGGCGTCTATGGACGCTCCCAGCCGCGCCGCACCGGTAACCCCCGCGGCCGGACCGGAGGAAATGAAGTAGACCGGCTTCTCGGCGGCGAGGTCGACCGTGGACAAACCACCGCTTGAGTTGATCACGTAGATGGGTGAGGACACATCGGCCGCCCGCAGCCCCTCGGCCAGGCGCGCGAAATACTTCCGCATCACGGGAAGCACATAGGCGTTCACCGCCGCCGTACTCGTGCGTTCGTACTCCTTTTCCTCGGGCTGGATATCAGTCGACAAGGTAACCGCCAGATCCGGGAATTGAGATCGTAGAATTTCAGCGGTGCGCTGCTCGTGGGCGCGGTTGCGATAGGCATTGATGAAGCAGACAGCGACCGAAGTGATGCCCTGGTCCTTCAGTCGGCGCGCCGTCTCGAGAACTTCATCCTCGTCAAGGGGTTCGACCACGGATCCGTCGGCTGCCATGCGTTCGCGCACTTCCAGCCGCGCCCAGCGTTCGATCAGTGGCTCAGGTTTGCTCCACGTCAGGTCGAACAGATCGGGGGTGCGTACCCGGCCGATTTCCAGCACATCGCGGAAGCCCCTGGTGGTGATCAGACCCGTCGGCGCGCCCGACTTCTCCAAGAGGGTGTTCGATCCGATGGTCGTCCCGTGCAAGACTTCGCGCACGTCCTCGCCGCGTGCGCCGGCCAGCTCGAGGATCGAGACGACGCCCTTGATCACCGCCTGCTCAGGAGCGTCGGGCGTGGAGGAGACCTTCAAGGAGAAAACCCCGCCATCGTCGCGAGCCAGAACGATGTCGGTAAAGGTGCCCCCAATGTCCGCGCTGACGCGAACGCCGTTGGTGACCTTGTCTGCCTCACCCGGCATCGCCTTACGGTCCCTGCTTAATAGACTAACTGGTTAGTAATTTGCCTGGAGCTTTGTTCGGGTGTCAACCCTACGAAGCCGCTGGCCCATCTCTTGATCTGCCCGGGGCGTAGCTATCGTCAGGGTTTCCTCGGTGAGCATGCACATGATGATCGGCGGTCTGCGTGAAGGCTGGCAGCTCTCCAGCCGAGCGGCGACTGGAGGAAAGTCTCAGCCCCTCTATAACCGCTACGAACAGGCCGCCAAGCCGACGCGCCAAAAGCTCGTTGACATGGTTCCCGCCGATGAACTCTTCGCGCGCGGCATCAGCCTCATGGAGACTAACGGCGAAGGTAGCCACCGTGACCGGCGTAGGGCCGCCGGGCGCGTTGTCAGTTCGCAAGGCTGAGCGTATCGCATTCCACTGTTTCTCGAGTCCGGAGCTGGACATGTCCGATCTTCCCACTCATGCCCGGGTCGTTATCATCGGTGGCGGCATCGTCGGCTGCTCGGTGGCCTACCATCTCGCGAAGCGCGGCTGGACCGACGTTCTGCTTCTCGAGCGCAGGCAGCTCAGCTGCGGCACCACGTGGCATGCGGCGGGATTGATCGGCCAGCTCCGAGCCACCCAGAACCTGACCCGGCTCGCGCGTTATTCAGTAGAACTTTATGCCTCGTTGGAGGCGGAAACCGGCGTTGCCACGGGCCTGAGACGGAACGGATCGATCGGCGTGGCGCTAAGCGAAGAGCGCTTGGAGGAGTTGAAACGTAGCGCGTCGATGGCACGCTCCTTTGGCGTCGACGTCGAGGTCATTTCAGCCGGCGAGGCCGGGCGCCTGCATCCGATGCTCAATCTCGACGGCGTGGTCGGCGGCGTGTTTCTGCCGAAGGACGGGCAGGCCGATCCGGCCAACATCACCCAGGCGCTTGCGAAGGGCGCCCGCATGGCGGGCGCACGCATCGTCGAGAACGTTAAGGTGACGGGGCTGGCCCTCAAGGGCAGCCGGGTGACGGCGGTGGAGACGGAGGCTGGGCACGTCGCTTGTGAGTATGTGGTCAACTGCGCCGGCATGTGGGCGCGAGAAATCGGCACCATGGCGGGTGTCGCGGTGCCACTCCATGCCTGCGAGCACTTCTACATTG
>SKQW01000330.1 GCA_007118805.1 Rhodobiaceae bacterium | reverse complement strand
TATCGCTGGTGAATGAGATGAAGCGTTCCCCGGCGAAATCCTTCGGCGTCAGCACGTCGCGAGCCGCCAAGGGATGGCCCGGAGGTAGAGCTGCGACGGCTTCGACTTGGCAGAGCGTGCGTTTGATTACCGCGGGATGCTCGATGTTAAGCAATGACAGCCCGAGGTCGACTTGTTGGCCCGCAACCCACTTATTGGCGACTTGGGAGCCATGGATGTGAAGCGAGACGTCGGCATCGGGATGATCATTGAGGAATTGGGCGATCAGGCGCGGCAGATGCCTTTGCCCCAGCGCCGGCATGGCCACGATACTCAGTCGGCCTGCGCGCGTTGTCCTGAGTTCGTCGGCCACACGCTGGAGGGACTCGAGCCCAAGGGCCATACGTTCGGCCTCCTGGTAGAACAGCTCGGCCTCGGGAGTTGGGACCAGCCGCTTCTTCACCCGGTCGAACAACGTCAGCCGCGTCTCCCGCTCCAGGGCGGCGATTAGCTTGCTAATGGCCGGCTGCGAGAGATGAAGGAGTTCCGCCGCCTCGGTAACCGTGCCGTGCCGCATCACAGCACGAAAGGCACTAATCTGACGTGTGGTGATCACGTGCCGTTCCCCTCAGGCGAGGTGACAGTATATAACTTTTGGGAATGATTTTCCAGCGAAAGGTCATTTGCTTCCCTTGCCGCCCTATGCCGTATTGGCCGATGCGGGAGGTGTTCGAACGGATGCCTTGATGCGCCGGGGAACGTGACACTCCCGTCCAATATGGCGCTCGGACCAGCGTCGAAGCATTGAGACAGGGAGGGATATATGCCTCAATTCACCCGCGACCGGGCTCTACTATCGGCCGGCTCGGCGCTCGCGTTGATGTTGCTTGCGCCACAGGGAGCGGCAGTAGCAGACGAGGTTTGCCCAGGCGAGAAGCCATCGACCATCGTGGCCAACGCATCTGGCGGCGCGATGGCCGAAGCAATGCGCAACGCCTTCACCAACGATTTCGAGGAGCTCTACGGAATCGACGTGATCGATACCAGCCCGGCGGATGTCGCCCGACTGAAAGCGATGGTCGAGGCGAACAATGTCGAATGGGCCGTGGCTGAGCTCCCTGGTCAGGATGTGCTTTTGGCTGAGAGAGAAGGGCTCCTCGAGCCGATCGACCGTGATATCGTCGACATGTCCGGATTCCCGGCAGAGGCGCGCGAAAGCGACTACTGGTTCGCCAAGAGCGCCTACGCAACCGTTCTTGGCTATTCGACAGAGGCCTTCCCCACCGAGCATCCGAAGTCATGGGCCGAGTTTTGGGACGTGGAGACGTATCCCGGACCCCGTTCACTCCGTGACGATCCGGTTGATAATCTGGAATACGCACTTCTGGCCGATGGCGTGGCGCCCGAAGACCTCTATCCGCTGGACGTCGACCGTGCCTTTGAGAAGATGGACGAAATTGCCCCTCATATTACCGTGTGGTGGGCTTCCGGCCAGCAGCCGGCGCAGCTCCTGCTCGACGGCGAAGTCGTCCTCGCCTCTGGCTGGAACGGACGTTTCTACGGCCTCATCCAGGAAGGTGCGCCGCTCGATATTGAGTGGAACGAAGGCATGATCAAGCTCTCGGCCTACGGCGTTCCGAAGGGCGCGCCGCACGCTTGCTGGGGGCAGCATTACCTGCAAGTGATGACAGACCCGAAGCGGCAAGCGGTCTATGCCGAGGAGATCGGCTATCCGGGCCTGCATCTCGAGTCACCCCAGTATGTCAGCGAGGAACTGGCACCCTACCTTCCCACAGCCCCCGGAAACATCGAGCGGCTCGTCTGGACTGATCTTGAGTGGTGGACTGAGCACGGTCCCGAGGTGAGGGAGCGGTGGAACCTCTGGAAGCTGTCGCACCAGTAAACACGCATTAATCCGAACTAATGGCGGCACCTGGGGAGCGATCGCCGGGTGCCGTCTAGTGTCTCATTCCCAGGGGAGTCGCCGATCTATGAGCGATCTCAGCCTCAAGGGCATCGCCAAGCATTTCGGGGACGTCGTTGCCCTTGAGCATGTCGACCTTGAGCTGGCTCGCGGCGAGTTCACGACAATTCTCGGCCCCAGCGGCTCGGGCAAGACCACGATGCTGCGCATCGTCGCGGGCTTCGAGCACCAGGATGCCGGCCAGGTGCTGGTGCGGGGCAAGGACGTGACCCAGCTGGCTCCGGCCAAGCGCAACATGGGGATGGTCTTTCAGAACTACGCCTTGTTCCCCCACATGACGGTGGCCGAGAACGTGGCCTTCCCGCTCCGCATGCGTCGAACGGGGCGCGCTGAAATCAGGGAGCGGGTCGGTTGGTCGCTCGATACGGTAGCCTTGGGCGGCTACGAGGAACGCTACCCATCCCAGCTTTCGGGGGGACAGCAGCAGCGCGTGGCGCTGGCACGCGCCATCGTCTTCGACCCGGAATTACTGCTCCTCGACGAGCCGTTCGGGGCGCTGGACCGTAAGCTGCGCGAGCAGATGCAGCTTGAGGTCAAGCGGCTCCAGCGCCGCCTTAATCTAACCACCCTCTTCGTCACCCACGATCAGGAGGAGGCCCTGATCCTATCCGACTCTATCGCGGTAATGAACGCCGGCCGGATCGAGCAACTCGGCACCCCTCGCGCCGTCTACGCCGAGCCAGCCAGCCGGTTTGTCGCTGACTTCATCGGCGAGTCCAATCTGTTTCAGGGTCGGGTCCGCGCCATAACAAACGGCCTTTTGGTCATTGAGACGGAAGCCGGTCATACGCTCCATGCCCGCGCCCGCGACGGCTTAGTCGAGGGCCATTCGGTAAGTGCACTGGTTCGGCCAGAGCGGCCGCAGCCTACCGACGGTGGGCTTTCAGGGATCAATGACTTCGAGGGGGAGATTATCGAGGCTGTCTATATGGGAGAGTCCGAGAAATACCGGGTCGCGCTCGACGGTGGGCTCGAATTCCTGGTCCGCTGGCCAGGCCAGGGCGAGGCGCGAACCCGCAGCGAGGGAGGTCGATTGGCCTTCAGCATCTCGCCAGACGACTTACATGTCATCGCGGTCGACGGGTCCAAAAAATGACCGCCTCGGCCGGGCTCGCCGCAAGTTTCCGCTACACCTTCGGCCGTGGCAACCCGAACCGCCGTCAGGTGCTCCTGGGCTTGCCGACAGTGCTGTTCTTGCTGTTCCTGTTCGCCATCCCGGTCGCGCGCTTCATGCTGCTGCCGATCGCCGACGGTACAATTGAGCCTTACGTTAAAGCGCTTACCGGCGAGCTCTTTCTTCTGGTGATTTGGAATACCTTCAAGATCGCCGCCTATGTGACACTATTCTCGTTCCTGCTCGGCTATCCTGTCGCCTACTTCCTAACGGTCGCACCGCCCGTGTGGCGGCTGATCGGCTTCTTCTGCGTGCTGATTCCCTTCTGGACAAGCATCCTCGTGCGCACCTATGCGTGGCTCGTCATTCTGGGGCGCCGGGGCATCATCAACGAGACACTGCTTTCCGCCGGTATCATCGAGACACCGTTGGCGATGCTGCATAGCACGCCAGCAGTGTTGCTGGGCATGGTCCACGTTTTAATGCCCTTTTTCATCTTTCCCGTTTACAGCGTGATGCAACGGATCGACACTAACCTGATCTCGGCGGCACGCGGACTGGGCGCGCCCGACTGGCGGGTGTTCCTCAGCGTTTACCTGCCGCTCACTCTGCCCGGAGTGCTATCCGGGGCGACGCTGGTCTTCATTCTTTCCATGGGTTTCTTCATTACTCCCGCGCTGCTCGGCGGTGGTCGCGTAACGATGATTTCCGTGCTGATCGAACAGTACGTCAACACCTTCCTGGATTGGCAATTCGCGGGCGCACTCTCAGCGGTGCTGTTGGCGGTGACACTGATCGCCTATGGGCTGATGAAATGGGCGATGAAGGGTGACAAGAAATGGTGAACCGGCGGCGCCGAAGTGGCTTCCGAATCCTACTGGCCATCTATTGTGGGTTCGTGTTCTTTTTCCTGGTGGCGCCGCTCTTCGTGGTCTTCCCGATTTCGTTCAGTGCAGCACGCTATCTGACCTTTCCGCCGCCGGGCTTTTCCTGGCAGTGGTACCTGAGCTACATCAACGATCCCGCCTGGATCCAAGCGACGATCACCAGCATCAAGGTTGCCCTGGGCACAACGGTGCTGGCGACCCTACTCGGCACTATGGTCGCCTTCAGTCTCGTGCGAGGAAGCTATCCGGGGCGCAGCTGGGTTGACCGCCTGGTCGCCGCGCCGATCATCGTGCCCAACATCATCATTGCCGTGGCGCTCTATGGCGTCTTCGCTCGCTTCCAGCTGGTCGGGGCCTGGTATGGCGTGATGCTGGGGCACACTGTCTATGCCATTCCTTTCGTGGTCCTGGTCGTGGGAGCGGGGTTACGGACCTTTGACCAGAACCAGGAGCTGGCCGCGATGGGCCTCGGGGCGAGTCGACTCGAGGCGGTCTGGCACGTGACGCTGCCGCAGATTCGACCGGCGATTATTTCCGCGGCATTCCTCGCTTTCATCACCTCCTTCGACGAGCTCATCATTGCCCTCTTCACCAGCGGCACGAATGCAACGCTGCCCAAGAAGATGTTCGAAAACATCATCTTCGAGATCGATCCCACGATCGCGGCTGTCTCGGTTTTGCAAATCCTGCTGGTTGGCATCGTCGTCACGCTGGCCGCGCGCTTTGGCGTCGGCATGAACCCAATCCGCTAGAGGCAGGACCGCTATGGCAAAGGACATCTTCCACCCGAACTTCAAGGCCCGGCCCTATTGGTGGGAATTCTCCGCCCCGGACGCGTTGGAGGAGACCGCGCCCCCGGAGCGGGCTGATGTGGTCGTAGTCGGGGGCGGCTTCGCCGGGCTGAACGCAGCGCTTGAGCTGGCCCGGCGCGGCACCGAGGTTACCGTGCTTGAATCGGGACCCTTCGGCCAAGGTGCCAGCACGCGCAATGCCGGGCATGTCTCCAGCGGCTCGAATCTGGGCAAAGCCCCCTCCGCCGCCCAAAGGTCCCCAGTCGAGCGGCTTCTGGGCGCGGCGAAATACCAAGCGATCCTCGAAGAGGCGGGAAGGTCCTTCGAGCATCTCGAAGAGCTGATCGAGCGCGAAGAGATCGACTGCGATTGGCGCGTGAAAGGTCGCTTCGTTGGCGCGTTGACCCCCCGGCACTTCCGCAGCCTCGCGGAAAAGAACGCTGGCCAACGCGGCGTGCGGGTGGTCGAGCATAGCGAGCAGCATGCCGAAATTGCCAGCGACTTCTATCATGGAGGCGTGGTGGTTGAGCGCGCGGGGCAACTTAATCCCGCCCGCTACCATCGTGGCCTGATGACGGCATGCCAGCGCGAGGGGGTGACGCTGATCGCAAACTGCCCGGCTAGCGGAATCCGGCGCGAATCAGGCCAGTTCATCGTTAAGACACCGAAGGGCGAGATTCGCGCCGATGGCGTCTTCCTGGGCACCAACGGGTATACCGATGGTTTAATCCCGTGGCTGAGGCGACGGGTGATTCCGCTTGGCAGCTACATCATCGCCACCGAGCCTCTCGGACCCGAGCGCGCTGCTGCGCTCATTCCCACCGGGCGCACGATCAATGATACTAAGCGAGTGCTGAGCTACTTCCGCCTGTCGCCGGACGGCACGCGGCTTCTGTTTGGCGGTCGCGAGAGCTTCCGGCCGATCGACGAGCGCGGCTCGGCGCGACTGCTCCACCGCACGATGCTCCGGGTGTTTCCGCAGCTTCGCGGCGTACAAATCACCCATTCCTGGACCGGCAACGTGGCGTTTTCGTTCGACTTCTTACCGCATATGGGAATCGTTGACGGGGTGCACTATGCGGTCGGCTGCAATGGAAGCGGCGTCGCCATGATGAGCTATCTCGGCTACCGCACGGCGCTGACGATGGCTGGTGGGAACGAAAAGAGCGCGTTCGAGACCCTGGTTCACCCCGGCCGCTGGTTCTACCGCGAGACCCCCTGGTTCATGCCGATCGTCGGCCGCTATTACCAGCTTCGCGACGCCTGGGATCGGCTCCTCTCCAACACGGCGCGCTCCTCGTGACGCTAATAGACTACGGGAGCACCCCGCCCATTGCCGCCCTTAACCCGGCGCCCGAGCGCAAGGCGCATCTGGACAACTATCGCAGGGTTTACCGATCGAGCGAGGCGGCGGCGAAGCAGGATGTGAGCGAGGCCGATGCGCTCAGGCACTATCTCGCGTCATATGACGCGCTGGGGACCAAGCATGTCGTAGTAAAGGCACGAGACGTAGAGACCAGCTTTGGCCTCAAGATTCGTAACGAGGACGTAGCCGACTTCTGCCGCGACCACGGCGGGCGGTTCATAGGCTTTGCCGGCGTTGATCCTATGAAGGGCATGGAGGCCATTCGCGAACTCGAATATGCGGTGCGCGAGCTCGGGCTGCGTGGCCTCAACATCCAGGGATTCGAGAACCGGATCGCAATCAACGATCCGCGACTCTACCCGCTCTACGCCAAGTGTATCGAGCTCGATGTGCCTATAAACCTGCACTGCTCAGTCAATTTTTCAACGCAGTCGCTGATGAAGTACGGCCACCCGATGCAGCTAGATGAGGTGATGGTCCACTTCCCGGAGCTCAGGGTCATCGCCTCACCGCCCGGCTGGCCTTGGGTGCAGGATCTGATCGGCGTCGCTTGGCGACATGCCAACGTCCACATCGGCCTCGTTGCCGTGCGTCCGAAATACCTGAACGTGCCGAACTCTGGTTATGAGCCGCTTTTGCAATACGGGAACACTGTGTTGCAGGATCGCATAATCTTCGGCTCGGCCTGGCCGATGCAGCCCGTGTCGCGTGCGGTGGAGGAGATCGACGCCTTGCCGCTCAAGGAATCGGTCAAGCGCAAATGGCTCCATGACAACGCAGCTTCGGTGCTTGAGCTGTAAACGCAGGCGGCGCCCTGCCGATGTTGTAGCGTGCCAAGCCGCGGATGTCAGGCGAGAGAGGAGACGTCGCTCATGAAGCCCACGATCCTGTCCTGTGCAGTAACGGGAAGCTTTACGCTGCCCGAGCACAACGATGCCCTGCCGGTGACGCCCGAGGATATCGCGGGCTCGGCGATGGAAGCGACCCGCGCCGGCGCCGCCATCTGCCACATCCACGTGCGCGATCCGGTGAGCGGGCGACCCAGCATGGAGCTCGACTACTACCGCGAGACGGTCCGGCGAATCCGAGAGGGCGGCACGGACGTTATCATCAACCTCACCACCGGGCCGGGCGGACGCTACATTCCGAGCGACGGCGAGCCGGCCAAGGCCGCAATGGGCACGACGCTGACGACCGGCGAGGTCCGCATGCAGCACGTCGTTGAGCTGAAGCCCGAACTCTGTTCGCTCGACCTCAACACCATGTGGTTTGGAGGCGGTGCCGTGATCAATTCACCGAACAGCGTTCGCACCATGGCCGAGCGCATGTACGCCGCCGGGGTCAAGCCCGAGCTCGAAGTGTTCGACACCGGCGACATCGCCCTTGCGCATGACCTGATCAAGGAAGGCACGCTCCGCATACCCGCACTCTTCCAACTGGTGATGGGCGTGAAATACGGCATGCCTGCAACGCCCCAGGGGCTCGCCCACGCCCGTTCACTGTTGCCCGAGGGGTGCGAATGGGCAGGGTTCGGCGCCAGCCGCATGGCGTTTCCCATGCTGGCGCAGGCGTTCCTGCTCGGTGGGCATTGCCGCATCGGCATGGAGGACACCGTCTATCTCGCTAAGGGCGTCAAGACGCCGGGCAACGGTGCGCTTGTCGAGAAGGCCGTACGTATCATCGACGAGCTCGGCGGCCAGGTCGCAACCGTTGAAGAGGCGCGTGCGATCCTGGGGCTGCGCAGGTGACCTCGGCTTGGCCGCACCGACTGTGACAAGGAGCAGGATACATGGACCGTCGGAACCTCGATCTGGATACGGCCGTTGCCGAAATCGAGCGCCACTACGTCGCCGCTAACCCGAAGAGCCGGGCGCGCTTCGAAGCGGCACGCGACGTTATGCCGGGGGCCAACACGCGGACGACGCTGCACTACGATCCCTTCCCGGTGACCCTGACAAGAGGCCAGGGCGCGCGCCTTTCTGACCTTGATGGCCATGAGTATGTCGACTTTCTCGGCGAGTACACTGCGGGGCTCTATGGGCATTCCGAACCGGTGATTGTCGAGGCGATTCAAGAGGCGCTCGCCGATGGGTTGGTACTGGGTGGCCCGAACACCTATGAAGCGCGCTTCGCGCAGCTGATGTGCGAGCGCTTCGCCGCCGTTGAGCGCGTGCGCTTCTGCAATTCGGGCACCGAAGCGAACCTTATGAACCTGTGCCTCGCGCGCGCCGTGTCCGGACGCCCGGCGATCCTGGTCTTCGAAGGCGCCTACCACGGCGGAGTGCTGTCCTTCGCCCACGGCGACTCGCCGATCAATGCGCCATTTGAAACGGTGATCGCGACCTACAATGACCTGGAGGGCACCCGGGCGCTGATCGCCCGACACGCCGGGCGTCTTGCAGCGGTGATCGTCGAGCCGATGGTCGGCGCCGGGGGCTGCATCGAGGCGAATCCGGCCTTTCTTGCGATGTTGCGGGAGGAGACCGCACGCGAGGGAATTGTGCTGATCTTCGACGAGGTGATGACGTCCCGACTGGCGGTGGGCGGGTTGCACGGGGAGCTGGGCATCACGCCGGACCTTGTGTCGTTCGGCAAATATCTGGGCGGTGGCGTTACCTTCGGTGCCTTTGGCGGGCGCGCCGACCTGATGGCACACCTCGATCCGACCTCAGCCACAGCACTGGCGCATGCCGGGACCTACAATAACAACGTGCTTACGATGGCGGCGGGCATTGCCGGCCTTGAGCGCGTCTACACCCGCGAGGCCATGACGCGCCTCAACGATGCGGGGGATCGACTTCGCAGAGAGTTGCAGGCGACCGCCACAGCGAAGGGCGTGCCGCTGACGGTCGCCGGGCGCGGTTCGATGATGTGCGTCCACTTCCACCCCGGCCCGATCGACAACCCGGGAGATGCAATGATGGCACCATTGCCAGCGCGCAAGCTGTTGCATCTCGAACTCTTGCTGCGCGGATTCTACATTGCGCGCCGCGGATTCATGGCGCTGTGCCTGCCGCTGACCGACACTGATCTTGCCGCCTTTCGGGAGGCATTCGCAGCCATTCTCACCGACAACCGGGACGTGCTGATCGAGGCAATCGAGAAGGCCGCTGGCAACCTTCGATAGGCCAGCCCACGTCAAATTATCCGCTGTGATGGCTGCGGATTGAGGCAACGAGGCTCTCGCCGATGGCGGACCTTGTCACGCTGGGCGCCCCGGTCAGCTGGCTACTGGTCGATCGGGCAGAGATAACCGATCGCGACGACCTCCGACGGGCGATCATGCCGGTGACCGTACTAATCAATCCTGCATGCCAACAACCAGGTCAGCGCGATCCAGCCGCTAATACCGATTTGCGCTGAGGGCGACTCTTCGTAAGCGACGGCTTTTCCCCATTGGTTTTCCGCTTTGAGGCGAGGCGGCATTTGCCGATGCTCCTTCGATATCGGGAAGGAGTCGCTGGCGATGGATTTGCCGCGAGCAGTTGATGGCG
>SKQW01000267.1 GCA_007118805.1 Rhodobiaceae bacterium | reverse complement strand
CTGGCGCGGGTCAAGCGCGACGGGCTCGCCCGGCATATCGGAATCTCGAACTGCACGGTGGCGCTTATCGAAGACGCCGTGGCGGCCTGTCCGGAGCCGCTGGTGACCAATCAGGTCGAGTATCATCCGTTCCTCAGCCAGGCGCCGGTGCTGGGGACCGCTCGCCGGCATGGCCTGTCGCTCACCGCCTATTGTCCACTGGCGCGCGGACGCGTCGCCGAGGCCGCCCCCATGCGCGAGATCGCCGCCAAGCATGGGCGGACGACCGCGCAGATCGCCCTGCGCTGGCTGGTCCAGCAGGACGGCGTGATCGCCATTCCCAAGACGGCGACCATTGCCAGGCTGGTGGAGAATCTCCAGATTTTCGACTTCGAGTTGACGCCGGAGGAGATGCGCACAATTCACGGGCTCGCCGAGCCCGAGGGGCGTATGGTGGAGACCCAGTTCTCGCCCGACTGGGACTGAGTGTCGCGGCCGCGTTCATCCGCCGTTCAGCCCGCCCGGTCGAGGCTGTGCCGGGTTCGGGCCGGGTTTGAACCCGATACGGGACAGCGCTGTCAAAACGGTTGAAAAACAGGCAGATTATGTTCAACATCAATAAATTGTAGGAAAGCATGAATGTAACGGATACGATAGGCCGGCTTCGGACCATCTCGACGGCGACCATTTCCATGCAGCTCTATAAGCGCGGCATTCGGCGCGCATGGATGCAGGGGCCCGCCCCCCTGGCCGCGAATCAACCCCGCATCGCCGGTCCGGCCTTCACCATGCGCTTCGTGCCGATGCGCGAGGATTTGGCAACCCCGGCCCATTGGGCCTCGCCCCGATCCACCCGGGCAGCGATCGAGGAGATGCCCGAAGGCAGTCTGTGCGTGATCGATGCGCGCGGCAATGTCGCGGCGGGCTGCTTCGGCGATATTCTGGCGGCCCGGATGCGCGTGCGCGGGGTTGTCGGCATGGTCACCGACGGCGCGGTGCGTGATGCTGCGGCCGTGCGCGAGACCGGCCTGCCGGCCTGGTGCGGCGGCTCGGCGGCGCCGGCCTCGGTGGCGGAGTTGCATTTCGTCGGATGGCAGGAAGCGATCGGCTGCGGCGGGGTCGCGGTCATGCCGGGCGACATGATCGTTGCCGATGGTGACGGCGCCGTGGCGATTCCCGCCGACCTCGCCGATGAAGTCGCACGGGACGGGGCCGAGCAGGAAGCCTTCGAGACCTGGGCGCAGTCGGAGGTTGAAGCGGGCGCCGCCTTGCCCGGCCTCTATCCGCCGAACGACGAGACGCGCGCCCGTTTCGACGCTTGGCGTGCTGCGCGGGAGGCAGCAGGATCATGACGTTGCGACGTTTCGCCTTGGCCGCGGCCGGGCTGGCAGTGGGGGTGTTGAGTTTGGCCATTGCCCCGGTCGAAGCGGACAATGGTGAGCCGAACGGCGACGATGAGGCGAAGCTGTACCAATGCCTGGACGCGGTGCGCAAGGCCAATTCGGACGCTCGCGCCTGCATCGGGGTGGTGGCCGATCCGTGCCTTGAGCAGCCGAGTGATTCGGGGCCTGAGGGCCTCATCGCATGCATCGATCGCGAGACGGTCTTGTGGGAACAGATGCTGACCGACCGCTTCGCCAATCTCGTGGCGCAGGTCGATGACGAGCCCGCGGATGAAGTGCGGGCGGTTCACGAGGCCTGGCAGCACTACCGCGACAAGCGATGCCGCCTCGGAGAGAGCCTTTTCCCCGAGCAGGCGATGGCGGACGTCTGGGGCGCCGACTGCCTGCTCCAGGAAACCGGTCGCCGGGCGATCGAGATCAGTGCCCTGATCGAGGAGCTCAACGGCGAATGAGATTTGTCCGGTTGTGACGGCCAGGGAGTTGGCGGGGGCAGCAATGCATCGGTTCCTGTGCAAAGGTCTGTCGCGGACGCGATTTCTGGCTTGCAAAGTTGGTTAGCAAGGTCTAAACGGCGCGCCCAATCCAGCCACGTAGAGACAGGCAGAGGCCTTTGATGCGGCACGATGGCGACACGTCCTATCTGCGGGTTACGGCCTGGGCCTTCACGGCACTCGTCGGCATTATGCTGCTCGCCGCCCTTCTCGGCGGCTTTGATTCGGGCGGCGCGGCCGGGCGCTGAGGGGCGCGGCCCTTCGGCGTATCCCTGTCCGGGGGACCGGGCCAACCGATGCCAGCCGTTGGCTCGGTGCGGCTTGCCGCAATTTCCGCCATCGTCTAACGCTTCGCATCGGGAGGTGCCTGATGCCGCGGATCGATTCAAAGGTCGAACCTGCAAGCGACGACTTTTTGGCCAATGCCCAGGCAATGGCCGCGCTAGTCGCCGATCTCGAGGCGAAGCGGGCAGAAGCTGCGCTCGGCGGGTCGGAGCAGGCGCGCGCGCGCCACGTCAAACGCGGCAAGCTCCTGCCGCGCGCGCGGGTGACCGGGCTGATCGACCCCGGCTCGCCGTTCCTCGAACTGTCCGCACTGGCCGCCAACGGGATGTATGAGGACGCCATTCACGGCGCCGGGCTCATCACCGGGATCGGGCGCGTATCGGGACGGGAGTGCGTGATCGTCTGCAATGACGCGACGATCAAGGGCGGTACCTATTATCCCCTGACGGTGAAGAAGCATCTGCGCGCTCAGGAGATCGCGCTGAAGAACCGGCTGCCCTGCATCTACCTCGTGGACTCCGGCGGCGCCAATCTGCCGAACCAGACCGAAGTATTCCCGGACCGCGACCATTTCGGCAGGATCTTCTACAATCAGGCCACCATGTCGGCGGCCGGCATTCCGCAGATCGCCGTGGTCATGGGCTCCTGCACCGCCGGGGGCGCCTATGTGCCGGCGATGTCGGATGAATCGATCATTGTGCGGCGGCAGGGCACCATCTTCCTGGCCGGACCGCCGCTGGTGAAGGCCGCCACCGGCGAGGAGGTCTCGGCCGAGGAGCTTGGCGGCGCGGACGTTCATGCGCGTGTCTCGGGCGTGGCCGACCATTATGCACTGGACGATGACCACGCGCTGCGGATCGCGCGCGCCATTGTCGGCAACCTCAACAGCCGCAAGAGCGTTGACATCGACCTCGCCGAACCTGTTGAGCCGGCTTATGACGAGGCCGAGCTCGACGGGGTCGTGCCGGCCACGCTGGCCCGCCAGTACGACGTGCGCGAGGTGATCGCCCGGATCGTGGACGGATCGCAGCTCGACGAGTTCAAGCCGCTCTACGGCACCACGCTGGTGACCGGCTTTGCCCGTCTGCACGGCATGCCCGTTGGGATCATTGCCAATAACGGCATCCTCTACTCCGAATCGGCGCTCAAGGGCGCCCATTTTATCGAGCTGTGCTGCCAGCGACGGGTGCCGCTGTTGTTCCTGCAGAACATTACCGGCTTCATGGTCGGGCGGGACTACGAGGCCGGCGGCATTGCCAAGGACGGCGCCAAGCTGGTGACCGCGGTGAGTTGCGCCCAGGTGCCCAAGCTGACCGTCATTATCGGCGGCTCCTTCGGCGCCGGGAATTACGGCATGTGCGGGCGGGCCTATGAGCCCCGCTTCCTCTTCATGTGGCCCAATGCGCGGATCTCCGTGATGGGGGGCGAGCAGGCGGCCAGTGTGCTCGCCACCGTCCGGCGCGACAATCTGGAAGCGGACGGCAAGAGCTGGTCGGTCGAGGAGGAGGACGCTTTCAAGGCGCCGATCCGCGACAAGTATGAGTTGGAGGGCCACCCCTATTACGCGACAGCGCGCCTGTGGGATGATGGCATCATCGCCCCGCGCGAGACCCGCCGGGTTCTGGCGCTCGCCCTGTCGGCGGCGCTGAACGCGCCGATCCCGGAACCACGCTTCGGCGTCTTTCGCATGTGACCATTGGACAGCGCTTATGGCCCAGAACAAGCCTGCCGGCGAGGAGCCTCGACTGATCGGGGAGGAGCCGGTCTATTCCGGATTTTCGCGGGTCAGCCGCGTGACATTGGAGATGGACTGGGCGGGCCACCGCCACCGCTTCATCCGGGAGGTCCACGACCATGGCCATGTCGCCGCCGTGGTGCCGGTCGACCCCGAGCGCGGGATGGGGATCCTGTTGCGCCAGTTTCGGGCCTCTCCGTTTCTTGACGGCGGCGATGGCTGGCTGTGGGAGATTCCAGCGGGCATTCTCGACGGCGAGCCGCCGGATCTATGTGCCGCCCGCGAAGGGGAGGAGGAAACCGGCGTGCCGGTGACCCGGATATCTCGACTATCCGAGGTGTGGACCTCGCCCGGCGTCGTCAAGGAGCGCGTCTACCTCTATTGGGGTGTCTATTCGGGGCCGCCGCCCCACCGGTTGGGCGGACTGGCCGGCGAGTCAGAGATGATCGAGGTGCATGAACTGCCCCTGGAGGAGATCGGCGCCCGTCTCGATGCCGGTCAGATCACGGACGCCAAGAGTGCGCTTGCCCTCCATCAGCTTCGCGCCCTGCGGCCGGACCTGTTTGCCGTGCGGTAATGGCGCCTATTCGAACGACGCGATTGCCGGGGATGGTGCGCTGCGATAAACCCGGCCCATGATCGACAGCCTCGCCATCGCCTGTGCCCAGCTCAACCCGACCGTCGGCGACGTCGCCGGCAACCTGGAACGGGCGCGCGCCGCCCGTGCCGAGGCAGCCAGGCAGGGCGCCGATCTCATCGCCTTTCCCGAGCTCTTCCTAGCCGGCTATCCGCCGGAGGATCTCGTCCTGAAGCCGGCCTTCTACGCTGATTGCCACGACGCTGTGGAAGCCCTTGCCGCCGAAACGGCCGATGGCGGGCCGGCGGTTCTGATCGGCACGCCGTGGCGTGAGGGGACGCAAACTTACAATGCCTATTGCCTGCTGGACGAGGGCAAGGTCGTCGCCACGCGTTTCAAGGTCGATTTGCCGAATTACGGCCCGTTCGACGAGAAGCGTGTCTTTGCACCCGGGCCGCTTCCCGGGCCGATCCAGTTCCGCGGCGTGAAGATCGGGGTGCCGATCTGCGAGGACATCTGGGCAGACGAGGTCGTCGAGTGCCTCGAGGAGACTGGGACCGAGATTCTCATCGTGCCCAACGGATCGCCGTGGTGGAAGGACAAGCACGATCTGCGCCGCAATGTCGCGGTGGCGCGGGTGACCGAATCCGGTCTGCCGATGGTCTATGTCAACCAGGTCGGCGGTCAGGACGAACTGGTCTTCGACGGGGCGTCCTTTGGCCTCAATGCGGATCGTTCGCTCGCCTTCCAGATGCCGGTCTTCGAGGAAGCGGTCCAGACCTTCCGTTGGGCGCGTGACGGGGCGGGCTGGCGCTGCGGGGAGGGCGCCTGTGTGAAGCTGGAGGACGGCGACGAGTTGATCTGGCTGGCCTGTGTCCAGGGCCTGCGCGACTATGTCGACAAGATCGGCTTTCCCGGGGTGGTGATCGGGCTGTCGGGCGGCATCGATTCGGCCGTCACCGCCGTCATGGCGGTCGATGCGTTCGGGCCGGACCGGGTCCATTGCGTCATGATGCCGTATCGCTATACCTCCAACGAATCGATCAGCGACGCGGCGGCCTGCGCCGAGGAGCTCGGGGTGCGCTATGACACCGTGCCGATCGCCGAGCCCGTGGAGGGCTTCGAGGCGGCGCTGCGCCCGATGTTCGATTCGCTGCCCGCCGACGTGACCGAGGAGAACATCCAGTCGCGCGCGCGCGGTACCATCCTGATGGCGGTCTCCAACAAGTTCGGATCGATGGTGCTCACCACCGGCAACAAGTCGGAGGTCTCGGTCGGGTACGCCACGCTGTATGGCGACATGAATGGCGGTTTTAACCCGATCAAGGACCTCTACAAGACCGAGGTCTACCGCCTCGCGCGCTGGCGGAACGGGCATCGCCCCAAGGGCATGCTCGGCCCCGAGGGCGAGGTAGTGCCGGACAACATTCTCACCAAGGCGCCGACCGCCGAGCTGCGTCCCGACCAGCGCGATGAGGATTCCCTGCCACCCTATGAGGTGCTCGACGACATCCTGGAGTGCCTCGTGGAGGGCGACATGGCGCTCGCCGACATCGCTGCGCGGGGGCATCGACCTGAAACGGTCGCCCGTATCGAGCGGCTACTCTATGGCGCTGAATATAAGCGCCGGCAGGCGGCGCCGGGGGTCAAGGTGACGCGTCGGAACTTCGGGCGCGACCGCCGCTATCCCCTGGTCAATCGCTTCCGGGACCGCACGCTGGAGCAGTAGGCGCCCGCACGGCGCAGCCATTCCCTTGGAACTTCAAACTTTCCCATCGGTTGCCCCCGCGAAGGCGAGATCCACTCGCCACGCACAAGGACAAGCAGTGGGAGATTGAACCATGAACAAGCCTTTACTCATGTCGTCCGTCGCTGCCTTTGCAGTGGCCTATGGCGCGGCAACGCTGCCGGCCCTCGCACAGCAGGACGCTCCAGAGCAGCCGGAGGCGCAGCAGGAGGCCGAGGACGCGCAGGTTGCCCGCGAATGTCTCGACGAGCTGCAGGCCACCGCCGAGGCCCTTGCCCAGGAGGGCTATTGGGTCACCGGCTGGGGGCAGCGCTGGGGATGGGGCGGCTTAGGCCAGCCAGGCATGGCCGCGCATCCGGACGACGTCCCGCCGCCAACCACCGGAGCTATTCCCGAAGACGAGGCGGCGACGCCCGAAGCCCCGGCTGCGCCCGCCGCGCCGGCCACGGGCGGTGATCCGTGGGGCCTTGGCCCGATGCAGGGCATGGCCTCCCCACGCCACCAGATCGGCGCGCTTTTCTCGGCGGCCAACGTGCTCGCCTATCAGGGCGACCAGGAAGGTTGCCAGTATGTCCTGGCGCGACTTCAGACAACGGCCGAGTCCCATCTGGAAGAGTTGCGCGAGATGGGCGTCCAGCCGGACGAAGTCGTCGACTGGCGCCGTGAGGCCATGGCCGGCGCCGTGCCCCTGCCGCAGCTTGAAACTGCCGGCATTCAGCTCGACGATCTGACCGGCACCGATGTGCGCAATCCGCAGGATGAGTATCTCGGCAGCGTCTCCGACATCGTGCTTGATGCCGAGGACGGGACGCCGGAATATGTGGTGGTTGCCCGCGGCGGTTTCCTGGGGATCGGCGAGGACAACATCCTGGTGCCATGGCAGGATCTGGCCGCAGCGCCGCAGCTCAACACGCTGATCCTCGACATTTCCGAGGCTGAGTTCGAGCAGGCGCCGGCCATTGATTCGGACCTTGCCGGGGATCCCGAGTGGATCCAGGAGCATCGCCGGCAAACCCAAGAGTACTGGGAGCATCACCGTGAAGGGTGATCGCTGAGCCAGGCGGCACTGTAACAGGCGCCGACCATTCCCGTTGGCGCCTGTTGCCCCATTGTCGCGGCGCACCAGGTCACGATCGCGAGCGCTGCCGGCCCACCCCTTTCGGTCGGCCGGCACAGGCGGTAAAGGAAGATCCGCTTGCAAGAGAGGTCTTCCGTGTCACGCCCGGCCGTTCGCTTCGCACCCTCGCCGACGGGATACTTGCATATCGGCAATGCCCGCACCGCGCTTCTCAACTGGCTGTTCGCCAAGGCGCGGGGCGGTCGGTTCGTCCTGCGCATTGACGATACCGACCGCGAGCGCTCCCGCGAGGAGTATGCCGACGCCATCGTCACCGATCTGGCATGGCTGGGTATCCCCCCGGACGAGATCGTTCGCCAGTCGCAGCGCTTCGAACTCTACCGGGGCGCCGCCGAGCGCCTCAAGGCGTCGGGCCGCCTCTATCCGTGTTACGAGACGCCCGAGGAGCTGGAGCGGCGGCGCAAGCGCCGGCTGGCGCGCGGCCTGCCGCCGGTCTATGACCGCGCGGCGCTGGAGCTGACCGACGAGGACCGGCAGCGCTATGAGGCCCAGGGGCGCAAGCCCCATTGGCGGTTTCTGCTGGGCGACCAGCCGGTTGGCTGGCCTGACCTGTGCCGCGGCGAGCAGAGCTTCCCGCCGGGCTCGCTGTCCGATCCGGTGCTGCTGCGCGAGGACGGCACCTGGCTCTACACCCTGCCCAGCGTCGTCGACGACATCGAGATGGGCATATCCCACGTCGTTCGCGGCGAGGATCATGTGGCGAATACGGCGGTGCAGATCGAGATTTTCCGGGCGCTGGGCGCCGAGCCGCCGGTCTTTGCCCATCACAATCTGCTGGTTGCCGCCGCCGGCGGCGGCCTGTCGAAACGCGAAGGCGCGCTGTCGCTCCGCGCCCTGCGCGAGGCGGGATACGAGCCGATGGCGGTGGCCAGCCTGGCCGTGCTGGTCGGCTCGGCCGCGCAGGTCGAACCGGTGGCATCGCTCGAAGAACTGGCCGAGCGGCTGGACCTGTCGCGCCTGTCGCGGGCGCCGTCGAGCTTCGATCCTGCCGAGCTCGACGGCCTGAACGCCCGGCTGCTGCATGACATGCCCTACGAGATCGCGGCGCCGCGCCTTGATGCCATGGGGGTCGGCGGCGGGCCGGCCTTCTGGGCGGCGGTGCGGCCGAATCTCGTCTATTTTCAGGATGTTGTTGAGTGGTGGCGGATCGTGAACGGGCCGGTCACGCCGGCCGCCGATCCGGCCGATGCGACCTTTCTTGAGACAGCGGTGGGACAATTACCGGCCGAGCCCTGGGACGAGGCCACCTGGCCGGCCTGGACGGGACAGCTCAAAGAGGCCACTGGCCGCAAGGGGGCGGCGCTCTTCCGGCCGCTGCGCCTGGCCCTCACCGGGCGCGAGCAAGGCCCTGAATTGAAACGCCTTTTGCCGCTGATTGGGCGGAAGGAGGCGGTCCGCCGACTAACCGCCGGCGCAACGGGAAAGGCGGGCTGAGGCGGGCCTTTGCGGGCACCATCGAAGGTGAGACGAACTGGTGGACGAACCCGCCAGAAACGGTGTCTCGCTTGTGCCGGGATGGTCCTCAGTCGGGACGCCCCCCGTCATAGAGGGCGAGATGGCCGAGCCGCCGGCGCGGCAGGGGGGCTTGAAGGGGCGGCACCATGGGCGCTGAGTGCGCCATGCGAGGGCCGCATGCCGGCGGGATCGACTCGAAGTCGATGATCGACAATTCGACGATCGGGCTGGCGCCCAGCCAATAGGGCTCGTCGAGCGGCCCCGTCGCGCCGAGCATGCGGTCGAAGAGGCCGCCGCGATGGATCAGGGGCAGGATGACGGTCTCCAGCGGCACGCTCTGGCCGCGGGCGTTGCGCGCCCGGCTGACCAGGAAGGCGCCGGCGCCTTCGCGGGCAACGCCGCGCATCACCGTGTGGAGGTCGGCGCGGTCGCCCTCCGGCCAAAGCGACATCCAGTCGGCGCCCTTGAGCTCGCGCCCGAACAGCGAACAGACATGGGTGCCCGCCAGGCGATAGGGGTAGCTGCCCCTGGGGGCCGCTTCCAGAATGAAGGTATCGGACAGGATCCGTCCGATCTCGGCCGGCTCGACCTCGCGGCGCTCCGGGGCGAGCCGGTCGCCGCGTATCCTGTTCCAATAAGCGAACAGGAATTGCGTCGCAGCGTGTTTCATTCTGGCGCCGCTGGGGTTCTTATCGCCCCCCTGTCGTTCGGACATGGTCCCTCCGGTGACACGTTGTCTCTATGTGGCACTCCCGCCCGGCTCATTGAGCCTTGCATAGGCGGGTCGAGGCAGGTTACGTGCCAGCGCTTCATCAGGCCGG
>SKQW01000405.1 GCA_007118805.1 Rhodobiaceae bacterium | reverse complement strand
TGCGTGCGGGCGCGGCCTTCCTGCCGCTCAATACCGGCTACACGCCGGCCGAGATCGACTACTTTCTGGGCGACGCCAAGCCGCGGGTCTTGGTCTGCGCGCCGGGGCAGGAAGAGGTCCTGCGTCCGGCTGCGGAAAGGGCCGGGGTGGGCAGGCTGTTGACCCTCGGCGGCGACGGGACGGGAAGCCTGATCGACGCGGCGGCGGGCGAGTCCGAGGCGTTCCATGACGTGCCCAGGGGGCCGGGCGACCTCGGCGCCATCCTTTACACCTCGGGGACCACCGGGCGCGCCAAGGGGGCGATGCTGACCCAGGAGAACCTGCTGTCGAACGCGTTGACCCTGCGCCAGGCGTGGCGCTTCACCGGCGAGGACGTGCTGATCCACGCGCTGCCCATTTTTCACACCCATGGCCTGTTCGTCGCCATCAACACGCTTATGCTGGCCGGCGGCACCATGATCTGGATGGCGAAGTTCGATGCCGACGCCGTTCTGGCGGCCATGCCGAGGGCGACCTCGATGATGGGTGTGCCGACTTTCTACACGCGGCTTCTCGACCATCCCGGCCTCAACCGGGAGACGGCCGCCCATATGCGGCTTTTCGTCTCCGGGTCGGCCCCGCTGCTGGCGGAGACCCACCGCGATTTCGAGGCGCGCACCGGCCACCGCATCCTCGAGCGCTATGGCATGACGGAAGCCGGCATGATCACCTCGAACCCCTATGACGGGGAGCGCCGGCCGGGCTCGGTCGGCCCGCCCCTGGCCAATATCTCGGTTCGCGTCGCCGACCCGGAAACGGCCAGGGTGTTGCCGGCCGGCGAGATCGGCGTTCTCGAAATCAAGGGGCCGAACGTCTTCAAGGGCTATTGGGGCATGCCGGAAAAGACGGCCGAGGAGTTCCGGTCCGACGGCTATTTCATAACCGGCGACATCGCCACCATCGACGAGGCCGGCTACGTCACCATTGTCGGGCGCGCCAAGGATCTCATCATCACCGGCGGCTACAACGTCTATCCCAAGGAGGTGGAGTCCGAGATCGACGCCCTTCCGGGGGTAGTGGAATCGGCGGTGATCGGCGTTGCCCATCCCGACCTCGGCGAGGGGGTGACGGCGGTGGTGGTGGCCGCGCCGGGCGCTGCGCTTTCGAAGGAGACGGTGGCCGCCGCGCTCGAGGGGCGGCTTGCTCGCTTCAAGCAGCCGAAATCGGTGGTCATCGTCGACAGCTTGCCGCGCAACTCCATGGGCAAGGTGCAGAAGAACCTGCTGCGCGAGCGCTACGCCGACATCTACGCCCCGGATCCGGCGTCGGCGCACTGAGCCGGAATGGGGCGGGTCAACCCTGGGGGCTTGGGGCGGTGCTTGTCCGCTCGCGTCCCAGGCGCAGGCCGGCCGCCTCGCGGTCGAAGGTATCAGGGCTGATCCCTTCATCGCGCACGAAGTGCTTCTGCAGCTTGCCGCTCGCCGTCTTGGGCAGTTCCGATACCACGCGCAGATAGCGCGGCACCATGTAGTGGGCGATGCGGTCGGCCAGAAAGCGGATCAGCTCGGCCTCGTCCACTGTCTCGCCCGGAACCGGGGCGACGACGACCAGCACTTCGTCCTCGCTGTATTCGCTCGGCACCGCCACGGCGACGGCTTCCTTGACCTTGGGATGGGCGCACACCTCGCTCTCCAGCTCGAAGGACGAGATGTTCTCGCCGCGCCGGCGGATGACGTCCTTGATCCGGTCGACGAAGAAGTAGCGCCCCTCGGCGTCCTTGCGGAACGCATCGCCGGTATGGAACCAGCCATTGCGCATCGCCTCGACGGTCGCTTCCGGATTGCGGTAGTAGCCCTTCATCAGCGCCCAGGGCCGGTGGGAGCGGATCAAGAGTTCGCCGGTCTGCCCGACCGGGACTTCGCGGTCGTTTGCATCGGCGACGCGTAGTTCGAACCACGGGCGCGGGACCCCGCAGATGCCGGGCTCGGTCGGGTTCGGCCCGGCGCTGAGCGGGCTTGCAATCTCGGTCATGTTGTAGACGGTGTAGAGCTCCACGCCGAAACGCTCGCGGAAACTCAGCGCGTCTTCCGAGAAAGGCGTAATGAAGACCTTCTTCAGCGGATGGTCGCGGTCATCGGGCGCAGGCGGGGTCTTGAGCAGGAAGCTTGCCATCACGCCGAGCAGTAGGACGACCGTGCTTTCCGTCTCGCGGATGGCGTCCCAGAACTCGCCGGTGCGGAACTCCGGGACCATGGCGATCGTGCCACCGAGGCTCAGCATGCAGTAGACGTAGAGTGTGCTGCCGCAATGGAAGATCGGCCCGCAGACCATGCAGCAGTCATCTTCCCGGATGCAATCGAAGGCGTCCGGCCCCATGGTGTAGAGCTGCACATAGGACGAGATCACGCCCTTGGCCTGACCCGTGGTGCCGGAGGTGTACATGATCGCCTGGGTATCCCAGGGCGCGATGGGCCGCTCCGGGGCAAGGTCTCCGGCAGCTTCGGAGGAAACGTCCTGCATCGGCGCAAAGGTGATGCCGGGCAGCGCCGGCGGCTCGTCCTCGGCCGCGCAGACGAGCAGCACGCGGGCGAGCTGCCCGGTATCGATCTCGGCCAGCCGGCCGACCAGCGCGTGGTCAGCGATCATCAGCGCTGCGTCGGCATTATCGAGAATATGGGCGAGCGGGCGGCCACGGGCCGCGGTGTTGATCGGCACATAGACCGCGCCGAGGTAGTTGATGGCGAACCAGCTTGTCAGCAGATCAGGCCCGTTGCCCATCCAGCACAGCACATGATCGCCCTGCTTCACGCCTTCGGCCCGCAGCGCGGCGGCGCGGCGGCGCACCCGGTCGAGCGTCTCGGCATAGGTCCAGGTCTCGCCGGGTCTGAACCGGACGAATACATGATCGGGCCGATCCGCGGCGTGGCGTTCGAGCATGTTGCGCAAAACACAGTGCTCGGCCGTCGGCACCTCGGAAAAGCGTGAATCTGTTGTCATTTGCGAAACCTGCGCTTGGAGCTTGTCAGGCGGTGCATAGCGCGCTTTGCGCGGGCCGTGTCAAGGCGGGGCTCCCCAAGCGCGACCCACAAGTCGCGGGTCGATAAGGGGCGCCTGCCGCCTGTCGCACCCTGTCTCCTCCGATTACCCGTCTCGCGCGGCGTTGCCATGGCCGCAAGTCGGGGTTATCTGCTCATTCACGACCATCTCCAACACCCAGGAGTGACGGATGATCAAAGCCGGCGAGCGGCTTCCCGAAGCAACATTCTTTGTCATGACCCCGGACGGGCTGGGCAGGCGAACGACGGCGGAAGTATTCGAGGGACGCAAGGTGGCCCTGTTCGCGGTGCCGGGCGCCTTCACGCCCACCTGCCACAAGCAGCACCTGCCCGGCTTCCAGGCCCATGTCGACGATTTCCGCGCCGCTGGCGTTGATGCGGTGGTCTGTATTTCAGTCAATGACGCCTTCGTCCTCGATGCGTGGGCGAAGCAGACGGGTGCCGAGGGCAGGATCGAGTTCCTCGCCGATCCGCACGCCGAGTTCACTGATGGGTGCGGCCTTTATATCGACCGCAGCGAACGGGGCATGGGCTGGCGCTCATCGCGCTGCGCCATGTTCGTCGACGACGGCGTGGTGAAGGTGCTGTTGGTCGAGGACCTGCCCCAGTTCGCCGAGCGGTCGAGCGCTGAGGCACTGCTCCAGGCTATGGAACAGGGCGGTCACATCACGACACCGGCTTCGGCGGAGTCCTGAAAGGCGCCATGCCGGCGCGCGCCAGGGCGTCGGCGCGCTCGTTGTTGACGTCGCCGGCATGCCCCCGCACCCAGTGCCAGGTTACGTCGTGGCGCTCCATCGCCTGTTCGAGCCGCTGCCACAGATCGACATTCTTGACCGGCTTGCGGTCGGCCGTCTTCCAGCCGCGACGCTTCCAGTTGGCGAGCCACTGGGTGATCCCGTAGCGCAGATATTGTGAATCGGTGTGGAGATCGACCGACGATGGCCGGTTGAGGGCTTCCAGCGCCCGGATCGCGGCCACGAGCTCCATGCGGTTGTTGGTGGTTTCTGGCTCACCGCCGGACAGCTCCCTCTCGTGCCCGTTCCATGTCAGCAGCGCCCCCCAGCCGCCCGGTCCGGGATTGCCCGAACAGGCGCCGTCGGTCCAGATCTCGACCCGTCTTGCCGTCACGGCTCAAGGCCGTATTCGGCCGGGCCCGTCACCGAGCGATGGAAGCGGTTGCGCCGGGCATATTCCATCGGGTCCTTGGGGCGCACGAAGGCACCCGGCGGGTGGTTGATAAGGTCGTAAAGGCGGGTCACGAAGAACCGCATCGCCGCGCCCCGGGCCAGAAGCGGCAGCGCCGCCACCTCGGCTTTGCTCAAGGGGCGGTGGTCGAAATAGCCGGCCAGTAGGGCACGGGCCTTGGTCACGTTGAACGACAGGTCGGCCTCGAAACACCAGGCGTTGATACAAATCGCAACGTCGTAGGCTAGCGCGTCGCGGCAGGCGAAATAGAAGTCAATCAAGCCGGAAACCTTGTCTTCGAGGAAGAAGACATTGTCCGGAAACAGATCGGCGTGGATGATGCCCTGAGGCAGGTCGTCGGGCCAGCTGGCCTCGAGGACGGCAAGCTCGGTCTCCATTTCGGCGGCGAGCCCCGCCGCCACCGAATCGGCCCGGTCGGCGACCGCGGCGAAGATTGGCCGCCATCCATCGACCGAGAGGGAGTTGCTCCGCGCGCCGGGATAGTCGGCTGCGGCCTCGTGCATGCGGGCAAGCGCGCTGCCCAGTTCCCGGCAGTGCACGACACCCGGCCGGCGAATCCACAGGCCTTCGAGAAAGGTCATCAGCGCCGCCGGCCGGCCGCACAGTTGGCCGAGCGTCTCGCCCTCGCCGTTGCGCAAGGGCGTCGGGCAGGTCACCCCGCGGGCGGACAGATGCTCCATCAGGCCGAGAAAGAAGGGCAGATCGCCGGGCTCCACCCGCTTTTCGTACAGGGTCAGGATGTAGCTGCCGGTTTCGGCATGGATCAGATAGTTGGTGTTCTCGACGCCTTCCGCGATCCCCTTGTAGGAGAGCAGCGGCCCGATCCCATAGCCGGCAAGGAAGGCCGCCAGCTCCTCGTCGGGAACCTCGGTGTAGACCGCCATGCGGCTGCGCCTATTCGGCCGCTTCGCGCAGCGCGCGCGGCAGGTTGAAAATGACCGATTCCTCCGCCGTCGAGGCGATCTCGACGGTCACCTGGCGCCGATCGGAGAACGCGTCGATCACTTCTTCGACCAGGATCTCCGGCGCCGAGGCGCCGGCCGTCAGGCCCAGCGTTGCGACATCGGTGAACCGATCCCAGTCGATGTCCGCCGCGCGCTGGACGAGCCGGGCCTCGGGGCAGCCGGCGCGCTCGGCCACCTCGACGAGGCGCTGGGAGTTGGAGCTGTTCGGGGCGCCGACGACGAGCATTGCATCGACCCGCGGCGCCACGGCCTTGACCGCTTCCTGGCGGTTCGTGGTCGCATAGCAGATATCCTCGCGATGGGGCCCGACAATCGCGGGAAAGCGCGCCTTGAGGGCCGCCACAATGGCCGCGGTGTCGTCGACCGAGAGCGTGGTCTGCGTGATATAGGCCAGCGCGTCCGGGGTCCGGGGCTCGAAGCGCTCGGCATCGGCGATGGTCTCGATGAGCGTCACCGCGCCCGCGGGAAGCTGGCCCATCGTGCCTTCCACTTCGGGATGGCCGGCATGGCCGATGAGCACGATCTCGCGGCCCTTGCGATGATGAATCTCGGCCTCGCGATGGACCTTGGTGACCAGCGGGCAGGTGGCGTCGAGCTGGAACAGGTTGCGCCGCGTCGCTGTCTCGGGCACCGCCTTGGGCACGCCGTGGGCGGAGAACACCACCGGGGCCTCGGTGTCCGGGATCTCGTCGAGCTCGTCGACGAAGACCGCGCCCTTGGCCTTCAGCCCGTCCACAACGTAGCGATTGTGAACGATCTCGTGGCGGACATAGACGGGCGGGCCGAAGCGTTGAAGCGCCAGCTCGACGATCTGGATCGCGCGGTCGACGCCGGCGCAGAAGCCGCGTGGCGCGCAAAGCAGGATCTTCAGGGGCGGCTTGGCCTGTGCGGTCATGGGGTCACCGGGGTTGGCGCATGGTCCGGGGTATAGTGGAAGGCACCGCCTTCCTGTCAACCGTTCCGGCTGCGCGTAGGCGGCGGGATGGTCGCGGATCGCGCAGCTGCCACGCGCGGCTTGCCCGAGCCGGGCTCTCGGGTTAGTCAGCCGTCTCAGGTTTTACCCGCGCGCTTTTTGAAACGCTCCCGCCATGTCCGTCACCATCGCCAGCTGGAACATCAACTCCGTACGCCTGCGCGCCGGGCTCGTCGCCCGGCTTGCCGAGGAGCGCAGCCCCGATATCATCTGCCTGCAGGAGACGAAATGCCCGGACGGATCGTTCCCCCGGGCGAGCTTCGAGAAGCTCGGCTATCGCCATATGGCGATCAGCGGGCAGAAGGGCTATCACGGCGTCGCCATCCTGTCGCGCCGGCCTATCGTCGCAACGTCGATTCGCGAATTCTGCGGCATGGGCGACTGCCGGCATATCGCCGCCGATATCGAGACGCCGTCGGGTGGCACGTTGCGCGTGCACAATTTCTATGTTCCCGCCGGCGGGGACGAACCGGACCCCGAGATCAATCCCAAATTCGCCCATAAGCTGTCCTTTCTCGACGAGTTGATTGACTGGTTCCGGCAAGCGCCGGACGAGGTCGGGCACGCCAACGGCACCGTCCTGGTCGGCGATCTCAACATCGCGCCGCTTCCCGAGGATGTCTGGTCGCACCGTCAGCTTCTCAACGTGGTCAGCCACACCCCGGTCGAGACGGACGGGCTTGAGCGGGTGCGGGCCGAGCTCGGCTGGGTCGATGTTGTGCGCCGCCACACGCCGCCGCCGGAGAAGCTTTTTAGCTGGTGGAGCTACCGGGCGCGCGACTGGGCGGCCTCTGACCGGGGCCGGCGCCTCGACCACATCTGGCTGTCGCCCGACCTTGCTCCGGCAGCCCGCCAGACGGAGATATTGCGCGAGGCGCGTGGTTGGGAGCGGCCGTCTGACCATGCCCCGGTGCTGGCCCGGCTCGATCCCTGACCGGGCAGCGACGGCCACTCTCCGCTGCAAGGAATCCGGTTGACTCCGGCTTGCCGTTGAGTCTTTTTGGAACAAAACAGGAACAATATGCCGAGCCGAACCGGAAACGGATCATGTCCGCACCTGCCGAGACCATCGCCGCCCTGCGCCGCC
This sequence comes from Rhodobiaceae bacterium, assembly GCA_007118805.1. GTDB lineage: Bacteria > Pseudomonadota > Alphaproteobacteria > Rhizobiales > Tepidamorphaceae > SKQW01. The sequence continues at coordinate 2,438 of SKQW01000405.1, read as the reverse complement.
GCCTTGCCGACCTTGCCGGCGAGACCGCGCCCGGCGCCGGCCTGGCCGGGCCGAAGGTCGCCCTCGGCCCGGCCGGCCTCGATGATTACCTTGGCGGCGGCCTGCCACGGGCGGCACTGCACGAGGTCTTCGCCGCCCAGGCCCCCGATGGGGCGGCCGCCGCCGGCTTCGTGCTGGGCCTGCTTTTGAGGGCGGTCCCGCCGGGGCAGCCATCGGTCTGGGTGCGCCAGAGCTACGGGGTGGGCGAACTCGGCGCGGCCTACCCGCCGGGGCTCATGGAGATGGGCGTCGATCCGGCCGATCTCGTCATGGTTCGGCTGCGCCGGCCGGTGGCGGTGCTGCGGGCCGCCGCCGAGGCGCTGCGCTGCGGGGCTCTGGGCATGGTGGTGCTGGAAATCTGGGGGACCCCGCGCGTCCTCGATCTGACGGCGACGCGCCGGCTCGGCCTGGCCGCCGGCCGCTCCGGCGTGCCGGCCTGCCTTCTGCGCATCGGTGCCGAGCCTGCCGCCAGCGCCGCCCTCACCCGCTGGTCGGTGCGCGCGGCAGCTTCGATGCCGTTGGCCGCCGACGCACCCGGCCATCCCGCTTTCGATGTCAGCCTGCTGCGCCATCGCGCCGGGATCGCCGGCCGGACATGGCGCGTGGAGTGGAATCGTGACGCATGTGAGTTCCACGAGCCGGCGCCGCTATCTCGCGGCGTGGCTTCCTTTCCTGCCGACCGACCGGCTGCGCCGGATGCGGCCGGGGCATGGCGCCGCACCGGATGAGCGGCCCCTCGTCGTCGTCGACAGGATTGCCAATGCCATGCGCATCATCGCCTGCGACAGGCCGGCGGGGGCGCTCGGCCTCACGCCGGGGCTGGCGCTTGCCGATGCGCGGGCCCGGGTGCCGGCCCTCGATGTGGTGCCGGCCGAGCCGCGGGCCGATGCCGCGCTGCTCGAACACATTACCGAATGGTGCGACCGCTATACCCCGCTCGTCGCCCGCGATGCGCCCGATGGCGTGATCCTCGACATCACCGGCTGCGCCCATCTCTTCGGCGGCGAACAGGCAATGCTCGCCGATCTGCTGGCCGGCCTTGCGCGGTCCGGGCTCACGGTGCGCGGGGCGGTGGCCGATGCGTCCGACGCCGCCCGGGCGCTCGCGCGCTATGGGGCGGGCGGCGTGGTTGCGCCGGGTAAGACCGCAAAGGCCGTCCACCCGCTTCCGGTTGCCGCGCTCGGCCTGTCGCCCGACGAGACCCAGACGCTCACCCGGCTCGGCCTTGCCGTGATCGGCGATCTCGCCGAGCGGCCGCGCTCTGCCTTGGCGGCGCGTTTCGGCGCGCGGATGACGGCGCGGCTCGACCGCCTTCTCGGGCTTGCCCAGGCGCCCGTCTCGCCGCGCCGGCCGGTGCCCGAGGACGTCGCCGAGCGCCGCCTGGCTGAGCCGGTCGCCCGGGACGACGATATTGCCCGGACGCTCGATGCGCTGGCCGGGCGGCTCGCCGGCATGCTGGAGAGGAAGGGGCGCGGCGGCCGGCGCTTCGAGGCGAGCTTCTTCCGCACCGACGGGGCGGTGCGGCGGATCGCGGTGGCGAGCAGCCGGCCGCTGCAGGACGGTGCGGCCGTGGCGCGGCTCTTCGGCGAACGGCTCGACGGGCTCGCCGATCCGCTCGATCCCGGCTTCGGCTTCGATCTGATCCGGCTCGCCGCGCTTCATAGCGAGCCCCTTCGGCCGGCCCAGGCAAGCCTCGACGGGAAGGCGGCGGAAGAGGCGGAGGTCGCCGGTCTCGTCGACCGGCTGAGCGCGCGTTTCGGGGCGGAGAGCGTGCTGCGCCTCGGGATCTGCGACAGCCACATCCCCGAAGCGGCGGGCAGGGCGGTACCGGCGGTGATGGATGGCGCCGCGTCGGCGCCCTGCGGGAGGCCGGATGCCGCCGGCCCACCGGCCCGCCCCCTCAGCCTGTTCGATCCGCCCCAGCCCATCGAGACGCTGGCTGAGGTGCCCGACGGGCCGCCCCTGCGCTTTCGCTGGCGCCGCGTGCTGCATGAGGTGGCGCGCGCCGAGGGGCCGGAGCGCATCGCCCCGGAATGGTGGCGGCGCGGCGATGATTCGCTCACCCGCGACTACTACCGCGTCGAGGACGTCCAGGGGCGGCGCTTCTGGGTTTACCGCGAAGGGCTCTACGGCCGCGAGACGAATGCCCCGCGCTGGTTCCTGCACGGGCTGTTCGCGTGATGAGCGACGGTAAAGCCCCTCGGCGTTCCCACCTCCCCCTGGAGGGGGGAGGTCGACGCGGCGCAGCCGCGTCGGGAGGGGGTGAAACCACGGCGCGGCTGCAAGACATATCGTCACCCCACCCCGGCCGCTACGCGGCCGACCCTCCCCCTCCAGGGGAGGGTTGAGCGAGGCGATCCCCATGGTCCCCTATGCCGAACTCGGCACGACCACCAATT
>SKQW01000100.1 GCA_007118805.1 Rhodobiaceae bacterium | reverse complement strand
TCTTGCGCACTTCGCCGATGACCATCTGGGAACTGGATTCATTACGCGACCCGCTCGGGCCCAGCACTTCGAGCGGCCCCCTCCCCTCCTGGCGATAGGCGGCCACGAAGTCGCGCACCGCGCCGCGTTCACCCTGATTCAGGCCGCCTCTGTCGGCCGGCAGGTCGAGCACGACCCGCTCGGGCGCGACGTCGAAGGAATGCCGCTCGGCAACGCTCTTCGGCACGCTTCCGGTGACCAGGCGATCGCCCTGGCAGGCAGCGGCCACGGATGCGGCCAGCGCCACCATCAGGAAGCGCCACGGCACCTTGCCTTTCGAGAAGCTTACGACGGATGAGTTCATCACGATCCTGCCTTGCACGGGGCGGTCACTCGACGATGAAACCGACATTGCCGTGGTACCTCCCCTTCGGTTTCGACCCGGCGACGCCGTAAATCCGGTTGAGGCGCCCCAGCAGGGTTGCGGAGATGTCATCGGCGGGCGCGAAATTGCGGTCGGGCCGGGTCAGATTGTCCGGCGAGGTCGGCCGCACGAGATAGGGAGTGGCGATAACGACGAGCTCGGTTTCATTGCTCCGGTAGTCGCGGCTGCGGAACAGCGCGCCGAGGACGGGAATGTCCTTCAGCCCCGGCACGCCGGTGACCGCCTGGCGCGTGTTCTGCTGCAGGAGCCCGGCCAGCACGAGGGAGCCGCCGCTTGGCAGCTCCACTGTCGTGTCGGCCCGCCGGGTGTTGATGCCGGGCACGGTAATGCTGTCGAGCACGACCGAGTTCTCGGCCGACAGCTCGCTGACCTCGGTGCGCACCTTAAGCGTCATCCGGCCACCGGAGTGGACGACCGGCGTGAAGCCTAGCCCGACGCCGAACTCCTTGAACTCGATGATCGGGGCGCCGGTGTTACGATCGGTCCCCACGACAACGGGGAACTCGCCGCCGGCCAGAAACTCCGCCGACTCGCCGGAGATGGCCGAGAGGGTGGGCTCGGCGAGCACGCGCATGAGGCCACGCTCCTCCATGGCGCGCAGGATGACGTCAAGCTGGTCGCCCGAGTCGAGGTTTCCGAACGTGCCCCTCAGGAAGGTCTCGGAAATGGCCGTCCCCAACCCGAACGGTGTGACAGTCTGCGCAGCGAGCTTCGTTCCGTCGTCAATCAGTGCATCGATATTCACGCCGAGCTGCTTGAGCGTGTTGCGGCGCACCTCGGCGACCGTGACCTTCAGATGGACCTGCTCGGAATCCTCGGTCGAGATCATGTTGAGGACCTCGTCCGAGCTGCCGACGAAACGCGCCGCGATGTCGGCGGCGTTGGCCGCGTCGGTCGGCGTGCGGGCCGAGCCGGTCAGGACGACATTGTCGTTAACCGCTTCCACGCGCACCGAAGAGCCGGGCACGAGCTCGCGGATCTGGCGGGCCAGGCCGCCAATATCGCGCTGAACATAGACGTTGAGCACGGCGATCTGGTTGCCAGCCTGATCAAAGAAGAAGACGTTGGTCTCGCCCACCGCGATGCCGATGAGGTAGGCACGCCGGGCAGTGCGCATCACGGCGTCGGCAACCTCCGGATTCGAAACCAGAACATCCTTGGCGTCGCGCGGCAGGTCGATGACGAGCGACTTGCCGAGGCCGAGATCGACGTCGCGCGGCGCCGATTGGCCAGACGGGCTGAGGGCGATATGCGATTGGGCGCCGCCTGCCGTCGCAGGCGACAGCGCAGCCGGGGCAAGCGCCGCAGCGACCAGCAATCCCAGCGTCGCCAGGGTTATCCCGAGGAGGCGTCGTGCGCTCGCGGTCATGTGCCTATTCCCCCAATTCAGATGGCATGCTCAATTGACGCTCACCCGGCTGGGCACACCGAAGCGGACAACGCCCACAGCGCGCTGCCGATCACCGCCGGTGCCGATCCCCGATACGATTTCGGATCCGGCTTCGCCGTCCCCATCATCGGCGATGCTTCGCAGGGAGAGCGTGATGTCGCCGAGCTGCTCTGCCATTGCCAATATCTCGGTCTGCTCAGGGGTCAGGGCGAGCGTGGCCACGTTTCCGATCACCACCTGCTCCCCGCCCATGTCCTCGACAGTCTGGTCGATGGCCAGCACGCGGACATTCGAGAGAACTTGCTCACTGACATAGTTGTCGCCCCGCCGATCGGTGGATTCGCGACGGGTCAGGATCACGTCGACACGGTCATTCGGCAGGATGAAGCCACCGGCACCGGTCTGCGGCGAGGTGCGCGTCGATACGGCGCGCATGCCCGACGGCAACGCCGCGGACAGATAGCCATGGGTGCCGGCCTGGACGAGTCGCGACGGACGCACCGGCTCGCCGTCGAAGACCGGGCCGCGAGCGATCGCGCCATCGAAGGTCTGAACCGCGTCGGGTTGCGCGCCGCGCCTGATGAAGCCGGTTGCGATATTGGCCGTCGGCCAGCGCTCCCATTCGAGATCCTCGGGCACGATCCGCTCGCCCGGTTCGATGTCGCGGGCCGCCACCAGAACCTCGTCGGTCGCGATGCCGTGATCGACGACGACCGGTGCGCCCTCACCGCCCCCGAGGTTGCGCGCCACGCTCCAGGCGAGGAAACCGGCGCCGAGCGCGACAGCCAAAACCGCAATACGTGCGACCTGCATCACCATTTCCGTAGCGTTATGTCCTCATTGCTGCGGAGCATGGCGCTGAATTCGTCAACTTATGGTTAAAATGTCGCAAACAATTCCGGAAATCACAGTCAGGATGGCGGGTTTCTGTCGCCGTGATTTGAGGTCGAGGCGGCGGGCAGTCGCTCGGCCCCGCCCCCGGCGCCGGGCAGAGCCAGGCGGCCGAGGCATGTGGCAGGCCGGAACGCCTTGTCAGGACAGGTTCAGCCACCCGGTGGCCGGCAGCACCGCCAGGCCGCCAATGGCCAATGCTATGCCGTATGGAATGCCCGACTTGGGATCGTGCAGACGGGCTAGCCAGGAGATGCGAAGGAGCGGCATGGGCAGCGGCAAGCGGCGCGCCAGGAGCAGCCCGATGGTCAGCGCGCCGCCGAACAGCGAAAACAGGATCGCGTAATGGAGCAGATGCTCGAAACCGAGCCACAGTGCGGTCGCGGCGAACAACTTGGCGTCGCCTCCCCCAATCCAGCCGGCGGAGAACATGCCAAAGCCGACAATCAGCATCGCCGCTCCAGCCGCCAGATGCCAGGCAATTGCCTCAAGCCCGAGCCCCGCCATCGGCGCCAGCACGAGAAAGGCCGCCGCAAGCCCGGCGGTAAGCCAGTTCGGGATCGTCATGGTGAAGAGATCGAAGCTGGCAGCCAGGATCATCGCCGCCGGAAAGATCAGGAGAATGAGATGCTGGGTCATGTCTGCGCTACCGGGACTCGCCGCCCATTTGAAAGCCTGGCACGGCCGGGTAAAGGCGAGATTAGGCAAAGGCGGCCTGCCCGGCGCGGCTGACCGCGCTCGAGCACGCCTGGGGAATCAGTCGCCATCTGGGAAACCGGCCTCGACATCCTCGAAAAGCACGCTGAGCTCATTGCCGATCCCGCTGACTACGGTCACGATCGCCACCGCGATGCCCACGGCAATCAGCGCATACTCGATGGCCGCGGAACCCGAGTGATCGTCCAGGAATCGGACCGACGATGGATCCATTTGATGCTTTCCCTTATCGTTGCCATCGGCCGCAGGGCCTCACACCCCGTTGCCGAGGATTTCGAGGGCCGCCACCATGAAGCCCACGGCGATCCCCACCACGATCAGACCGTTCTCGATACGCCGATCACACGATTGTCCGGTCGCCCGCCGTCGGACAAAATCTTTCAACAAGTTCGGAGGCCTCATTGGTTGTATAGTCGTGACGTTCTTCGAACCTGACGCCAGACCATAGCGCCACCCCCTTACGGTCTGCTTAATCTGGTCACGAGAACGACCCGGCACTTGCCCATACGTGTCTCTTGGTAAATGAACGATGACTGTAGTTTTCGGGGGCAGCTTAAGTTTTTCTTCAATTCCGTTGATCCACCGACGCGCGCTCGGCACGGGGGGAGCGCTCGCCACGACGGAACCATCCATGCGCTCAGCCCGTCGACGGTGGATATCGGACCATCCCGCCGGGCGCAGCGCGCCATGTTGCTTCCGGCGGAACGCAGGCATGAGCGCGGTGGTCTCACCCCGCCTGGTCGAAGCCCCTTCGCGTGCCAGTGCTTGCGAACGCGATCCGACCAAGCGGTCGGTCCTTTGCAGCTAGCCAGGGTTGCGGGCGGAAACCTTCCAGGAGCTCGACTGCATCACGATGCCTTCGGCCTGCTCGTGGCGGGCAAGCTCTGCCTTCAGGGCCGCAGCAATCTCGTCACGGCGCGCCTCGGCAAGGTCGCCGGCTTCACGAAACACCTCGCCGGCCGGCCCCAGCGCGAGCTGGAAGGCGACCGCATCGTCCGGCGTGTTGCCGACGAAGAGCGGGGCGTCGATCCGCTCGAAATCGATCTCGTCATAGCCCGCGATCTCGAGCTGCTTGGTCACCACCTCCTGGTCGGCCATGGAGAACGGGCCGGGGCCGCAGCTCCTGGCATCCTCGCCGGGTGGCGGCAGGAAATTCATGATCACCTGCTTGGGCACGTGCAGCCATGGATTGTCCTCGATGTCCCGCCACACGATCATGGTCATGATTCCGCCCGGCTTGAGGCTCTTGCGCATGTTGCGCAGGGCGGCCACGGGGTTCTCGAAGAACTGGGTGCCGAAACGCGAGAAGCAGAAATCGAACTCGGGTGCGAAGGGATACGTCTGCACGTCGGCGTCGATGAAGGCGACATTGCCAATGCCTTCCGCTTCGGCATCACGGCGGCCATCCTCCAAGAAGGCCTCGCAACAATCGATGCCGAGGACATAGCCGGACGGGCCGACCCGCTTGGCCAGCAGGATGGCGGTATCGCCGAAACCGCACCCCACATCCACCGCCCGATCGCCCTCCTTGACGGCAAGCTTAGGGAAGACCTGCTCGCTGTGGTGGGTCAGCCCGCCGACAAGGATGTGCTTCCATCGGACGAATTTCGGGACCAGGATCTCGTTCCAGAAGTCGACATATTCGTTGCGCTCTGGCTGAGCGACCGCTTCGGTCATGGTGTACCTCCCTGTCGGGATTGCCCGCTCCCTACCAGAGGCGCGGTTCGGGGCGGGATACTGGCGCGACAGAGTGACACAGGGCCGGCGGGGGCACAACGCCGAGGCTCTGTTCCCTCAACGTGCGCCGTATCGATGCAGGCTTGCGCCATGGCGCTTCAGCCACGCCTCGGCGGAATCGGTATGGGGCGCCAGACGCCGGAGATGGCGCCAGAAGCGGGCGCTGTGGTTCATCTCCAGGCGATGGGTGACCTCATGGGCAGCCAGATAGTCGAGCACCATCGGCGGCGCGAGAATGAGGCGCCAGGAAAAGGACAGGGCGCCATTGGCCGAGCACGACCCCCAGCGGGAGACCTGATCGCGCACCGACACGCGGGCGATGGACACGCCCGCCGCCGCGGCATGGCGCAGGGCAGCCGCCTCGAGATCGGCGCGTGCCTGCGCCTTGAGCCAGTCGTTAAGGCGGCGTGACAGATGGCGGGGATCGCCGGGGACAACAATCACGGGACGCCCCTGATGCCCCTGTCCCTCGTCCAGCCGAATAAGGCCGCGCCGCGTGCCGGCAAGGCGGATCTCGTGGGGCGTGTCGCGCACCGGGATGACCGCGCCCGGCTCGAAAGGGACCGGCTCGATCAGCCGGTCCATGCGCGTGCGGATCCAGCCCGCCTGGGCCCTGGCGAAGGCGACGGCCCGTGCCTCACTGCCACGCTCCGGCATGGTCAGGACGAAATGCCCGCCGGGAACGAGGCGCAATGTATAGCGCTGGGCGCGCCGCGAACGGCGCAACGCAACGTGCACCGTCCGGTTTCCGACGGTCACCTCGAAGCTGGCGGACTCCGGCGCCTGGCGCCGCTCAACTGCCATGTCCGCGCCCGCATGCAGGATTGGCGAATCGCATGGCCGGATTATGCGAAGGCAAAGCCGCTTCGCCAACAGAAACGGGCACTGCAGCTCGCCCGCATGACCTCGGCGTAAGCCGCGTGCTATTGAGGCGCACCCCGCCTCGTGGTAGCGGCCATCAGTCGCGCAGGCTATCCCAGCCCGCGCCAGGCTCACCGCTTCGACGCACGAGCCGGCAGTATCAGGAGGACGATTTGAGCAATCTGGTCGAGCTAGAACGTGATGGCGGGATCGCTGTCATCGCTATCTCCAACCCGCCGGTCAACGCATTAGGGCACGGTGTGCGGGCCGGATTGATTGAACGGCTGCAAGAGGCATCCGACGCCCCGGAGATCCAGGCGGTGGTCGTCATAGGCGCCGGCCGGGGCTTCAGCGGCGGCGCCGACATCACCGAGTTCGGCCAGCCCAGCGAACCGCCCTCCCTGCCTGAAGTCATCGCGGCGTTTGAGAGGAGCGCAAAGCCGACCATCGCCGCCATTCACGGAATTGCCCTGGGGGGCGGTCTCGAACTGGCGCTGGGCTGTCACTATCGCGTAGCAACGCCGGATGCGCGGCTCGGCCTGCCGGAAGTCAAGCTCGGCCTGCTTCCCGGCGCTGGCGGCACTCAGCGCCTGCCTCGGCTGATTGGACCGGAGGCGGCGCTGAAACTGATTGCCAGCGGCGATCCGCTTGCGGCCGCCAAGGCCCACGAACAGGGCCTGATCGACGGGTTGATCGACGGCGAGTTGAAAGCGGGGGCCGTCGACTTCGCCCGTCAGATCGTCGCCGATGGCGCGGCAACGCCGCGCACCAGCGAACGCGACGACATGCTGGTCGAGACGCGGCGCGATCCGTCCCGCTTCGAAGCGCTTGCCGCCGAGACCGTCAAGCGCGCGCGGGGCCTTCAGGCGCCCAAGGGCTGCGTGGAATGCGTCCGCAATGCCTTCACCCTGCCCTTTGGCGAAGGCGCCACGCGCGAGCGCGAGTTGTTCGAGACTCTGCGCGAAGGCGACCAGTCCAAGGCCCAGCGCCACATCTTCTTTGCCGAGCGCGCCGCATCCAAGGTGGCGGATCTGTCCCCAGACGTCCGCCCGCGCAAGATCGAACGGGCCGCGGTGATCGGTGCGGGCACCATGGGCGGCGGTATCGCCATGAACTTCGCCAATGCGGGGCTGCCGGTCACCATCGTTGAAACCTCCCAGGACGCGCTTGACCGTGGTCTCGCTGTGATCCGGCGCAACTATGAAGGCTCCGTCTCGCGCGGGCGCTTGGCGCAGGAGGAGGCCGATCGCCGCTTTGCCCTGATCGAGGGGACCACCGATATGGGTCGGGCCGGCGATACCGACATCGTCATCGAAGCGGTGTTCGAAGAAATGGAGGTCAAGAAGGAGGTGTTCGGCCAACTCGATGCAATCGCGCCGGCCCATGCGGTCCTGGCAACCAATACCTCCTATCTCGACGTCGACGAGATCGCCCGGGCCACGAGCCGGCCGGAGGCGGTGGTTGGCATGCATTTCTTCAGCCCGGCCAATGTCATGCGCCTAGTCGAGGTGGTCCGCGCCGCGGCCACGGCGCCGGACGTGCTCGCCACAGCCATCGATCTGTCCCGCAAGCTGGGCAAGATCCCCGCCGTGGTGGGGGTGTGCCACGGCTTCGTCGGCAACCGGATGCTGCGCGCGCGCTCCATCGAGCTTCAGCCCCTATTGCTGGAAGGCGCGCTGCCCAAGGATGTGGACGATGCCCTGGTGGAATTCGGATTCCCGATGGGCCCGTTCGCGATGAGCGACCTTGCCGGGCTCGACATCAACTGGCGTATGCGCAAGGCCAGAGGCGAGCGGGCCGAGATCGCCGACCGCCTGTGCGAGGAGGGCCGTTTTGGGCAAAAGACTGGCCGCGGCTACTTCCTCTACGGAGAAGGCTCGCGCAAGCCGAATCCCGACCCCGAGGTCGAAGAAATGATCCGGGAGATCTCCCGCACCAAGGGGATCGAACGGCGCACCATCTCGGCCGATGAGATCGTCGAGCGCACGGTCTATCCGATGATCAATGAGGGTGCGCGCATCCTGGCGGAAGGGATCGCCCAGTGGCCGGGCGACATCGATGTCATCTGGGTCTACGGCTATGGCTGGCCGGTATGGCGCGGCGGCCCGATGTTCTACGGCGACCAGCTCGGGCTTGGCCAGGTGCGCGACCGTCTTTCGGCCATGGCGGACAGCTCGGGCGACGAGCGGCACAGGCCGGCGGCGCTCCTGGAGCGACTGGCAAACGAAGGAAAGCGATTCGCCGATATTTGAGACCGGGGCCGGGGCTTCGTCACACGGCCACGGCCTGGCCGTCCTTGCGTGGATCGGACCCGGCAACGTAGCCGCCGTCGATCCGCGTGACGAGTTGGGCGCCGCCTAGGCCGAATGTCAGATCGTCGGTCTGCGGGACGATTTCGTGGCCGCGGCCGATGAGCTTGTTGCGGATGTCGCTGCTCAACGTCCGCTCGAGCACAACCTCGCGCCCGCCCATTACACGCCAGCGCGGCGCATCGACGGCCGTCTGCGGATCCTGGTGCCAGCACTGCGTGCGTAGCACCATCTGGACATGACCTTGCGCCTGCATGGCTGCGCCCATGACTCCGAAGCTCATCAGGGGGGCGCCGTTGCGCATCAGGAATCCGGGAATGATGGTGTGGAACGGACGCTTGCCGGCCCCCACCTCATTGGGATGCCCGGACGCCAGGGTGAACGCGCTGCCCCGGTTGTGCAGGCTGATGCCCGTTTCCGGCACCACGACCCCAGAACCGAAGCCCATGAAGTTCGACTGGATGAAGGACACCATCATCCCGGCCTCGTCAGCGGCCGAAAGATAGACCGTATCGGTGCCGGCCGGCGTGCCAGGGCCATAGTCCTGCGCCCGGCCGCGGTCGAGCAATCCGGCGCGGCTGTCGAGATAGGCAGGCGACAGCAGATCGACGGCGCTCACCTCGCCCATGAAATCCGCATCGGCGACATAGGCGTGCAGATCGGCAATGGCGAGCTTCATTGCCTCGATCTGAAGATGAAGCGCATCGACACTGTCGGGATGAAGCGCGCCGATATCGAGGCGATCCAGAATGCCGAGGGCCATAAGCGCGGCAATCCCCTGCCCGTTGGGCGGAATCTCGTGCAACTCGCAATCGCCGAAGCCTTGTGAGATGGTGCCGCACCATTCCGGGGTATGAGCCGCAAGGTCATCGGCGGTGAGCGCAGCGCCGTGCGAACGTGCGAAATCGGCCGTGCGCTCGGCCAGCTCGCCGCGATAGAACGCCTCGCCCCGGCTCTCGGCGATGAGACGCAGCGAACGGGCAAGCGGGGCGCAGGCGAACAGCTCGCCGGCGCGCGGTGCCCGGCCCTGCGGCATGAAAGCCTCAGCGAAGCCGGGCTCGCCCTGAAGTTGCTCGGCGCCCCGCCGCCACACCTCGGCGATGACCGGGGTGACATGGAAGCCGCGTTCGGCATAGTCGATCGCCGGGCCGAACAACTCGGCGAACTCGAGCCGTCCGAAGCGGCGCGACAGCTCCACCCAGGCTGACACGCCCCCGGGCACGGTGACCGTCTCCCAACCTTGGGCGGGCATGGCATCGCGTCCGGTGAAACGGTCCGGCGTCCAGCCCTGCGGCGCCCGGCCCGACGCATTCAGACCGTGCAGCCTGTCGCCATCCCACAGAATGCAGAAGGCGTCCGACCCAAGCCCGGTCCCGGTCGG
>SKQW01000280.1 GCA_007118805.1 Rhodobiaceae bacterium | reverse complement strand
ATGCGCAACCAGATCGAGTCGGAGATCGATGGCGTCCTCAACCGGGCCGCTGCGCGCTTCGAGCAAGCAACAGCGCAGCTTCGCCAGACTGGCAAGGCTCCTCTACCAGCCGAAGAGGACGACGCCTGACGAATGGGGCAGCCGCAATCGCATCTATCCGCCTCATGCCGGGGTGCCGGGTCCGCGCGATCCGGGGCTGACGCCCTACATGGTGGCGTTCGAGCAGGCGGTGGCAACGCGCGAATATCGCCGCGTGGTCATCGCCATGTTCAGCCAGGGCGGCAAGACCGATGCCCTGCTCGACGTGATCGGCCAGCGCTTCGATGAATCCCCGGCGCCGGTTCACTATGTCGGGCCGTCGAAGCAGTTCCTGACCGAACAGTTCGAGCCGCGGGTCATGGAGCTGATCGACCAGGCGCCGAGATTGCGGACCAAGGTCGCTCGCGGCAAGCGGATGACCAAGACGCGCAAGGTGATCGCCGGGGTGCCGCTCAGGCTTGCCCATGCCGGCTCCTCGACGGCGCTGAAGTCGGACCCGGCGGCCTTGGCACTGACCGACGAGGCCGACGAGCTGATGGCCAATGTACGTGGCCAGGGCGATCCGATCGGGCTCGTCGATCGGCGCGGCGACACCCATGCCGACTTCGTGCACGCCATCGTCTCGACGCCATCGATGGGGCCGGCGGAAGTGGAACGGGACGCGAGATCGGGGCTGGAGTTCTGGAAGCTCCAGGACCCGGCCGATCTGGAAAGCCGGATCTGGCGGTTGTGGCAGGAGGGCACCCGCCATCACTGGGCCTATGCGCGCTCTATCCGCTTGCCAAGGTCGGCCTCGTAATGCCACTGCGCGACGGCATGAACCTTGTGGCAAAGGAGTATGTCGCGGCGCAGACGCCGCATGACCCAGGCGTACTCGTGCTCTCGCGTTTTGCCGGCGCCGCCCATCAAATGGCCGCGGCGCTGGTTGTGAATCCATACGATACGCTCGAGGTCTGCGAGGCGATCAAGCACGGGCTCGACATGCCGCGCGAGGAGCGCGCGGAGCGCTGGACAACGCTCATGCAAGGGCTTGAGCGCGACGATCTCGAAGCTTGGCGGAACGCATTCTTAACCGCCCTCGAAGCTGCGGATAGCGCTCCCTGAGCTCAGGGGAGAGGAGCTCCATCGGTTTCATCGTCAGATCGCAAGCGTTCAACAGCTCGATGAGTTCCCCCACCTTGCCGGTGGGATGCCGACGACCCTCATTGATCAAAGCCTCCTCGTTGACCATCCAGGCATGGGCCTCAGATAGCTCGGGAGGCGTGGCACCGGATTTCATGATTTCGCTCATCAGTATTTCGTCGACGGGCCCGAGGACGGACATGATCTCTTCGCGCGTCAGTGGAGCCATGGCTTCCTCCTAGCCGGATTTATCCTTCGGGCATCCTTAGCGCCACGAGAGGTAAGGGCAATGACCGCGGTCTCGCCGCGGCGCTGCCCAATGTGCGCTGCTACGATCCAGCGGTGCCTGCCCATGCCGCCGATCCCGGCCCCGCCGACCTTACCGTCACCACCGACGTGCTCGAGCATGTCGAGCCCGACCGCCTCGATGCGGTGCTGACCCATCTGCGCGATCGCACAAGGTTCAAGTGCTACGCCGTCATCAGCCTCAAGTCGGACCGCTCGAAAGCGCTGCCCGACGTCTCCAACCCGCATCGTCTGGTCAGGCCCTTCGCTTGGTGGCGGGAGACGCTTGGCCGGTATTTCTGGGTCGATGCCGCCCGCGAGAGCGCCAATGGCGCCGAGGCGGTCTTTCACATGCGCCCGCGCTGGGACGCCATCACCGTCGTCACCTTCCTGTGGCAGGGCCGGCCCGGCATGGAGGCCTATGGGCCGGAGCATGTGAACACCATGGCCCGCATGGTGGCGCGGCATCTGAAGATGCCCCACCGCTTCGTGTGCATCACCGACCGGGCTGACGGGATCGAGGCCGAGACGCTGCCGCTGTGGCCTGAGATCGCCAGGCCGGTGCCGCCCAAGCGCCTGTCCTGCTATCGCCGGCTCAAGCTGTTCGCGGCCGATGCCGGCGACTGGCTCGGTAGGACGACGGGCCATGTCGGCCTCAGGTCCATAAAAGGTGCGACGTGTTCCAGGTCAGAAGGCGATGACGGCCACGATTATAACAACCATCATCGCGACGACGCCCCAGACTACAACGCGGCGGCGCCTCGTCAGCCGCAGAAAGGCCCGATCCGAACGCCCCTGATCACGCGGCGTTCGGCTGGTGTCCCGCGAGTCACGCCAATTGGTTCCCATCCAATGATCCTCGACCAGATCTGACAGAGAAATATATGGTGCGAAACTGGCCGTGGCCCCACCATTGCACCGCAGGAAATGGTTGCCTCGCTAGCGGCCACTGGGCGCACTTGGGGGCGGGATGGGGTGGTAGGGGATTTTGGGCTCGCGGTATCCGTATCCGCCGCGGCCTCGGCACTGAACGGGTTCAACATCCGCAATGGTGGACCT
>SKQW01000084.1 GCA_007118805.1 Rhodobiaceae bacterium | reverse complement strand
CTGTCGCAGCCAGTAACCTGTCCGGCCCGCGACGCGTGCAGGCCGGGGCGGCGCGCGATGCGTTGATCGGGGTGCGGCTCGTCAACGGGCGCGGCGAGGCGATCAAGTCCGGCGGCCGGGTGATGAAGAACGTCACCGGCTACGATCTCGTCAAGCTTATGGCCGGCGCCTATGGCACGCTGGGCGTTCTCAGCGAGGTCACCTTCAAGGTCCTGCCGGCCCCGGAAACCGAGGCGAGCCTCGTCTTCGGCGGGCTCGACGCGCGGGCGGCGGCGGCCTGCATGGCGGCGGCGCTGGGCAGCCCCTGGGAGGTGACCGGCGCGGCCCATCTGCCCGACGCCGATGGCGGGCTGACGCTGCTGCGCCTTGAAGGCTTCGCCCAGCAGGTTACCTATCGCAGCGGCGCACTGTCCGCCGCGCTCGCCGATCACGGCGTCGCCAATATCGTCGATGCGGGGGAAAGCCGCCGGCTGTGGGCCGAGATCGCCGAGCTTGGCCCCCTCGACGCGGACGAAGGCGAGGCGGTGTGGCGCATCTCGACGACGCCGACGGCGGGGCCGGATGTCGCCCGAACGATCCGGGAGGGGGCCGAGGCCCGGCTCTATTTCGACTGGGGCGGAGGGCTCGTCTGGGTCGCGGTGCCGGCGGGGGAGGACGCCGCCGAGCCGGTCATCCGCCGGGCCGTCGCCGCGTCCGGCGGCCACGCCACGCTGATGCGCGCCCCGGACGGCGTGCGCAACCGAATCGAGGTGTTCGAGCCGCAGCCCGATCCGGTGATGGCGCTGACTCGTCAGATCAAGCAGAGCTTCGACCCTGACGGGGTGCTCAATCCGGGACGGATATATGCTGGCCTGTGATATAGGACGCAGGCCGATGTTGCCGTTGAGAGGCCTCAGTCTTCCGCTCATTCCCGCGAAGGCGGGAATCCAGGAGTGGGTCCCCGCCTGCGCTGGGACGAGCGGCATTTCGTAACGCCCTGATCAATCGCGATTCTGCCCTCATGCAAACCGACTTCACCAAGGAACAGCTCGACGATCCCAAGGTCGCCGCCTCGGAGAAGATCCTGCGCGCCTGCGTGCATTGCGGCTTCTGCACCGCGACCTGCCCGACCTATCTCCTGCTCGGCGACGAGCTCGATTCCCCGCGCGGGCGGATCTACCTCATCAAGGACATGCTGGAGAACGACAAACCAGCATCGACGGAGGTCGTCACCCATATCGACCGCTGCCTGTCCTGCCTGTCCTGCATGACGACATGCCCCTCGGGCGTTCACTACATGCATCTTGTCGACCACGCCCGCGCCCATATTGAGGAGACTTACAAGCGGCCGTGGCACGACCGGGCAACCCGCGCGGTGCTCGCCGCCATCCTGCCCTATCCGCGCCGCTTCCGGGCCGCGCTCGCCGCCGGGCTAGTCGGCCGGCTGGCCCTGCCGGTGCTGCGCCGCGTGCCGGGCCTTCAGCGCCTCGCCGCCATGCTGGAGCTGACGCCGGCCCGGATTCCGCAGCGCTCCCCCGATGAGGGCAAGCGCGTCTTTCCCGCCGAGGGCGCGCGCCGGGGCCGGGTGGCGCTGCTCACCGGCTGCGCGCAGGCGGTGTTGTCGCCGGCCATCAACGAGGCGACGATCCGCCTGCTCAACCGCCAGGGCATCGAGGTGGTGCTGGCGAAGGGGGAGGGCTGCTGCGGGGCGCTCGTCCATCACATGGGCAAGGAGGAGCCGGCGCTCGCCGCCGCCCGCGCCAATGTCGACGCCTGGACGGCCGAGATCGAGGGCGAGGGGCTCGACGCCATAATCATCACCGCCTCGGGCTGCGGCACCACCATCAAGGATTACGGCTTCATGCTGCGGACCGACGCTTCCTATGCCGGCAACGCGGCGCGGGTCTCCGAGCTTGCCCTGGACATCACCGAATATCTCGCCGGGATCGGCCTGCCCAGGGCGCATCCGCGCGCCGAGCTCGTGGTGGCCTATCATTCGGCCTGCTCGATGCAGCACGGCCAGCAGATCACCGAGGAGCCCAAGGCGCTCATCGCCGATGCCGGCTTTGCCGTGCGCGAGGTGCCGGAGGGTCATATCTGCTGCGGCTCGGCGGGCACCTACAATATCCTCCAGCCCGAGCTTGCCCGGCAGTTGCGCGACCGCAAGGCGGCCAATATCGAACGCGTCGCGCCCGATATCATCGCCACCGGCAATATCGGCTGCATTACCCAGATCGCCGGCGCCACCGACATTCCGATCGTCCATACAGTGGAACTGCTCGACTGGGCCCATGGCGGGCCGGCGCCCGAGGGCGTCGAGGCCGCCTTGCGGCGACGCCACCGGCCTCAAGCTGCCGAGTAGGCGCTCGCCCCACCGGCGGCGTTGCCTGACCCTCCGCCGCCGCGCCGTCGCCCGCCACGCTAATACCAACCCGCGCTGATCAGAACTCATGGGCCCAATCCCGCAAGCCGATGGACATGATCAGCCAAGGCTGCTCGACAAGCCTGTTCCAGGCCTCGCAGCAATGGGCGAGGATGTCGT
>SKQW01000014.1 GCA_007118805.1 Rhodobiaceae bacterium | reverse complement strand
CATAGCCCCAGACTTCGCCGGCCTCGGCCGCCTCCTGCATGGCGTCGGAATAGCGGAAGCCGTCGACATGAGCCTTGGGGCCACCGACAATGTTGTAGAGGTTCGGGCCGACCCGGTCGGGTCCGCCCTCCTCGAAGGTGTGGCACGCCTGACAGGGCCGGGCCGCGCCCTCGCCATCGGCCGGATCGGCCGCGGCGATCATGGCGTGCAGCTCGCCAGCGTCGTCGACGGCGACCTCCTCCTCGGTGGGCACGGCTTCATCGGCGTCCACGTCTTCGGGCACCGTGGCAACCTCTTCTTCCTCGACCGGCTCGGGCAGCGGCGGCGGATCGTCCGTCATCTCGCGCATGTAGAGGATCATGTTGGCGCGGTTTTCCGGATCCCGTACCCCGGCGAAGGCCATTGTCGTACCGGGCATGTAGCCGCTGGGGTCGGCGAGAAAGGCGTCGAGCTCTTCGTAGCTCCAGACCTCGCCTTCGGCTGCGGCCTCTTCCATGGCCGAGGAGTAGTTGAAGTCATCGAGATGGGCCTTGGGCGCGCCGACGACATCGTAGAGGTTCGGGCCGACCCGGTTGCCGCCGCCCTGCTCGAAAGTGTGGCAGGCCGCGCATGGCCGCGTCGCGGCCTCACCGGCGGCAGGGTCGCCGGCGGCGAGCAGATTAGCCAGCGGCGGCTCCTCCACAGCAGGCTCTTCGACCTCGTCCGTATCGGGCTCGGCGATCGCGATCAGATAGCCGGGCTCGTCCGGCGTCGGCGCATGGAATATCTCTTCGGAAAGAATGTTGATGCCGAGCACGATCATGAGGGTGGCCAGCACGGCACCAGCGATCTTGTTCAGTTCGAAGCTATTCATGAGGCCAGCGCTCCAGAACGATTAGCTCTCCCGCGGCGACCGGACGGGCCGCCCCCAACTCGGCTCAGGTTCCCGTGTCTGATACTCGCAATTGCCTCGCCAACGCAACACGTATAAGGGTCCAATCCGTCGCTTCGAGGCTTCGTTCGTGCGGCTTTCCGTCGCTATTTGCGCAGCGTGCCGCCTTCGCGATTGCGCGGGACTTAACACTCATGAACGCCATCATCGTCATTCCCGCCCGCATGGCAGCCAGCCGCCTGCCCGGCAAGCCGCTGCTTGATATCGCCGGGCGTCCGATGATCGCGCATGTGGTCGCGCGTGCCCTCGCCGCCGGTATCGGTCCGGTGATCGTCGCCACCGACAGCGCGGAGATCGCCGCGGTGGCGGATAGCGCCGGGGCGGCGGCGGCGATGACGCGGGCGGATCACCCTTCGGGATCGGACCGGATCGCCGAGGCCCTGGCCGCCCACGATCCGTCGGGCCACTACGACGCGGTTATCAATCTCCAGGGTGACCTGCCCACCATTGGGCCGGACACGATCCGCGCCGCGCTCCTGCCCCTGAGCGATCCGGCGGTCGATCTCGCCACCCTGGCCGCCGAGATCGTCGATTCCGAGGAGCGCGACGATCCCAATGTGGTCAAGGTGGTGGGCTCGCCGGACGGGGCCGGGGGCTTGCGGGCGCTGTACTTCACGCGGGCGACTGCTCCCTTCGGCGATGGGCCGCTCTATCATCATATCGGCCTTTATGCGTGGCGTCGCGCCAGCCTGCTGCGCTTCGTCTCGCTGCCGCCCTCGCCCCTAGAGCAGCGTGAAAGGCTCGAGCAGCTGCGTGCGCTGGAGGCCGGGATGCGGGTCGCGGTCGGGCTCGTTGACACGGTACCGGCCGGCGTTGATACTCCGGCCGATCTTGAACGCGTTCGCCGCAGGATGGGGGCGCAGTCCCACGCGGTCCGCCCCGCCGAGCCGTTGGGCGGACATCTTTCAGGCAAGAAGACATGATGACGGATCGATCGCGCCGGATCGTGTTCCAGGGCGAGCCGGGTGCCAATTCACACATGGCTTGCCGGGACGTCTATCCCGATTACGAAGCGGTGCCCTGTGCAACTTTCGAGGACGCCTTTCAGGCCTTGTCGGAGGGCTCGGCCTCGATCGGCATGATTCCGATCGAGAACTCGGTGGCCGGCCGGGTGGCCGATATCCACCATCTGATGCCGACCTCGGGTCTGCATATCATCGGCGAATACTTCCTGCCGGTCCATCACTGCCTCATGGCGCCCCAGGGGGCGAGCCTGGACGGGCTTGAGACGGTGCAGAGCCACGTCATGGCGCTCGGCCAGTGCCGCAAGGAAATCCGCCGCCTCGGCCTGACCCCGGTGGTCCACGCCGATACGGCGGGGGCCGCACGTTCCGTGGCCGAGGCCGGCGATCCCAGCCGGGCGGCGCTGGCTTCGCGGCTGGCCGCCGAAATCTATGGCCTCGACATCCTCATGGAGAATGTCGAAGACGAGGATCACAACACGACGCGCTTCCTCGTCCTGTCGCGCGACAAGGCCTGGGCGGCGCGCGGGCTGGGGCCGATCGTCACCACCTTCATCTTCCGGGTGCGCAACGTGCCCGCGGCGCTTTACAAGGCGCTCGGCGGCTTTGCCACCACCGGCATCAACATGACGAAGCTCGAATCCTATCAGCTCGAAGGCGAGTTCTTCGCCAGCCAGTTCTTCGCCGATGTCGAGGGCCATCCGGAGGATGCCGGCCTGAAGCTGGCCTTCGAGGAGCTGGAGTTCTACACCCGCGAGTTCCGGATTCTCGGCGTCTACCGCGCCAGCCCGTTCCGCGAAAACATCCGCGAGCCGAAGAACGGCTAGTTGCGACCCGACGGCCCGCCCCTGCACAAGCCCGTTGCTGGGGCGGGCGGATTGGCTTTGCCTGCTACCGGTGAACTCTCTGTTGGCGCGGCGCCGCGGCACGGGTCCGCTCCAGGGCACAGCTCTCCCAGATCTGAGCGGCCTGGCGGGCATCCATCATCAGGTAGCCCTCGTCGGGGAACCCGCCATTGCGGTAGACCCAGCTGGAGATGTCCCGTGAATGGGCCGGGTCCTCGCGTGCGACCTCGCGATACGTCGCGCGGCCGCCGCGCGCCGGTTCCACGGCATAGAGGCGGGCCTTGTGAAACCCGAACCTGGCGCGCTCAGTGACGCACACGCGCTCCCGCGCGACGTCGGCAAAAATGGCGCAGGCCGACAGGCACGGCCCGTCTATGACGACCTGTCGCAGTGCCCCGGCGCGCACTGCGTCGGCGGCCGCCAGGTAGCGATTGATCTCCCCACCAGGATCATACTCGATCACGCAGACCTCGCCGGCACACGGGCCGAACGCAGCGGCGAATGCGTTGAAACCTGAGGTCTGGGCCTGGCTGGATGTCGGCACGAGAAAACCCGCGAGCGCGAGCGCCGCGACCATAAGGATACGGTTCATTGAAGTCCCCTCCACACGATTCCCCCGCGCTGGATCCCCCGAAAATCCCTCCGACTGCATTCTCGCCAATCCCGTCCGGGCTGTCGAGGCGGGCGTGGCAGATTCCCCTGAATCACCAGATTCGTGCCACGTTTCGGCCGGCTTGCCAGAGCGGGCTGGCGCGGCTGAGGCGCTCAGCCCAAAATCATCATTTGTCGACCGGGGCGCGCCGCCGCTACAGTTCGTCCAGAATTGGCGGGGGTGATAGGAGGAGAGTTTGCCATGCGGATCGCACTGGCGCTTATCGCGATGCTCGCGCTCGCCGACACCGGCGTTGCCGCCCAGGAGGTGGAGGGCGAGCTCGATCCCGACCGGTATATCGTGCGCGATCTCGAAGATGGCGTGCTTCGGATCGATCGCGAAACCGGCGCGACCTCGATTTGCCGGGAGGACGCGGACGGTTGGGCTTGTCGTGCCGTCGCCGACGACCGTGAAGCTCTGGAGGACGAGATCGCGCGCCTGGCGGAGGAAAACCAGACCCTGCGGCTGCGTATCGACGAGCTCGAGGAACGGATGGCCGATGCCGATGTGGCGGAGCCGGACGTTGCCGAGCGACGCGACCGCGACCTCGACCTGCCGACCGACTCGGAGATCGATCAGGTGATGGACACCTTCGAGCGGATGATGCGCCGGTTTCTGGGCATCGTCCGCTCGCTCAAGGACGATTTCGAGGAGGAACGGCTTTAGCCTTCCGACGCCTTGGCAAGCGCCGTCTCGATGCGGGACCTGATCTCGTCGGGCAGCGCAATCGCCCGGCGCTCGGTCTGGTCGAAGAGGAGTGCGGTAACCTCGCCGCCGGCGACGAGGGTGCCGCTGCCGCCTGCCGTGACGACATGAAAGAAGCTCAAGGTCTTGCCGCCCATCGCCATCGGCCCGCTGCGCAATTCGACGAGACCGGGCGCCATGGTCTGGCCGGTGGTAACCTTCATCTCGAGGGCCACGCGACCGAGCCGGTTCTCGGCGAGCCAGGGCTGAATCGCGCCGAGGCTTTCCCAAAGATGCGGGGCGGCGCTCGAAAACCGGGCCACCAGCGCGCGGTGAAAGGGATGGCCGCTTTCGGCGATCTCATGCGTACCCAATCGTCCGCGATGGGTGACCGGCGCCTTGCGGGCGAGCAGGTCCGGAAGGTCGGCCGGGCCGGGGGCGAGGCTGCGCGGGCGGGCCTCCTCGAACACCGCCATGACCTGGGGAACCGGGGCAGCTCCGGAAAAGGTGTCGAGCGCCGTCGCCGCCATCCGACCGGTCGCCGGTTCGTGTAGCCGGTGGACCAGATGCCAGCGGTCCGGCGCCTGCGCGTTGGCGGCGTGGCTATCGATCCGGATCAACTGCCCGCCGCGCAGCTCGCTGTGGAAGCGCACATGGCGCACGAGCGGGATCGGGCAGTCGATCGGCGCGAGGCCGCACAACGCAAAGAAGTGCGCCGCCGCATCCTCGAAGAAGCCAAAATAGAATTGGACGTTCAGATGGTCGTTCTCATCGCACTGCCAGGCGTCGACGAAGCTGCGCAATGTCTCGATCGGGCTCATATCCAGGTGCTCGCGAGGATGTATGAAGAAATGCTGAAATGATGGAGCGGCGTGCCTATCCGGCCGTGACGGCGAATGTCTTGCTTGTAATGGCGGGAAAGCCGATATCAAAGCGCGCGACGACAGACCAGAGGCGGAATGAAACAGGCACTCGAAACGATCAGCTTAAAGACCGAGGGGCCAGGCTTCACGGACGTGACCCAGGAGATCGCCGGCCGGCTGATGGAAGTCGGTGTGGGCACCGGCCTCTTGACCCTCTTTCTGCGCCACACCTCGGCATCGCTGACGATTCAGGAGAATGCAGACCCCGCGGTGCAGCGGGATCTTCTGGAAACGCTGGAGGCGCTCGCCCCGCGCGACAGGCGCTGGCATCATGCCAGCGAAGGGCCCGACGACATGCCCGCGCACGTCAAGACGATGCTGACCGACTGCGCGCTGACGATCCCGGTCAATGAGGGGCGGATGATGCTCGGGACCTGGCAGGGGATCTATCTTGTCGAGCATCGCGACCGGCCTCGCACGCGCGAAATCGTGCTGCATTTCCTCGGCGAGATCGGCGCGCCGCCTGAACGTCTGTAACAGGGCTAGCCTGCAGCCGGCGCTGGGCGAGGATCAATCGGAACGCCCCCGGACAGGCCCAGGGCCTCCTCAAGCCTGACCGCCGCCGACAGGAGTTGCGCCTCGCCGCGCTGAGGCGCCGCGATCTGAAGGCCGACGGGAAGCCCGTCGCGGGTGAACCCGGCCGGAATCGACATGGCCGGTGCGCAGACCAGCGTGATGGCGTAGGCGATGGCCAGCCACTCGACATAGTTTTCGAAGCGGTGCCCGGCGCATTCCTCGACATAGCGCTGCTCCACCGGATAGGGCGCGACGATGGTCGCCGGCGTCAACAGCAGGTCGTAGTCCTCGAAGAAGCGCTGGGCGCGCTCGAACATCCGCCAGCGCTGCTCCTGGGCCCTGGCGAGATCGGTCATCGACTGGGCGAGGCCCTTTTCGACATTCCAGACGATTTCGGGCTTGAGCTGGTCGCGGTGCCGATCGATGAGCGGAAGGTAAGCGGCGGCGAAATTCGCCGCGCGAAGGCTCTGAAAGCACGCATGGGCCTCGGACAGATCGGGATGGGCTTCCTCGACGATGACGCCGAGCTCCTCGAAGCGGCGGGCCGCCCGTTCGCAGATCTCCGCGACTTCGGGATCGACCGGTGTGATGCCGAGATCGCGGCTCCAGGCAACCTTTCTGGGCAGCCTTCCCGAACGCGCCGCCTGGAGAAACGAGCCCGGCTCGACCGGCAGCGACAGCGGGTCGCGTCGATCGGCGCCCGACATGGCGTCGAGAAGCAAGGCAAGGTCCTCGGCCGTGCGGGCCATCGGCCCCTCGACGGACAGGGTCTGGTCGATCGGCGGCGTCGGCGTGGCGGCGACCCGCCCGGGGCTTGGCCGCAGGCCGACGACGCCGCAGAAGCTGGCCGGGTTCCTGAGCGATCCGCCCAGGTCGGAACCGTGGGCAAGCCAGGCCATGCCGGTGGCCAGTGCCACCGCCGCTCCGCCCGATGAGCCGGCGGCCGAGCGCTCGGTGTTCCAGGGATTGAGCGTCGCGCCGAACACCTCGTTGAAGGTGTTGGCCCCGGCGCCGAATTCCGGCGTGTTCGATTTGGCGTAGATGACGCCGCCGCGCGCTTCAAGCTGCTTGACCAACAGGTCGGAGTCCTCCGGCACCCAATCGGCGAAAATGGGCGAGCCCTTGGTGCAGCGCACCCCGGAAACCGGAATGAGGTCCTTGATCGGCACCGGCAGGCCGGCCATAATCCCGCGCGCCTCGGCCGGACGGCCCATCAACGCTGTGGCGTGCTCGCGCGCCCGCTCGAAACAGCGGATCGGTAGCGCGTTCACCGCGCCGTCGACGGCGGCAATCCGCTTCTCGAGCGCCTCCAGGAGGTCGAGCGGCGTGATTTCGCCGCCCTTGAGCTTGTCGACGACGGCGACGGCGCTCAACCGGACAAGTTCGTGATCGCTCAAATGCGCCTCCCCGAATCAGGTTCCATTAGGCCGTACGCTTTAGCCAGTCGACCAGTCGCGCGGCTGCCTCGTTGAGGGAGTCCTCGCCGCGCGCAAAGCACAGCCGCATGAAGCCCTTGCCGGCGTCGCCGAAGGCCGTGCCGGGAGCCAGGCCGATATTCGCCTCGTCGACGAGACGCAGGCCGAGCTTTGCCACGTCCGGTTGGCCGTCGATGGAAAAGAACAGGTAGAACGCCCCTTCGGGGCGCGCAAAGCGCACCCGGCCGGTTCCGGCAAGGGCGTCGCACACGATGTCGCGCCCGCGCCGGGCCCGAGCGACCTGATAGTCGACAAACTCATTCCCACGCGTGAGGCCCGCCAGTGCCGCCCGCTGCATGAACACCGCCACGCCCGAAGTCGAATACTGGATCAGGTTCTCGATCGTATCGCCGAGCGCCGGCGGCGCCTCGATCCAGCCGATGCGCCATCCGGTCATCGCCCAGTTCTTGGAGAATGTGTTGACGTAGAGGATGCGGTCCTCGTCGGTGGCGACATCGTGGAAGGACGGGGCCACGCCGCCATCGTAATGGAAGCGGTGGTAGACCTCGTCGGCGATCAGCCACAGGCCCTTGCGCCGGGCAATCTCGAGGACGGCGGTCAAGCCGTCATGGTCGAGCGTCCAGCCGGTCGGGTTGGACGGCGAGTTGATGAAGATGGCGCGCGTCTTCGGCCCGCACGCCGCTTCCAGCCGCTCGAGGTCGAGCTGCCAGCCATTGTCCGAGAAAGTCATCGGTACCTCGACCGGAACCGCGCCGGTAAGGCCGACGCCCGCCGCGGCGTTGGGCCAGGCCGGCATCGGCACCAGCACCTCGTCGCCAGTGCCGGCGACCATGCGCATGGCGATCTGGATGGCGTGCATGCCCGAGCCGGTGATGAAGAAACGCTCGGGATCGAAGTCCCGGCGGTAAAGGCGCGCGTGATAGTCGGCAAGGGCCTGCCGCAATTCGGGCAGCCCCCGCTGCCAGGTATAGAAGGTCTCTCCGGCGGCGAGCGAGCGGGTGGCCGCGTCGCAGATGAAGTCGGGCGTAGGCAGATCGCCTTCGCCGGCCCAGAGCGGTATTAGACCCGGCCGGGTCATGCCGTAGCTCATCACCTCGACGATGCCGCTCTCCGGCGCTTCGCGCGCCTCCGGCCGCAAGGTCGCCAAGAGGTCGATGTCTCGCGCTGTTGCTTCGCTCATGCCGCTGCTCGATCGCTGGAATGACTAGGAAGGTGTCCGCATGGCGGCATAGCACGGCCGAAACCGTCACGCGAGATCGCTGAGGTCGGCGCCCCCACGCGAAACCCGTTTAGTACGGGCCACGGCGGCCCATGTTCAGAATGCGCAGGATCAGCCAGATCGGGATGACGACGATGGCGCCCAGGACAAGCCAGCGCCCCGCCACGGCCACCGCCTCGAAGCCCCTGTCCCAAAGGCTGAAGACCATGTCCTGCAGCCGGTACGCGATGTCGAGCGGATGGATGTTGAGCGCCGACAGGACCAGCCCGACGATCAGCGAGATCACGAGCAGGCGGATCAAGACCCAGCCGGGCGGACCCCCGAAGAAGCGCTGTAATGCATGCGTCATGGACTGCCTCCGTCAGGCCTAGTTATCGCCGTTGCGATGACGCCTCAAGCGGCATCCTTGCGAAGAATGGTGCAATGCGGAAACGGGATCGAGATGCCGTTTGCGTCGAATGCCAGCTTCACCGCCTTGAGCGTGGCAAATCTGGCCTCCCACACATCCTCCGCGCGCGCCCAGGCGCGCAACTCGATATCCACTGAGGATTCGTTCAACCTGACCACCCGCACTCATGGCGGCGCCGGATCGTCGAGAAAGCGGCCATCGGCCTGTACCGCCTCGTCGATGAGGCGACAAGCGAGATCCATGTCGTCGCCATAGTCAATGCCGAAGACGAGGTCGCAACGCCGGACAGGATTGACTGAATGGTTGGTAATCGAGGTGCCCAAGGCATTCCCGTTCGGTACGTAGATCTTGGCGCCGTCGATACCGGTCAGTTCGGTGAGGAACATGTTGATGTCGGTGACCGTGCCCATGTCGCTGCCAACCTGGACGAAGTCGCCGAGCTTGTAAGGGCGGAACAACAGGATCATCAGTCCCGCCGCGACATGCGACAACGTGCCTTGCAGGGCCAGGCCCAGCGCCAGGGCGGCGGCCCCGAGAATTGCAACGAGGCTCGTCACCTGGAAGCCGAAGGTCTGAAGCACGGCGATCAGCAGTGCCGCGAGGAGAACCCAGCGCACCAGGTTGGCTATGAAGACGCCCAGCGTTGGATCGACCCGGCGCGACTGCATGGCCCGGTCTCGGGCATAGCGCGCCAGACGGGATGCAACGATCCAGCCAACGGCAAGAAGCAGCAGAGCCTTCGCGACGTCCAGCCCGAAAGCGAGGAAGGGTGTAAGACTGGCAGGAATTTCAGGCATGACAAGGCTCCATGGCTGGGGCAGGGGCTGGCTTCATGGTAGCGGTGATCCATGCTAGGCGCATGGGGGCCGATCGGCCGCTTCAATAAGGAAAAGCGATCAAACAGTTCGGACGCTGCCCGCGTGCGCGCTTCGGCCGACTGCGGGCTTTCATAAGCCGTGGAACGTGATATTACGGGCTTTGCAATCGCACCAATAGATGGTTGTAGGAGGGGATTAGCCCAATGCGTTCATTGACTTATGTTCTGGCTGCCGCGGTGATCGCCGTGGCAGGCACCGTGCCGGCCGAAGCCCAGGAATATCGCGACGAGTATCGCGTCTCGACCGTTGTCCCGGCGCCTTTCCCGTGGGGGCTGGCCGCCGAGCGCTGGGCCGAGCTCGTGGCCGAGCGCACCGACGGGCGCATCAACATGGAAATCTATCCCGGTGTCAGCCTCGTTCAGGGCGAGCAGACCCGCGAGT
>SKQW01000064.1 GCA_007118805.1 Rhodobiaceae bacterium | reverse complement strand
CACCACACCGGCCATTTCCGGCTGGCGCTCACCGCAAGCGGCGACATGCTGACCCGTGCGCTCGATGTATTGGAGGAGATGGCAACGTCATGCGCAGCCTGACGATTTTCGGCCCACGCGATCCCGTCCTTGCCTGGGACGGCACGCAGCTTTTCACCGATTGTGATCTCACCAGAGGCGCTCGGCCATCGCCGCCGCTGGACGGGATTTGCGCCGCCGTCCAGCCCCTCCCCGATGGCGGGACGCGAATCGTCCGCGACCGGTTGGGGCTTGGCAAGTTGTTCTGGGCGCGGGGTGTCGGCGGGCGGGTCGAGTTTGCCGCGCGGACGGCCCAGCTCACCGCAGCCGGTCACAGGCTGGACACCATCATGTCCGTACCTCGCGGCGTCGTCCTGGAATACGATCGGGACGGTTGCCTGATCGGCGAATCGCGCTTCCACCCGCCGCGTGCCCAGGACCTCCCACCGGCCCCGGTCTCGCACGCCGGACGCCGGATCCGCCGCACTCTCGACGCCTATCTGGCCGCCCTTGCCGAGCGTTACCGCGACCGACGCATCTATGTCTGCCTGTCCGGGGGGCTCGACAGTTCCACGGTCGCGGCCGTAGCCCGCGAGCACTTTCCCGATCTCACGGGGGTCAGTTTCGATCTGGCTGAGGAAGGATCGGCGCCCAGCGAGGACCGATTGGCCGCGATCCGGCTCGCCGGCGATCTCGGCCTTCCGCTGCTCGAGGCGAACGCCAGCCCCGAGCGCCTTCTTTCCCATCTCGACGAGGTGCTTGTGGAAGGCATCGACTGGCGGGACTTCAACGTCCATTGCGCGCTGGTTAATGCGGTCCTGGGCGAGGCCATCGCGCGCGAGCATGGCCGGGACGGACCGGCCCCCTTGGTGATCACGGGCGACCTGCCGAACCAGTTCCTCGTCGATTATCACGCCGAGACATATGGCGGCGCCACCTATTACGCCTTGCCGCGTCTCGGGGCCGAGCGGCTGCGGTCGATCCTCATCGACGGTCTCGATAGCTGCCATCGCGAGGGCGGGCCGTTCGGCGCGCACGGCCTTGTCACGGTGCAGCCCTATGCCGCCTGCCTCGAGGACTATCTCAGCCTGCCGGCCGATTTTCTCGACAGGCCGGACAGGAAGGATGTCCTCGTGCGGCAGATCGTGGGCAGCGCGTTGCCCCGATACATCTACGAGCGGCCAAAGGTGCGCGCCCAGATCGGCGGCGAACAGGGCGGCGTGCTCGCGACCTGTATCGACCGAGGAATCGACGGCCCCTATCTGCGCCGCCGGTTCGCCGAGCTGCACGATCTGGACGATGACGCCGTCCTTGACCGGTTTCTCAGGGCCGGACGCTATCGATCCCAAACACCAAGCCTTGCGGAGGAGATCCATGCAGACGCCTGATACTGCCAGCCAGATCGAACAGTTCATCCGCGAAACGTTCCAGGTGGCGGCCGACGATCCGGGATTCGGCCGCAACGTCGACCTGTTCGAGTCCGGCTATGTCGACTCGGTCGGCGTGATCGAGACCCTGGGCTTCATCGCCGACAATTTCGGTGTCGAGGTGCCCGACAGCATGCTGCTGTCCGACGAGTTCACGACCATCGACGGAATGGCGCGCACCATCGACAGCCTCATGGGTAGCAACGAACCGGTGCCGGAACTGGCAGCGGGATGAGAGAAGGGGGCCACCGCCATGAGACCTCTCGAAAGCAGGTTGCGCGGCCTGGCCAGACGAGCCAGCAAGGGCGATTTCGCCTATCTGCGCGCGCGCCTGGGCAAGCTGCTGTGGAGTGAGCAGCGTCATGTCGTCCTGCGCCGCGACCTTCTCGCGACCTCGCCCGCGGCGGCGGCGCGAGGCAGGTTCACGCTTCGCCCGCTTCAGCCCGGTGACCTGGAGGCCCTGTCCGCCGACCTGCCGGCACACCAGATGCCGGAGATCGAGAAGCGGGAATACCTGCTGCGAAACGGCTTGCGCGGGGGCCATGTCGCCATGCTGGAGGATGGACGGCCGTGCTTCATTCAGTGGCTGCTCACCGCCTCGGAGAATGCGCTGGTCAAGGAACTCTTCGAGGGAAGCCTGCCCGAAGTCGATGCCGACACGGTCTTGCTGGAGGGGGCCTATACGCCGCCACGGTTCCGCAGATTGCCGATCATGCCCGCCGCGATGGCCAGGCTCGCGGAGAAGGGCCGGGATATGAGCGCGCGGTGGGCGATCGTGTGCGTCGGCGACGACAACCCCTCGATGATGAAGGCCGCCGAACTGGCGGGCTTTCGCCCACATGAGCTGAAGATCGACCGCCTGCGCCTGTTCAGACGCATCGTCACGCACGGCGAGCCGGCATTGAGCGGCTGAAGTCCGGGCACCGTCCCGGCCATCCACGAACCTCTGGAGAGAGCGCCGTCGCCGGAATAACGTGGATGCCCGCGACGCAGCGCACTACTGTCCGGTTTAGATTGGGGCGAGATCGAGGTGCATTTGCCTTCGGTCGGTTGGTGGCGGGTGGGGTGGTGATTTGAGGGCGT
>SKQW01000082.1 GCA_007118805.1 Rhodobiaceae bacterium | reverse complement strand
TTGCCACCATGTCGCCAAGCGACGCGGTTCTGGTCGCCGGCCCTGATTTGAGCCAAGCGAAGGCGGCGAGCCCGCAGGCGGCGAAGGCCATGTGGCTCAAGGTTGCCAGGACGAGCCGGATATGAAAGGCGAAGGCGAGAATCGCGACGGCCATCAGGAAGACAAGCAGCGGCAGCGAGGTCGCGAGAGTCCACGGAACAGCGGCGGCAAACTGGCTGTAGAGGGCGCTGACCGGCGCGAAGACCGACAGGTTGAGCCACCACAGCAGCGGCGACCCTGGCTGCAAGGACAGCGCGAGCGCGCTCAGTTCGGCGGCGATTGCCGCCATGACAACAAGCGCTACGGCTGCAAGCTGAAGGCGCGGAACCGATTGCATGGTGGCATGATCGCTAGAATTCTTTGAAGTTGGGTAAATGCGACTGCAATCTGGCCGTGCGGGTTGTCCGCGCTGCTGAAATAGGGCGGCGCCGAGTCGAGTTCGCGATGGATTAGACCCGCACGGGACAAGGCCCGAGGGTTTTAAGTCACGGACGTGGCAATCGCGCGGCGGAGTGCCGGGCGACGGCGATCACCGATCCGACGACGGCCGAGCAGCCGGCCGTCGCGGTGGCCTGAGAGTATCGCGGGGCAGCGGTGGACGATTTGCCTGGCGAATTTCCCGGTCGACAGCCCTGACTTGGGCTGCCGACGTCATTGGAATGCCTTGCGCTTGCCTGAATAGACAGGTTTGCAGGGTCACCAAAGTGGGCCGTCGAATCGGTAATTTAGACTGACCGAGACGACGCTGACATCGACCTTCGACGTGCCGTGAAAGGGCAGCCCGACGAAGCGCGGATCATCCGGCCCGATGTCAATCCGGCCAGTGCCAAGCCCAAACGATTGCAGGAAACTCGCGTCAACCGAGAGACGCTCATTGTGCCGATAGGTGAATCCGGCGGCGAGCATGAACTGATCGACCTCGGGCAGCCTCGTGTCGCGATTGGCGTCGGTAACCGGGGACGTCTCGTATCCCACGCCGCCGCGCACGGTGAAGCGATCCGAAAGATCGTATTCGCCGCCGGCTGAAAAGAGCCAGCCATCGCGATAGTTCATGTGGAGCGTCGTTACGGTGGCGTTGGTGCCGGCAATCTGCACAGGCAGCTGGCCCATCCGGCTCCAATGGTTCCATTCGATGGTGCCGAGCAGCCGGAAGCGGTCGGTTACCGCCTGACGAATTCCGAGACTGACGATGTCGGGCGTTTCCATCCGGGTGCTAACCGGGATGCGGGCCGCTGGCATGGCGATCCGCCCCTTGAGGGAGTGCGATATCGAAGAGCGATAACCCAGACCGATCGAAGTGCCCCTCAGCGGCTTGAACTGAATACCGAGATTGAATCCCATACCGAGGTGGGACGCTCTCAATGAAATGTCCGATGCATTCGGGACAGGAGAGATGGCTTGGGTGAGATCCGCCTTGAAGTACTGGAATTGGACCCCTGCGCCGACTGAAAGGCGGTCAGAGATCCGATAGGAAACCATTGGGTTTACATTGAGCGAAAAGATCTCGGAATCGCGTGAATAGACCTGTCCGGCCCAGTTGACGGGGGCCTTGGTGGCTAACCCGAAGGGGCTCGTGGTCGCCACGCCGAATGTCAGCCGGTCGTTGATCGGGGTAGCAAAAAAGGACGCCGGAACGAACGCGTTTGGCGTGACGTTAACCGATCCACTTGGCGTGCCGCCAAGACCCGCGACGATGGCATTCGTCGCGGAATCCGGGGTAACCCGGAAGGAGGGAAAGATACCCGAAGCCACACCGGTGATCTGGAGGCTGTCGATGTCGGCGAGCGCGGCTGCGTTCCAGTAGACATACGACAGGTTGCCGCCCGCTGCGACCCCGGCAAGCACGGTGCCGTATCCAGCGGCGCTCTGGCTACGGATTGTGAAGGCCCCAGCTTCCGCCTCGATAACTGTTCCAAGCGGTAGGATCACCCCCATACCGAGGAGAATCAATGGCGAGCGGAATGACGAAAACTTGCGCACGACACACAAACTCCTGCTCATATGACCCAGCCTGAACCGGTCACGACACTTAGAATCCGTTTCGAAACTCACCGATCCTTCGAGACGCCCCGCCCCCCGCATCCAGGAGAGCGCCCGAGAGGGCGCGTCTCGAAGGATCGAGGGCGGGGCTCCTCAGGATGAGGCGAGTTTCGAAACGGGCTCTTAGGGCAATTGGATGAACAAGAAGTCTACAGAGAGAAATTCTTGTGTAGGGTCGCCTCTGGGATCGATTCTTGACTGAGCGTGATTCGCCGATGGTTGAGTGACGCTAGAAGGCCTTGTTGCAAGGCGACCCATTCAGGCGGCGTCATCACCTGATCATCGGGCAGCCGGGCGGGTCAGTCGCGGGGGATAGTCGGGCGACACGTTGCAGCTGATACAGGTCGACAGAATTTGCCCAAGCCCGGTTCAGCGAACTATCCACAAATTATTGAAATATAATATTTATTTGGTGCGGACGGCGGGAGTCGAACCCGCACGGGACAAGGCCCGAGGGATTTTAAGTCCCTTGCGTCTACCGGTTCCGCCACGTCCGCATGCAACTCCGCGATAGCCTGTCAGGCGGCATAGCGCAATCGCCGACGTGACGCCCTCTCGGGGGCCCAGGACGGCGCGCAGCATGGCCTGCATGCCGCGTTCAACCATGCTGGGCGATCGGCGGCTGGAAGGCGAGCCCGGTATCCCAGGGAAAGTAGATCCACGTATCCTGGCTCACCTCGGTGATGAAGGTGTCCACCATCGGCCGCCCCATCGGCTTGGCGTAGACCGTTGCGAAATGCGCCTTGGGCAGCCGGTCGCGCACCACGCGGGCGGTCTGTCCGGTATCCACGAGATCGTCGACGATCAACACCCCTGCCCCCGAACCGCCATCCAGGTCGATCACCGTATCGGCGACTTCCTTGAGGACGCGGAGCGCGCCCTGTTCCTTATGGTCGTAGGAGGCGACGCAAACCGTCTCGATCAGGCGGATGCCGAGTTCCCTGGCCACGATGGCCGCCGGCACCAGCCCACCGCGGGTGACACAGACGATGGCCCGCCATTCGCCCTGACCAGCGAGCCGCCATGCCAGCGCCCGGGCATCACGATGGAACTGGTCCCACGACACCGGAAACGCCTTGTCCGCTGGTGGGATCATGCCTGTTCCTCGGCCGATCGGGGCGCCGCACCGCCAAGCTCGACGATGAGCCGGGCGACCTCCGCGCTCGCCGCTTCGAGCGCCGCCTCGCTGCGGCTTCGCACGACGACCGTGGTCAGGAACCGGCCACCGTCGAACTGCGGATAGCTGCCGATCATCACTCCGGCGTGGCGCGCCTGAATCTCACCCAGCGGGCCGCCGAGATCGCCCTCCTTGACGTCGTGGGCGGCCAGCGCGCGCGACAGCATCTTCACGCCGGTGCGTAGCGTCGGCGCCACGGCGTCGAGCATCGCCTGCATGACCGAGGGAATGCCGGCCATGACGTGGACATTCTCCACCCGCCAGCCGGGCGCCTTGCTCGCGGCATTCTCGATGAGCTCGGCGCCCACCGGCATGCGCGCCATGCGCAGCCGCGCTTCGTTCAATCGGTCGCCGAGGAAGGATTTGAGGATCTCGACGGCGCGCGGGTCATGGTGCACCGCCACGCCGAAGGCCCGGGCGACCCCGTCCGCCGTGATGTCGTCATGGGTGGGGCCGATCCCGCCCGTGGTGAAGACATAGGTGCAGCGGGCGCACAAGGCATTCACCGCCTCGGCGATCGCTTCCACGTCGTCGGCAACCACGCGCGCCTCTGCGAGCTCGATGCCCATCTCGGTGAGATATTCGGCGATGTAGCCGATGTTGCGGTCCTTCGTGCGGCCCGACAGGATCTCATCGCCGATGACTAGCACGGCGGCCGTTACGCGCGCGGCGCCGGTGTCCGCACCGTCCAGATCCTCGCTCATCGCCAGTGCACCGCCTTAATTGTCCTCAGCCCCTCTATCCCAGGCCGGCGCGCGGCTCAAGCGGGGCATCCGCCTTGAGCGCGACCAGCCAACCCCCCGGTTGAAGACATGGCTGCATGGGTCTATGAATATGGCCGATCAGTGGCAAAGAATACTGATCCGAGTCGGGAGAACAACGAAAGAACAAACTCCTTAGATCCCGCACCAGCTGCTGCGTCGGTTATCGTGACGCATCAACCAAAGGAGGCTGGAGAATGACAAGAAACCTCACGTCCCGCACCAAGTTGCCGGGCATCCTGTTTGCGAGCGCCTTCGCCTTTACTATGGCCTACGCCGGACCGGCAGCCGCCGAGGAAGATCGGCCCGGCGAGGGCGTCTCCGTCCAGCCGGCGGTCGCCACATGGACCTCGGCTGTCCCGGTCAGCTGGGTGTTCGTCGAGCTTCTCGAAGAGCTGGGCTATGACGTCCAGACCCCGGTATCGCTGTCCAACCCGGTCGCCTATCTTGCAATTTCCGAGGGTGACGCGGATTATTGGCCGAATGGCTGGTTCCCGCTTCATGACCCGCAGCTGCCGGACAACTTCGCCGACGCCGGCACTATTTTCGACCCGCATTGCCCAGCCTGCGGCATCCAGGGCTACTTGGTCGACGTCGACTCGGTGGATGAATACGGCATCACCAGCATCGACGATTTCCGCGACGACGACATCCGAGCGGCGTTCGATGCCAATGGCGACGGCCGGGCCGATCTTTATGGCTGCCCGCCCGGCTGGGGTTGCCACGAAGGTATCAATGCGATGATCGAAGCCTTCGATCTCGGCGACGTCATCAATCACGTCGACGCCGGATACGCCGCCAACTTTGCCGAAGTCCTGTCGCGGCATGACGCCGGGGATCCGATCCTCTACTACACTTGGGGGCCGAGCGCCTGGCTTCTGGAGCTGGTCCCGGGCGAGGACGTAATGTGGATCAACGCGCCGGGTATCGTCGACGACGACGCCGAACGCGCCGAGGGCGTGGACGGCGCCGTGACCGATCCGATCGAGATGGGCTTCGTCGCCGCCGACATCCAGGTTGCGGCGAACAACGCCTTCCTTGAAGCCAATCCTGCCGCTGAAGAGCTGTTCCGTCAGGTGCGTCTGCCGCTCGACTGGATCAGCGAGGTCGACGCCACCATGGGCGAGGAAGATCTCGCCGACGCTGACGTTCGGCCCTACGCCCGCGAGTGGATCGAGGAGAACCGCGACACGGTCGATGAATGGCTCGATGCCGCGCGGGCTGCCGCGGCCGAGTGATCTTCGAATCGGCAACATTGGCGCCGCGCCGGCCTGACGGGCGGCGCGGCGCCTTTTACGATTTCCGGGGCTCCTGGCGGCCGGGCGACAACGCCCAAAGGTGCGGTTTGGCAAAATGGCGGGAGTCCCCCGTCCGCAAGGCCCGCAGTTTCTGTTTATCCCCGCTCCAACGGCAAGGACGACGCAGGTGATACGTGTAGAAGGCATCACCAAGGTCTTCGGACCCGATCCGCAATCGGTGCTTCCCCTGCTGGAGCAGGGCAAGTCCAAGAGTGAGATCCAGGCCGAAACCGGTCATGTGGTGGGCGTGCACAATGCTAGTTTCACGCTAAAGACCAACCAGATCTTCGCCATTATGGGGCTTTCGGGCAGCGGCAAGTCCACCATGATCCGCTGCGTCAATCGCCTGATCGAACCGACCGCCGGAAAGATCTATCTTGATGATCCGGACCAGGGCGCCAGAGATGTCACTGGCATGAACGCCGAGCAGCTCCGCAATATGCGTCGGCGGGACATGAGCATGGTCTTTCAGCACTTCGCCCTGTTTCCCCACCGCACGGTGCTGTCCAACGTGATTTACGGGCTGGAGATTCAGGGTAAGGATCGCGGCGAAAGCGAACGCACGGGCCAGACGACGCTCGAAATGGTCGGGCTTGGTGAATGGAGTGCCTCCTATCCGGAGGAGCTGTCCGGCGGCATGCAGCAGCGGGTCGGGCTGGCGCGCGCCCTGGCGACCGAGGCGCGCATCCTGCTGATGGACGAGCCCTTCTCGGCTCTCGACCCGTTGATCCGGGTTCAGATGCAGCAGGAGCTCAAGAAGCTCCAGTCCGATCTCGGGCGCACGATCCTGTTCATCACCCACGACCTCGACGAGGCCATGCATATCGGCGACCAGATCGCCATCATGGAGGGCGGCGAGATCGTGCAGATCGGGACGCCCGAAGAGATCCTGGTGAACCCGCGCACCGAATATGTCGCGCGGTTTGTCGAACAGGCCGATCCCACCGGGGTGATCACCGCCCACACCATCGCCATGCATCTGCCTGGCCCCCGTTTCCATACCGTTCGCGAGGACAGCGGCGTCACCTATCACGCCCGCAAGGGCTACGAGGACATCGAGTACGGCATCGACCGGTCGGACAAGCTCCATGAGGTCCTGATCAACGGTAACAAGGTCGCGGTCGAGCCGTTGGCTAAAATTCTCGAGCAACACGCCTCAAGTCCGTTCATTCGTCCGCGCGACGACCTCGTTCTCACCTGCCAGCGGGATGCCGTCCTGCGCGAATTGCTGCGCGGGCGCGTCTGCTCGGCGCTGCCCATGATCGTGACGAATGCCGATGGCGGGGTCGAAGGCATCATCGACGAGGCCGAGCTGATCAGCGGCATACTCGAAAAGCGCGGCGAGGTCGGCGCCGAGGCATAAGATACGGGGCGCCCCGGCACCACGCATGGCGGCGCCGAGCAACGGAGCAGAATGGTGGACGACATTTCCGGCCTCTTTCCCTTCCTCGTCTTGAACCCCTTCGATCTGATCGATCTTCCGGCGCGGGACTGGGCGAACGACCTTGTCAACTGGAGCGTGGCGATCTTCCGGGACGCGTTCCGCGCCTATGTCAGCCCGCCGGTTCGGGCGGTTATGGAAGCCTTCCAGTGGGTTCTCAGCACGATTCCGCCACTGCTCTTCCTCGTGCTCATCTTCGTGGCCGGTTGGCTGGCCGCGTCCTGGAAGGTCGGGCTGTTCGCCTTGATCACCTTTCTGCTCCTCGGCTTCATGGGGATCTGGGATCAGCTCATCGTAACCCTGTCGCTGGTGGCAACGGCGGTCGTCTTCTCGATCCTCCTCGGCCTGCCGCTCGGGATCGTCTGCTCGCGCAGCGACCGCTTCGCGGCGATCATGCGGCCAATTCTCGACATCATGCAGACGACGCCGCCCTTCGTGTATCTGGTGCCCGCCGTCATGCTGTTCGGAATCGGCAATGTGCCGGGTCTGATCGCCACGATCATCTTCTCCATGCCGCCGATCATTCGGCTCACCAATCTCGGTATCCGGCAGGTTGGAGCCCAGTATATCGAGGCGGCCAGGGCGTTCGGCTCGACGCCAGGGCAGATCCTTTGGAAGGTCCAGTTCCCCCTGGCCTTGCCGACGATCATGGCCGGCCTCAACCAGACGATCATGCTGTCCCTGTCGATGGTGGTCATCGCGGCCATCATCGGGGCCGGCGGTCTTGGCCTTGAGGTCTATGCCGGGCTTGAGCGGCTCAATATCGGTCAGGCGTTCGTGGGCGGGCTCGGCATCGTGCTTCTGGCCATGGTGCTCGACCGCATCACGCAGGGCCTGGGCGAGAAGGCGCCAGGCGCCAGGAAGACCCGCAGCGATTAGCCCAGGGGGTGGATGGATCCCGGCTTGGCCTAGTGGAATGAATTTGACATTTGATACCCGGTCCGCGGCGCGCGCTCGATCAAATGTCAAATTCGAAATTCCACTAGAAAACAACATTTTGCTAGTGGTTCTTTTGATTCCGACATTTGCCCTAGCGGGTGCGGTAAAGGGATGCAAATGTCGGAATCGAACCACTAGGATCGCACTGTGCGCCTTCCCGCCCCCCTGATCCAGGGCATCCTGGAGCGCCGCTACAAGCGGTTCCTGGCCGATATTCACCTCGATGATGGCTCGCTCGTCACGGCCCACTGCCCCAATCCGGGCTCGATGCTGGGCCTTGCCGATCCGGGGCGCTCCGTCTGGCTGTCGCGATCGGCGGACCCGAGGCGCAAGCTCCCATTCAGTCTGGAGCTGGTTGAGGTCGATATCGGAAGCGGGCCGGCGCTTGTCGGGATCAATACCAGCCATCCCAATCGGCTCGTCGCCGAGGCGCTCGAGACGGGCGCGATCGCCGAGCTGGCCGGCTATGACCGGGTGCGCCGCGAGGTGCGCTACGGCCACCGCAGCCGCGTCGATTTCGTATTGCAGGGCGATGGCCGACCGGACTGCTATGTCGAGGTCAAGAACGTGCATCTGATGCGCCGTCCCGGCCTTGCCGAGTTCCCCGATTCGGTCACCGCGCGCGGGGCGCGCCACCTCGACGAGCTGTCGCACGTCGCGCGTAGCGGCCAGCGCGCCGTGATGCTGTTCGTCGTTCAGCGCGCCGATGCGGCGGGCGTGGCGCTCGCCGGCGATCTGGACCCGGCCTACCAGGACGCGTTCGCGCGAGCCGCCGAGGCCGGCGTGGAAACGCTGGCCTACCGGTGCGATGTCGGTCGAACCGAGATCGTCGTCGCCGGCGCCCTGCCTTTCACTCCGCCCTGAGCCGCCATGACGCGCCGTCAGGCCCGTTCGAGAACGACATTCAGCTTGGTTTCACGCAACACGCGGTAATCGCGGGCCTCCAGCAAGGCGATGCAATCGGTCTGCCAGCGCGATCGGGCGTTCTCGATGATCACCAGCCCCGGCAGCAGGCTCTCCGGCGCATGCCGGAGAAATGGCGCCAGAACGAGGTCCTCTGCCCCTTCGATATCGATCTTGAGGGCATCGATGCGGTCCAGCCCCTCCTGGCGGATCAGCGACAACAGCGTGCGCGCAGGCACCGTCACGGCCTGGCCGGTATCAGCGGCCCGCCCCAGGATCTTCACGCCGCTCTCGCCTCGGTTTTGGGTATCCACGAACAGGGTGATCTCGCCGTCGCGGTCGGCCAGTGCGTAGCTGATCGGCGTGACCGGCACGCCGGGGTTCTGGGCGATGTTGTAGACCAGCCGCTCATAGATCGTCGGTTGCGGCTCGATTGCCAGAATGCGGGCGCACGGCCCCACTTGGGAGGCCACGAACAGCGCGTAGGCGCCGACATTGGCGCCCACATCGACGAAAATCATGTCCTCCCGCAGGCGCTGGGCCAGCAGCGCTCTCTCGGCGAAATCAAAGAATTGCGGCGTGAACAGGATGCGCTTCTCGCTCACATTGTTGAACGGGGAGAGTCGCATCCGCTGACCGAACACCTCGACATCGAGCGGATGGTTGAGCGAGGTAACGACCGCGCGACGCAACAGAAATGCAAGGCGGCGGCCAAGCCAGCTGTCCGGCATCTGCCGGACGAGCTTCATGATGCGGCCCTGCCACGGCTTCGGCGCGTAGGTTCCGAAGGGGATCGTATCCTCCGGCGATGTGTCGTCCCATGGTTCAGTCATTTCGATTGTCTATGATC
The DNA here is from genome assembly GCA_007118805.1 of Rhodobiaceae bacterium. Classification (GTDB taxonomy): domain Bacteria; phylum Pseudomonadota; class Alphaproteobacteria; order Rhizobiales; family Tepidamorphaceae; genus SKQW01. The sequence continues at coordinate 465 of SKQW01000082.1, read as the reverse complement.
ACATTGCAGCCGGCGGCGCAATCCGCCAGCGTCGGCGCAATCGCACTCGACGGGGGGATGCACAGTTACTAAATTCACCAACCACATAGCGGTTGGTGGCCTCCTGCCCTGCCGCGCTGGAGAGTATAATGATGACCTATATCGATGCGGCGGTGGCTCCCCAACGCAATACGGGCGACATCAAACTCTACGACGAGGACGCTTTCGACGGCATGCGGAAGGCCGGCCAGCTGACGGCCCACGCCCTCGATTTGTTAGTGTCGCACATCGAGCCCGGCGTTACGACGGCGTTTCTCGACGACCTCGTATTCGATTTTGCCATGGATCACGGCGCCTATCCGGCTCCGCTCCTGTATCGCGGCTATCCGCGGGCCATCTGCACCTCGATCAATCACGTCGTCTGCCACGGCATCCCCAATGACAAGCCGCTGCGCGAAGGCGATATCCTGAATGTCGACGTCACGC
>SKQW01000136.1 GCA_007118805.1 Rhodobiaceae bacterium | reverse complement strand
GGTGGAGGGCCGCTATCCGTTCCTGCGCTCCACGCCTGAGGAGCGGGAGCGCGTGTTCGGGGCCGCACCGGGATCCCGCCATGTCGGCTGTGGCGGAAGCCAGGGCCGGGGCCCTTATGTGGCGTCCGCCCTGACGGGCAGGAACGCCTCGGGCCACACGCCGACCAAGGCCATCGCCTGCGGCGGGTTCTGACCTGCGTCCGGCATGGATGGCCGGTAGCGCGCTCGATGGCGGCACAGCGCGGTTCGCTGTCGCGCGCCCTGATCGAGCGCGCCCGCGGACCCGGGTAGCAAATGTCAAATTCATTCCACTAGCCGGCCTGACAGCTTTGCAGCGGCCGGCGAAATACGCCAATCTCCCTCGCGACTCGTCTGCGTTCGGGGGGCGTTGATGGCGCTTCTTCAGTCCTGCCCTTTGCGCCCGGCTGTCCCGCCGCCCGGGACCGGCCATAGGGCGTGACGTCCGTGCTCCCCAACCTCGTTCTGCTCTTGGCGATGTCCGCGGCCTGGGCGGCGGGTTATCTGTTCATCGGCGCGGCCGCTCATGTGCCACCGGTCACCGCCACCGCGATCATGACGGGGATTGCTGCGATCGTGGTGCTGACCGGTGTGCGCATCGCGCGCCGCCGGCCGCTCCTGCCCACCCTGCGTACGCGCCCCTGGGTGCCGCTGGTGATGGGCATGTCTGCCATCGTCATTCCCAACCTCACCGTGGTTCTGGCCGAGCACACCGTACCGCCCGACGTGGCGGCGCTGGTCGGCACCACCGTGCCGATCGCGACGATCCTGCTGACCACCTTCGTGACCCACGAAACGCCGCTGTCCTTTCTGCGCCTGTCCGGCGTGTTCGTCGCCCTGGCCGGCCTCGCCGTCTTCGTCGGACCGGGCAACCTTCTGTCCCATCCCGGCGAGCTTGCCGGCATCGCCATCATGATGTCGGGCGGGCTAGTCTTCGCCCTGAACGGGCTGTTCGCGGCGCGCCAGACGCGCGACCTCGATGCCAGCGTCCTGTCGGCGTGGACCCTTCTGTTCGGCGCGATCTATCTGGGCGTTGCCGCCTTCGCCCTGGAAGATCCCATGGCCAGCAACCCCGGTGCCGCGATCTGGGCCCTGATCGCAGAGGGCACCCTGGGCATGGGGCTGGCCTATCTGGGTTATTACGTGCTCGTGGCCCGGGCGGGGCCGGGCTTTGCGTCCCTTTATGCCTTCCTCGTTCCCGTGTTGGGGGTTCTCGCTACCGCCGCCGTCTATGGGCACCCGGTCACGCCCGGCCATCTCGCGGGGCTGACCGGCGTCCTCCTTGGGCTGCTGCTGGTGACCCAGGCCGACCGATTGCGGCGCCTGACAGGCCTGGCGCGGCACTGAACCGCCGCGAGACTAACGAGCACGTTTCAAGCGGCGTTCGTCCGGCGTTTCGTGTCACCCCTCAATGGCGCGTCATCGCGCTCTGCTTGGCGAGCAGCTTGCGGGCGTCGTCGGGGATCATCGGCTCGCCGAACAGGAATCCTTGGGCATACTCGCAACCCAGCTCGGATAATTCGGAGGCATCAGTGTCGGTCTCGGCCCCTTCCGCCACCACCTCCATGCCGAGATCGTGCGCAAGCGCGATGATCGAGCGCAGGATGACCGGGCGGCTACCGCTGCCGTTCTGGCGCACGAAGCTGCGGTCGACCTTGATGGTGTCGAAGGGGAATCGCTGCAGATAGCTCAGCGAGGAATAGCCGGTCCCGAAATCGTCGAGGGCGAGGCCAGCGCCCAGCGCCCGCACCCGTTGCAGCACCTGGGCGCAGTATTCCGGATTCTCCATGACAAGCGACTCGGTGATCTCAAGCTTCAGGCTGCCCGGCGCGACCTCGTTGCGGGTCAGCACGGTGCGCACGTCGTTGAGCAGGTCGTGACGCAGTAGCTGCCGGCTCGAAACATTGACGGAGGCGAAGATCGGCGCCGCATTGCCCATGGCTCGCTGCCAGGCGCCGAGTTGACGGGCAGTGCGGTCCATCGCGAACAAGCCTAGCTCGACGATCAGCCCGCTCTCCTCGGCGATGGAGATGAACTCCTGCGGGTTGAGGCGCCCATGGCGTGGATGGTCCCAGCGCAGCAGCGCCTCGAAACCGGCAATGCTGCGATCCTCGAGCCGGATGATGGGCTGGAACACGATTCTGAGCTCGTTGCGCTCCAAGGCCTTGCGCAGATCGGCCTCGATGCCCACCCGGTCGGAGCCCAGCGTCCGCATCACCGGTCGGAACACCTCGACGCGGTCCGGGCCGAACCGCTTGGCGTGATGCATCGCAATCTCGGCGTCCTCGAACAGGTCCTCCTTGCGCCGCGGCTTGCCATCATGCACCGCCACGCCGATGCAGGCGGTCATGAAGACCTCGCGCTCGCCGAAACTTATCGGTGTGCGGACCGCCGCGCGGATGGCGTCGGCGAGGGCGGCGATGCGCTTGGGCTCGCGTTCGGACACCACGATGATGCCGAACTGGTCCCCGTTCAGGCGCGCCAGGGTATCCTCGGGCCGCAGATTTCGCTGCAGGCGCCGCGCCATGGTCAAAAGGATCGTATCTCCCACGGCGATACCGAGCCCGTCATTGACCTTACGAAATCGGTCGAGGTCGAGAACGAAGACGCTCGGCCGCAGCCCGGTCTCGCTTCGCGTGCGCTGCAGCACCGAGGACAGCCGGTCGAGGAACAGCTCCCGGTTGGGCAGGCCGGTCAGGTTGTCATGCACCGCATCGTGCAGCAGCCGCTCCTCGGCCTGCTTGGCATCGGTAACGTCGGCCAGCGTGCCGACCACGCGCACCACTTCGCCCTCGTCGCCCAGAATGGGCCGCGCCCGCATTCGGTACCAGTAATGCTCCCCGTCGGTCCCCCGCAGCCGATAGTCCTGCGCGATGCGTCCGCAACGCTGTTCGATCAGGCTGTCGATGGTGGCCCGGAAGCGGTCCCGGTCATGGGCGTGCATGACGTCGAGCCAGCGCCGTATCGGCCCGCCCATTTCCTGCGGCTTCGCCCCCAGCTTGGCTTCCAGTTCCGGCGACACGAACAGGCGGTCGCCGGAAACCTCCCAGTCCCACACCTGATCCCCGGAGCCGATCAGGGCCAGCGCCTTGCGGTGGAAATCGCTGAGCAGGCCATGCGCCAACGGCCCGCCAGAAAAGGCGTGCTGCATGACGGTGAACCCGATCAGGAGCACGATCAGCACCAGGCCGCCGGCGAGCGCCGGCGAGACGAGATCGTTGGCAAGTCGCCCCGTCACGGTCATGCCGGCGCCGGCAAGCCAGGCCATGACCAGCAGCCAAGTCGGCAACAGCAGGACCGCCCGCTCGAAGCCCCGCAGGGCAAGCAGGACGATGAACACGAGCCCGGCAACGCCGATTGCCGCCAAGGAGAGCCGGGCAATGCCCGCTGCCAGGGGCGCATCAAAGAGCGCGAGGCCGACCAGCGCCACCAGGACCCCTACCCAAAGCCAAACCGCATAGAGAACCCGCAGATTCCAGCGGTTGAGGCTCAGATACGCGGTCAGGAAGATCAAAAGGGTGGCCGCGAGCATCGCCTCCGAGCCGGCGCGAAACATCTGGTCGCCCGCCGCCGGAACATCGAAAATTCGGTTCCAGAACCCGAAATCGATCGACAGATAGGCTAGCACCGCCCACGCCAGGCTCGCCGCTGCCGGGAAGACCATGGTGCCCCGAACCACGAACAGAACGGTCAAAAACAGCGCCAGCAGCCCGGAAATGCCGATGACCATGCCCTGATAGAGGGTGAAGCTGTTGACCTTTTCCGTATAAGCCTCCGGCATCCAGAGCCGCAGTTGCGGCACATCGGGCCCGCGCAACTCGATGGCGAAGGTGACCACCGCGCCGGGATCGAGCGTGACGCGAAAGACATCGGCGTCGTGCGCCTCCTCGCGCTCGGGCCGGAAGCCCTGGCTGGGCGTTATCGCCGCGATGCGCGTGGTGCCCAGATCGGGCCGCACGATCCCCGAGCCGACCATCCGGAAATGCGGGGCGACCAGCAGGCGGTCGATCTGTTCGTCGGATTCGTTACGCAGCGCGAAGACGGCCCACGAGGCCTGCCGGCCGGCCTCCCGCGCCGCGACCTCCATGCGGCGGACGAAGCCGTCGGCGTCCGGAGCGGTCGATACCTGAAGGCGATCGCCGTGTCGCGGATAGAGGTCGACGGCGCCTGTCAGCTCGATGGCGCGGCTGTCGGGAACGACATTGACCGAATCGAGCGCCGACGCGCTCGCCGCCCATGCCAGGACCACGAAGGTCGCAGCGAGCCAGGTCCCAAAGCTGCGCAGGGTCACCAAAATCGCACTGTCCTTCACTTGAATCCGGGGCCGTCCGGAACGGCCAGTACAGTCGCTGCCAGCGTGGCCCCCTTAGTACAACTTACCGCGCCGGCGGGCGTGGATCGTCGTGAAGCATGGCGTACAGGACATGGTCCTGCCACATGCCATTGATGCGTAGATACCGCCTCGCATAGCCCTCCCGCGTGAATCCGACCTTTTCAAGGAGACGAATCGAGGCGGTATTCGACGGCAGACACGCCGCTTCGAGACGATGGAGCCTGAGCTGTTCGAAGACGAAGGGCAGGAGCGCCCTGAGCGCCGCGAACATCACCCCCTGCCTGGCAAATGGCTTGCCCACCCAATACCCCAACGCGCAGCTCTGGGTCACCCCGCGGCGCACATTGGACAACGTTATGCCGCCCAGCAATGCGTGGTCGCTGCTGCGGAAAATGAAGAAGGGATAGGCGGTGTCCTCGCGGATGTCCTGGAGATAGCGGCGGAGGCGGCGACGGAAGGCCGGCCGCGTCAGGTCATCGGCCGGCCAGGTCGGCTCCCAGGGAACGAGAAAGTCCCGGCTGGCCTCGCGGAGCTCGACCCAAGCCGGGAAATCCGCCATCTGCGGCGTCCTGAGATGTACCCCGTTGCCATGAACCGCCGGCCCGGCATCGGCGGCAACCGACCGCAAGAACGCCATCGATTCGTGTCCCGACTAGATCCTACGCCGCGCCCTGCGCGGTCGAACCCAATCTTTCCGCGATCCGGGCGGCGCTTTCAAGTCGCTCCACCGGCCCGACGGCGGTAACGGTCAACGGGGTCTGCCGGATCAGGCCGGCCAGCGTATCCCGCACCCGGCCGGCATCGATCGCATCGACCCGCGCGACCAATTCGTCGAGCGCCATGGGCGTTCCCAGGAACAGCGTCTGCCGGGCGATCTGGTCCACCCGCGCCGAGCAGCTCTCCAGGCTCATCAGAAGGCCGGCCTTGAGCTGGGCGCGGGCCCGTGCAACCTCCTCCTCGCCGACATCCTCGATCGCCCGTGACAGCTCTTCCGTTGTCGCGGCGACGAGTTCGCCAATATCCGCCTCCTCGGTGGCGGCGGCCACCCCGAACACGCCGGTATCGGAGAACGCCCAGGAGAATGCATTGATGGCGTAGCACAGGCCGAGCTCCTCACGCACACGCTGGAACAGGCGCGACGACATGCCGCCGCCGACCACGGCCGCCGCCACGCGGGTGGCATAGAACCCCTCATCGAGAAAGGACGGGGCGCCGAAGCCGAGCAGCAGATGGGCCTCCGTCAGCGGCTTGACCAGCCGCCGCTCGCCCCCGGTGTAGCGGGCCGGCACCGGCGTTGCGGCGGGCGCCGGGTCGAGGTCGCCGAACAGGGCCTCGGCCTGGGCCACCACCGCCTGGTGGTCGACCGCCCCGGCCGCGGCCACCAACATCTCCGGCGCCCGGTAATGCGCCTCCAGATATCGTCTCAGCCCCGCCGGCTCCTGCCTGCGAATGACCTCGGGCGTGCCCAGTATGGAGCGGCCCAGCGGCTGGCCGGCAAAGGCCGCCTCCTGGAACAGATCGTCGCACAGATCCTCCGGATCGTCCGCGATCGACCCGATCTCCTGCTGGATCACGTGCTTCTCGCGCGCCAGTTCGGCTGGGTCGAACCGGCTGTCGCGCAGGATGTCGGCGAGAATGTCGAGCGCAAGGGGAACGTCGTCGCGCAGGACGCGGGCGAAATAGGCGGTCGTCTCGTGGCTCGTCGCGGCGTTTAGCTCGCCCCCGGCGGTCTCAATTTCCTCGGCGATCAGGCGCGCGCTTCGCCGCGTCGTGCCCTTGAAGGCCATGTGCTCGAGCAGATGCGACAGGCCGTGCTCCTCGGGGCCCTCGTCGCGGCTGCCCGCGCGCACCCACACGCCGAGCGCGGCGGTCTCGAGGTGGGGCATGCGATCGGTCACCACCCGCAGCCCGTTGGCGAGCGTGGTCAGCTCGATGGTCATGGCTCAGGCCCCTACCCTGTCTAGCCCGGCCGCATCGTGGATATAGCCGGAGACCGCATCGGTGTCGGGCGGCAGCACCGTGAAGCGTTCCCGGCGCTGGTGCAGATCGGCGAGCCAGGCAGGAAGCTGCGGCGATATGCCCGTCGCCGCTGCCACCGCATCGGGGAACTTGGCAGGATGGGCGGTGGCCAGCGTTATGGTGGGGATGGTGCCGACCGGCTCCAGACGCCGCGCCGCCGCCACACCGATGGCGGTATGCGGATCGCAGGGATATTCCGCCTCGGCCCACAACTCGGCCATCGTCCGCGCACATTCCGACTCGTCGACGCGTATGGCGGAAAAACCTTCCCGGATCGCGGCAAGGCTGTCCGCATCGATGTCGAACGCCCCGGACTGGGCGAGCCGCGCCATCCATCCGCGCACCACCTCGCCATCGCGCCCCGTCGCCTCGAAGAGCAGCCGCTCGAAATTGCTGGAGACCTGGATGTCCATACTGGGACTGGCCGTCGGCACCACCTCGCCCAGCTCGTAGCGCCCGGTCTCCAGAGTGCGCGCCAGAATGTCGTTGACATTGGTCGCGATGACCAGGCGCTCGACCGGCAGCCCCATGCGCATCGCGGCGTAACCGGCGAAGATGTCGCCGAAATTGCCGGTTGGCACCACAAAGCGGGTCGCCCGGTAGGGCGCGCCCAGCGCCGCTGCCGAGGTGAAATAGTAGACGATCTGGGCGACGATCCGCGCCCAGTTGATCGAGTTGACGCCCGATAGCTGCGTGCGCTTGCGCAGCGCCGGATCGCCAAACAGCGCCTTCACGATGCGCTGGCAGTCATCGAAACTGCCCTCGATGGCCAGGGCGTGGACATTACCGCCGCCGACCGTGGTCATTTGACGGCGCTGGACGTCGCTCACGCGCCCATGCGGATAGAGGATGAAGACATCGGCGCGCTCGGAGCTGCGGAAGGCCTCGATCGCCGCGCCGCCGGTGTCGCCCGATGTCGCCCCGATGATGGTCGCCCGCGCCCCGCGCTCGGCCAGGACATGGTCCATCAGCCGGGCCAGCAATTGCATGGCGACGTCCTTGAAGGCCAGCGTCTGGCCGTGGAACAGCTCCAGCAGCCAATCGCCCGCGCCGAGCTGAACCAGCGGGGCCACGGCAGGATGGCGGAAGCCGGCATAGGCTTCGCGGATCATGCCGCGCAGCGCGTCCTCGGGGATCGCCTCGCCGACATAGGGCGCGATTATGCGTTCGGCCGCTTCCGCATAGGGGCGCCCGGCGAGGTCGGCAATGGCATGCGGCGCGAGCGCCGGCCACGTCTCGGGCAGGTAGAGGCCGCTGTCGCCAGCCAGCCCGCGCAGCAGTACCTCGGCGAAATCAAGCCCTTCGGCCTCGCCGCGCGTGGACACATATCTCAACGGAGGCGCCTCGCTGCCTGCTTCATGGGTGGGCGGACCCTACCCCCCGCCCCGGCTCGCCGGCAAGGCGCCCATAGGCCCAGAAGCCGAATACCCCGAGCAGCGTGGCGGCCAGCCCGAACCAGGTGATCGCATAGCCGAGATGGTCGTTGCGGAAGGTCAGCGTGGTCTCGCCGCCCTGCGGCAGCCCGCCCGGCGCGGCGTGCCGCGCATCGACGAAGAAGGGCGCTACCGGCTCATCGAGGCCGAGAGCCGCGGCCATGCGCCCGGGATCGCGGGTGAACCAGACATTGTTGTCCGGTTCGTCGTCGGGAATGAACGGCCCCTGCGGCTCGGCCAGGCGCAGCAGCCCCTCGATCTCGACCCGCCCGCCCACCTGCCCCTCGGGACGGCTGGCCGGCGATTTGAAGCGCTCGGGAACGAAGCCACGATTGACGAGGACCGTGCCGCCGCCGTCGAGCGCCATTGGCGTCATCACCCACCAACCCGGCCCGCCATGCGCCCCGCGCGGGCTCGACAGGGCCGTGTAGACGTGCAGTTCCGCATCGTGATCGAAGCGGCCGGACAGGCGCACCGCCTGATATTCGAGGGCGGGAAGGTCAAGCGCGGGCCAGTCTTCGGCGTCGGGGATATCCCGCGCCGGGGCCTGGCTGCGCGCTTCGGCGCGGGCAATCAGGTCCTCCTTCCAGCTCAGCCGGTCGAGTTGCCACAGCCCGAGCGATACCAGGATGGCAAGCCCGACCAGCGTGAAAAGGCCGGGCACCAGCAATCCGCTGGCGCGCAAGCGTTTCCCGCTCGTCATGGCTGCTTGGAGCCGAGGCGACCCTCTGCCGCCTTATGATGGTACTGGAGCGCCACGAACAGGCCCTTGAGCGGCCTCAGGAGCCCGAGCGACAGCGCCACGATGAGGGGGACCCACAGGGCGAGGTGGACCCAGTAGGCCGGCTGATAGGCAAACTCCACATAGAACGCCGCCGCGACGACGATCGCCCCCACCGCGAAGATGGCGAACACCGCCGGCCCGTCGGCGGAATCGGCGAAGGCGTAGTCGAGCCCGCAACTGTCGCATCTGGGGGCAACCGACAGAACGCCGTCAAACAGGGCACCTCGCCCGCAGCGCGGGCAACGGCCCTTGAGGCCCGTCGTCCAAGGTGACTGCGGCGCAAAGCCGGATGACTGGTCCATCGGCCTCGGATCCAGACTTTCCTGAAACAAGGGCGGCCCGAAGCCGCCCTTCTGATCTTGAGCTCCTGACGAAGCAGGCCCGTCAGGCTCCCCAGACATATATGGCGGCGAACAGGAACAGCCAGACCACGTCGACGAAGTGCCAGTACCAGGCCGCCGCCTCGAACCCGAAATGGTGCTCGGGCTTGAAATGGCTGGCTAGCGCCCGGAACAGGCAGACGATCAGGAAGATCGTTCCGATAATGACGTGTGCGCCGTGGAAGCCGGTCGCCATGTAGAAGGTCGCCCCGTAGATATTCCCTGCGAAGTCGAACGCGGCATGGGAATACTCGTAGGCCTGCAGCGAGGTGAAGGCGAGGCCCAGGATGACCGTGCAGATCAGCCCCCATTTCAGCCCCTCGCGGTCGCCATGGATCAGGGCATGATGGGCCCAGGTCACCGTGGTGCCCGAAGTCAGCAGCACCAGGGTGTTGAGCAGCGGCAGATGCCACGGATTGAAGGTCTCGATCCCCGTCGGCGGCCATGTCCCGCCGATCAGCTCGGTGCGCAGGACCTGGACGTCCGAGGCGGGAAACAGCGCCACGTTGAAATAGGCCCAGAACCACGCCACGAAGAACATCACCTCGGAGGCGATGAACAGGATCATGCCGTAGCGCAAGTGAAGCTGCACCACCGGCGTGTGGTGGCCTTCGAACTCGGCCTCGCGGATGACATCGCGCCACCACACGACCATCGTGAGCGCGATGCCGATGCAGCCGATGACGAACAGCCACGCCCCGGCCCCGTGCATCCACATGACAATCCCGGCGGCCCAAAGCATGGCTGACAGGGCGCCGATCAGCGGCCACGGGCTGGGCTCGACGAGATGATAGTCGTGGTTCTTTGCGTGGGCTCCCGCCATATCGTATCAGTCCCCTCGTCTCGCCGCTCGGCTTGGCTTTAGCGCGGCATCAACCCTCGTTCAAGCTGGTCACGACCCCGACCGCCGCTCGCCCGCGGTGGCCTCGGCAACGGGATCACCCCCATCGCGCATCGGGAAAAAGGTATAGGACAGCGTGATCTCGCGCGTTGCCCGGCCGTCCTCGTCGTCCAGGATCGCCGGGTCGACGAAGAACACCACCGGCATCTCCACCGTCTCCCCGGGCTCG
>SKQW01000091.1 GCA_007118805.1 Rhodobiaceae bacterium | reverse complement strand
TGGAGATCGTCGAAGGCCGCGCCGCGTGCCGGATCACCGCTTGCGAGGAGGGCGTGGCCGTCGCCCTCGACCCCGATGAGACGGGGCCGGCCACAGTGTGCGGCTCGCATCTTCTCGTCGCGGCCGGTCGCCGGCCTACCTTGAGCGACCTCGACCTGGAGGCGGCCGGCATCGCGCATGACGCCTCTGGCATCAAGGTCGACAAGCGCCTGCGCACCTCCAACCGGCGGGTCTTCGCGGTGGGCGATGTGTGCGGCGGGCCGCAATTTACCCACATTGCCGGCTATCAGGCCGGCATCGTGGTGCGAAATGCGCTGTTCGCACTGCCCGCAAGGGTGGGTTACCGGGCGCTGCCATGGGTGACCTACAGCGATCCCGAGCTTGCCCATGTCGGGCTGACAGAAGCAGAAGCCCGCGCACAAGGCCACCGGGTCTCGACGCTGATCGAGCCGATGACGGGCAACGACCGCGCCCAGGCCGAGCGCCGCACCGAGGGGCTTGCCAAGATCGTGGTCGGGCCGCGCGGGGCGATCCTCGGCGCCACCATCGTCGCCCCCCATGCCGGCGAGCTGATCGGTCTGTGGGGGTTGGCGATCTCTCAAGGACTCAAGCTCTCGGCCATCGCCGGCATGATCCTGCCCTATCCGACATTCTCGGAGATCTCGAAGCGGGCCGCGGGCAGCCATTTCACACCGACGCTCTATGGCGCGCGCATGCAACGTGTGGTGCGCGCGGTGCAGCGGCTCGTGCCATGACGATGACGCCGCCGCCAGAGACGGACTCCCCGGCGCCGAGCCGCCTGAAGGCGCTTGCCCGGGACAAGCGTCTCTGGCTGGTCGGGCTTGCGATCATCGTCATCCTGGGCGTGCGCCTGTCGGGCATCGGCGAGGTGCTGTCGCTGGAGACGCTGCGGGCCCACCGCCAGGCGATGCTCGGCCTCGTCGAACGCAACTTCGCGCTTGCTACCGGGCTCTATCTTGTCGTCTACGTGGCGGCGACGGCGCTGTCGGTGCCCGGCGCCGTGATCCTGACGCTGGCGGGCGGCTTTCTGTTCGGCGCTATTTACGGCACCGTCCTGACCGTCATCGGCGCCTCGACCGGGGCGACGCTGGTCTTTCTGTTCGCGCGCTATCTCACCGGCGAGCGCGCGCTCGACCGGCTCGGCCCGCAGGCGGCGCGGCTGGCCGACGGGCTGCGCCGCAATGCCTGGGCCTATCTCCTGGCGTTGCGCCTGGTGCCGCTCTTCCCGTTCTTCCTGGTCAATCTGGTGCCCGCCATCGTCGGGGTGCGCCTGCCGGTCTATGTGCTGACCACTGTCTTCGGGATCATGCCGGGAACTGCGGTCTACAGCCTCGCCGGGGCCGGGCTTGGCAGCGTGTTCGACCGCGGCGAGGTGTTCTCGGTCGGCGCCGTGCTGACGCCGGAGATCATCGCCGCGCTCATTGGCCTTGCCCTGCTCGCCCTGATCGCCATCCCCATCCGAAACCGCTTCGCGCCGGCCAACCCGCCGCAATAGTCGCGCCATCTCACAGCGCGTGTCGGCCACCATCTTGACGCCAACGCGGGCATTGCCGCCGCCCGATCAATCTTTCGCTCTTGCTTTCGTTTCGGTCTCGGTATGTTCTGTGGGGAAACAATGGATAGCAAGAGCGAAAAATGAACGTCGGACGGCAGAGCGAGATCATCGAGCTGGCGCGAAAGATCGGCCGCGTCACGGTTGAAGGCCTGGCGGAACGCTTTGGCGTGACGCCGCAGACGATCCGCAAGGATCTCAACGAGCTGTGCGATCTCGGCTACATGAAGCGCGTGCATGGCGGGGCCGTCATCGCCTCGACGGTGGAGAATGTCGGCTACGAGGCCCGGCGGCTCATCGCCCAGGATGCCAAGCGCGCGATCGGCAGGGCGGCGGCATCCCTGATCCCCAACAACTCCTCGCTGGTGATCAATATCGGCACCACCACCGAGGAGGTGGCAAAGGCGCTACGCGACCATCACGGCCTCCTGGTGATCACCAATAACATCAACGTTGTCAACATCCTGCGGCCCTGCCAGATGATCGAGACGATCATCGCCTCGGGGGTGGTGCGCCACTCCGACGGCGGCATTGTCGGCGAAGCCGCGGTGCAGTTCATCCGCGGCTTCAAGGTCGACTACGCCGTGATCGGCACCTCGGCAATCGACGCCGACGGTGCCCTGCTCGACTACGACTACCGGGAGGTGAGCGTCGCCCGCACGATCGTCGAGAACGCCCGTCACATTATCCTGGCGGCGGACTCGACCAAGTTTTCGCGCACCGCCCCGGTGCGCATCGGCCATCTGTCGGACGTTGACACCTTCGTCACCGACCGCGTCGAGTCCCCGCAAATCCACCGCATCTGCGCAGAAGCCGGGGCGCGCATCGTCGAAACCGAAGACGCCGCCGCCGGGTGACGCGGGTGCGAAAATCACTGCTGCAACGCAAAAGCGAATTTTCATTTTGCCGTATTGATGTTCGCTCAATACGCGTTTAGCATCGATTCACAATAAAAAACGAAAATAGCCGTGGGGGTCGGGGAGGACACCAGGGTGGCGCGTTACGACATCGCAGTCGTTGGAGGTGGCGTGAACGGGTGCGGCATCGCCCGCGACGCCGCCGGCCGCGGGCACTCTGTCCTGCTCGCTGAGAAGTCCGATCTGGGCGGCGCCACCTCCTCGGCGTCCACCAAGCTTATCCATGGCGGCCTGCGCTATCTCGAATATTACGAGATCCATCTCGTGCGCGAGGCGTTGATCGAGCGCGAGGTGCTGCTGGCGGCGGCGCCCCACATCATCTGGCCGCTGCGCTTTGTGCTGCCCCATCACAGCGGCCTGCGGGCCGCCTGGGTGCTGCGCCTGGGCCTGTTCGTCTACGACCATCTGGGCGGGCGGAAGCTGCTGCCGTCGACACGGGCGCTCGATCTGCGCCGTGATGCCGCCGGGGTGCCGCTGCGCCAGGAGTTCACGCGCGGCTTCGAATACTCCGACTGCTGGGTTGAGGATTCCCGCCTGGTCATCCTCAATGCCATCGACGCCGCCGAGCGCGGGGCGGAAATCCGCGTCGGCGCCCGGGTGGCGGCGGCGCAGCGCGTCGGCGAGTGCTGGCAACTGCGTCTCGAGGACACCACCACCGGCGCCGCGGAGACCGTCGAGGCCGGCGTGCTGGTCAACGCCGCCGGGCCTTGGGCCGGCGCCCTGGGCTCGCAGGCGCTCGGGCTCGATCACCCCACGCATATCCGCCTGGTGAAGGGCAGCCATATCGTCGTTCAGCGTTTGTTCGAGCACGACCGCGCCTATATCTTCCAGAACGCCGATGGGCGCATCGTCTTCGCGATCCCCTTCGAGCGCGACTTCACGCTGATCGGCACCACCGAGGAGGACTATCGCGGCGATCCCGATCAGGCCCGCATCTCGGAGGCCGAGATCGCGTATCTCTGTCGCGCCGTCAGCGGCTATTTCCGGGTTCCGGTGTCTCCCGAGCAGGTGGTGTGGAGCTTTTCCGGGGTGCGGCCGCTTTACGATGACGGCGCATCGGAGGCCAAGGCGGCGACCCGCGAATACGTGTTCGAGCTCGACGGCGGCGCCGGCGCGCCGGCCCTTCTCAACGTCATCGGTGGCAAGATCACCACCTTCCGCCGCCTCGCCGAAGCGGCGCTGGAGCGCATCGCCCCATTCCTGCCGGCGCGGGGGCGGCCTTGGACGGCCGAGGCGCCGCTGCCGGGGGGCGACTTTCCCGCCGACGGCTTCGACGCCCTGGTGGGCGATATCGCCGCGTCATATCCCTTCCTGGTGCCGGCCCATGCCCGCCGGCTCGCCCGCGCCTACGGCACCCGTGCCGGCGAGATGCTCAACGGCGCGCGGGCACCGGCCGATCTCGGCCGGGTCTTCGGCGCCGATCTCACTGAGCGCGAGGTAGTGTGGCTGATGACCCGCGAATGGGCCCGCTGCGCCGCCGACGTGGTGTGGCGTCGCTCCAAGCTCGGGCTGCGCATGAGCGCTGCCGAGATCGCCGAACTGGACGCGTTCGTGACGGCCCGGGGCGCCCCGGTGCCGTCCGCAGCTGCCGGGTGAGTGCGACGATGGCTCTGCAGCTCGACAAGGTGAGCAAGACAGTAGGCGCCGAGCGGCATATCTCGGACATTTCGCTGACGCTTGAAAAGGGCAGTCTCACCGTGCTGCTGGGACCGACCCTGGCCGGCAAGACGACGCTGATGCGGCTGATGGCCGGGCTCGAGCGCCCCACTCAGGGGCGCGTCCTCGTCGAGGGCGTCGACGTGACCGGCGCGCCGGTCCAGCGGCGCAACGTCGCCATGGTCTACCAGCAGTTCATCAACTTTCCCGGCATGACGGTCTACGAAAACATCGCCTCGCCTCTCAGGGTGGCGGGCGTGCCGCGCACCGAGCTCGACCGACGGGTGCGCGAGATCGCCGAGTTCATGCATCTGGAAGGAATGCTCGATCGGCTGCCGCTTGAGCTTTCCGGCGGCCAGCAGCAGCGCGCCGCTTTGGCGCGGGCCCTGGTCAAGCAGGCCGATCTAGTGCTGCTGGACGAGCCGCTCGCCAATCTCGACTACAAGCTGCGCGAGGAGCTGCGCGCCGAGTTGCCCCGCATCTTCGACGAGTCCGGTGCGATTTTCGTCTACGCCACCACTGAGCCTCTGGAAGCGCTGCTGCTCGGCGGCAGCACGGCCACCCTCAACGAGGGGCGCATCACCCAGTTCGGCCCCACGGCCGAGGTCTACCGGCGGCCGGTCGACCTGGTGACGGCTCGGACCTTTTCCGATCCGCCGCTCAACACCGTTGCGGTCCGCGTGGCCGGCAACGAGGCCGCGTCCTCTGACGGCGCGTTCCGCGTCCCCGCCTCGGGCAGCCTGAAGGGCCTCGCCGATGGGGACTATATTGTCGGCTTCCGGCCGCATCATCTGCATCTGACGACGCCGGGCGGCGAGGCGGTGCCGGTGCGCGCCCGGGTTGCCGTCAGCGAGATTACGGGCTCGGAATCCTTCATCCATGTGACCTTCGCCGGGACGAACTGGATCGCCATCGCGCATGGTGTCCACGATCTGGCGAATGGCACCGAGATCGAGGTCTGGGTCGAGCCTCACCGCCTATTCGTCTTCGCGCCCGACGGCCGGCTCGCCGCCGCGCCCGAGCTGGCGGCGGCAGCCTGAGGAGGCGGGAGAGATGGCCCGGATCGCGCTCGAGAACGTCGCCCACTCCTACCAGCCGGCGCCGCAGGGGCCAGCGGACTTCGCCGTCAAGGAGCTCGACCACGTCTGGGAGGACGGCAGCGCCTATGCCCTGTTAGGGCCGTCGGGCTGCGGCAAGACGACACTTCTCAACATCATCTCTGGGCTCCTGGTGCCGAGCCGCGGCACTGTCCGCTTCGATGGCGTCGACGTGACCGAGACGATACCGGAGCGGCGCAACATCGCGCAGGTGTTCCAGTTCCCGGTCGTCTACGACACCATGACCGTCTACGACAATCTCGCCTTCCCGTTGCGCAACCGCGGCGTGGCGGCAGCGGAGACCGACAGCCGGGTGCGCGAGATCGCGCGAATGCTGGAGCTCGACGACCGCCTCCAACATCGCGCCCGCCGCCTCACTGCCGACGCCAAGCAGAAGATTTCGCTGGGGCGCGCGCTGGTGCGCTCGGATGTGGCGGCGATCCTGTTCGACGAGCCGCTCACCGTCATCGACCCGCACCTCAAATGGCTGCTGCGGTCCAAGCTCAAGCAGCTCCATCACCAGTTCGACTTCACCATGATCTACGTCACCCACGACCAGACCGAGGCGCTGACCTTCGCCGACCGGGTGGTGGTGATGTACGAGGGCGAGGTGGTGCAGATCGGCACGCCGGAAGAACTGTTCGAGCGCCCCATTCACACCTTCGTCGGCTATTTCATCGGCTCGCCGGGAATGAACGTGGCGCCGGCCGCCGTGGCGGGCAACAAGGCGGTGGTCGCCGGCCACGAGATCGAGCTCGATCGCGCCTATCCGACCCTTGATGGCGCTGCCAACGTCGAGATCGGGGTGCGCCCGGAATATGTCGAGATCTGCCGCGGCGAAGATGGGTTACCGGTGTCCGTGCGGCGGGTGGACGACATCGGTCGGCTCAAGCTCGTCAAGGTCGATCTGGGCGGCCACCTCTTCAATATCGTTGCCGGCGAGGACACCGAGATCGCCGCCACACAGGCGCGCATCCGCTTCGACCGTCGCCGCGTCCATGTCTACGCCGACGGCCACATCGTCGAGGGAAGGGCGGCCTGAGCATGGACAAGACCTGGAACAACAAGGCGTGGTTCCTGGTGGTCCCGGTGATCGTGCTGGTGGCCTTCAACGCCATCATCCCGCTGATGACGGTGGTCAACTACTCGGTGCAGGAATCCTTCGGCGGCGGGGTGTTCTTCTTCGAGGGCACCAAATGGTTCCAGCAGATCCTGACCTCCGAGCGCTTCCATGCGGCGCTTTTGCGGCAGTTCGCCTTTACGGGCACGATCCTTCTGATCGAGATACCGCTCGGCGTGGCGATCGCGCTGGCCATGCCGCGCCGCGGGCCTTGGGTGTCCGTGTGCCTCGTCCTGATGGCGCTGCCGCTGCTCGTGCCGTGGCACGTGGTCGGCGCCATCTGGAATATCTTCGCGCTGCCCGAGATCGGGCTGCTGGGCCGTGCCCTCAACGGGCTCGGCTTCGACTACAACTTCACCCGGCAGGTCGGCAGCGCCTGGTTCACCCTCATTCTCATGGATGTCTGGCACTGGACGTCGCTGGTAGTGCTGCTCGCCTATGCGGGGCTGATGGCGATCCCCGAGCCCTATTACCAGGCGGCGCGCATCGACGGCGCTTCGCAGTGGGCGGTATTCCGCCACATCCAGCTTCCCAAGATGAACCGGGTGCTGACCATCGCCGTGCTGCTGCGGTTCATGGACTCTTTCATCATCTATACCGAGCCCTTCGTGCTGACCGGCGGCGGGCCGGGGAATGCGACGACCCTGCTGTCGATTGACCTGGTGAAGATGGCGCTCGGCCAGTTCGATGTCGGGCCGGCGGCGGCGATGTCGATCATCTATTTCCTGATCGTCCTGGCGATTAGCTGGGTCTTTTACACCCTGATGATGCGCAATGAGGACCGCTGGTGAGCACATCTGTCGAAAGTGCAACGACGATCACTGACGACGGCGCGGCGACCCGTACGGCGGCGATGCAGCAGGCCGCGACCCTGCCTGTGCGCCGGCGCGGCCGCCGCAGCTATGCATGGCTGGTGCCCACCCTCTACATCATCTTCCTGATGGTGCCGATCTACTGGCTCCTCAACATGTCGTTCAAGACAACAGGCGAAGTGCTCGGTCAGTTCACGCTGTGGCCGCACAACTTCACGCTGGAGAACTATCGCACGATTTTCACCGACCCGACCTGGTACCGGGGCTACATCAATTCGCTCCTCTATGTCACCATCAACACGCTGCTCTCCCTGGGCGCGGCGCTGCCGGCGGCCTACGCTTTCTCCCGCTATCGTTTCCTCGGCGACAAGCACTTCTTCTTCTGGCTCCTGACTAACCGCATGGCGCCGCCGGCGATCTTCGTGCTGCCCTTTGTCCAGCTCTATTCCTCGGTCGAGTTGTTCGACACCCATCTTGCCGTGGCGCTGGCGCACTGCCTGTTCAACATCCCACTGGCGGTGTGGATTCTCGAGGGCTTCATGTCGGGCGTGCCCAAGGAGATCGACGAGACGGCCTATATCGACGGCTATTCCTTCCCGCACTTCTTCGTGAAGATCTTCATGCCGCTGATCGCCACCGGCATCGGCGTCGCGGCCTTCTTCTGCTTCATGTTCTCGTGGGTAGAACTCCTGCTCGCCAAGAATCTGACCTCCACCGGCGCTCGGCCGATCGCCTCGATCATGACACGCACGGCCAGCATTTCCGGCTACGAGGTTTCGCTGCTCGCCGCGGCCGCGGTGCTCACGCTCATTCCCGGCGCCGTGGTCATCTATTTCGTGCGCAACTACATCGCCCGCGGCTTCGCGCTCGGTCGGGTCTGAGGAGGCGACGATGGATCTGTCCTGGATGGCATGGACCTGGCAGACGGCGGTGTTCTTCGCTTCGATCGCCCTTCTGCTGGTGGCGATGACGATCTGGGAAGTGCTCTCGCCCGGCGGCGGGCCGCGGCGCGGCGTGCTCGGCCTCGAGACGACCCGCGGTGACCGGCTATTCATCTCGCTGCTCGGCAGCGCGTTCATCAATCTCGCATGGCTCGGGCTCGTCGGCCCGAGCCTGTGGTGGGCTCTCGGCCTTTCGCTCCTTTACGCCATCGCGGTGTTCAGATGGGTGTGAGGCTTGACAGAGGGGTGGGGGCAGCCGCCCGCCAGCGGCCGCCCCCTGGTGTTGCACGAAAAACCTGGGAGGTATCCGATGCAACGGCACTTACTAATAACATCCACCGCCATGGCTGTCGCCTTGGCGGTGGGGAGCGGCCCGGCGCTGGCACAGGACGTGCCCGAGGAAAGGCTGGAAGCGGCGGAACGCTGGATCGATGATGAGTTCCAGCCTTCGGTGCTGTCCCGCGAGGAACAGCTCCAGGAGATGGAGTGGTTCATCCAGGCCTCGGAGCCGTTCCGCGGCATGGAGATCAACGTTGTCGCCGAAGCCATTCCGACGCATGACTACGAGGCCGAGGTCCTTACCGAGGCCTTCGAGGAAATTACCGGGATCCGGGTCAACATGCAGATCATCGGTGAGGGCGACCTCGTCCAGGCGCTGCAGACGCAGCTCCAGACGGGCCGCAACATCTATGACATGTATGTCAACGACGCTGACCTGATCGGCATGCATTTCCGCCTCGGCGAGACGGTCGATCTCGACGAGTGGATGGCCGGCGAGGCCGCCGACATCACCAATCCGATGCTCGACATCGAGGACTTCATCGGCCGCGCCTCGGCGAAGGGGCCGGACGGCACGCTGTGGCAGCTCCCGGACCAGCAATTCGCCAACCTCTACTGGTTCCGCAAGGACTGGTTCGACCGCGAGGACCTGCAGGAGCAGTTCCGTGACATCTACGGCTACGACCTCGGCGTGCCGGTGAACTGGTCCGCCTATGAGGACATCGCCGAGTTTTTCAGCGTGCACGTGCAGGAGATCGACGGCGAGCGCATCTACGGCCATATGGACTACGGCAAGCGCGCCCCCGATCTCGGCTGGCGCATGACCGACGCCTGGCTGTCGATGGCCGGCGCCGCCGATGTCGGCCTGCCCAACGGCGTCCCGGTGGACGAGTGGGGCATCCGGATGGAAGAAGGCACCTGCAACCCCGTGGGCGCCTCGGTCTCGCGCGGCGGGGCGACCAACAGCCCGGCCGCCGTTTACGCCATCCGCAAGTGGGACGAGTGGCTCGACAAATACGCCCCGCCCGGCGCCGCCGATCTCGACTTCTACCAGTCGCTGCCGGCGCTTTCTCAGGGCAACGTCGCCCAGCAGATCTTCTGGTACACCGCCTTCACCGCCTCGATGGTAGCGCCCCGCGAGGAGGGCAACAACACGGTCGACGAGGACGGCTATCCGCTGTGGCGCATGGCACCTTCGCCGCACGGCCCGTACTGGAAGGAGGGCATGCAGCGCGGCTATCAGGACGTGGGGTCGTGGACGCTCCTGCATATGACGCCGCTGGAACGTCGCAAGGCGGGCTGGCTGTTCGCCCAGTTCGCCGGTTCCAAGACCGTTGACCTGAAGAAGAGCCATGTCGGTCTGACTTTTGTGCGCGACAGCACGATCCGTCACGAAAGCTTCACCGAGCGGGCGCCGCGGCTCGGCGGTCTGATCGAGTTCTACCGCTCGCCGGACCGGCATTCGTGGACCGACACCGGCGTCAACGTGCCGGACTATCCGCGGCTCGCCCAGTTGTGGTGGCAGCAGATTGGCGACGTCACCGCGGGCACCTTTACGCCTCAGGAAGCCATGGACCGGCTTGCCGGAGAGATGGACGAGCTCATGGCCCGCATGCAGGCGGCCGACGAGGCTGGGGACACCTACAGCGGTTGCGGCCCGCGCCTCAACGAGCCGCGGGACGAGGCCTATTGGCTCGAGCGGGACGGCGCCCCCTGGGCGAAGCTCGATAACGAGAAGCCACAGGGCGAGACCGTCGCCTATGAGGAACTGATCAAGCGCTGGACCGACGCGCAGGACTGAGCGGATACGCAAAGATACCGGGCCGGGGCGGGCTGCGCCCCGGCCTTTTTGCATCCAGGGGGCGACGGCGGCCAGCGGCGATGGCGCTGTCTTGAACCGGCCCAGGCCATCGCGAAAGTGCGAATGCGCCCTACGCGGTCTCGCCGGGGGCCTCGCCCGACACGCTGCGGCGTGCGGTCAGGGCTGCCATGACCAACGCCACGCCGGTGAAGACGAGGTTGATGCCCACCATCAGTCCAATCACCCACACCCCGGTTGCGGGCAGCCCGGCGGCGATCAGGAGCCCGAGCACGCCGTCGATGACGCCGCTGGCCAGCAGCCAGCCCCAGGCTTCGCCCCCGTCCTGTCTGTATCGGAAGGCGAGCAGGATCTTGGCGAGGCCGCCGGCGAGCAGGTAGGCGGCGAGGATGATGGTCAGGGTCACTGCGCCGGCCACCGGGCTGATCAGCAGAGCAAGGCCTGCCAGAAGCAGGAGGATCGCCGTGACGAGGTTCCACCAGAAGCCCGGCGCGGCCGCCCCGCCGGACAATGCTGCCACCAGTCCGAGCGCGCCGCCGATCACCAGCAGCCAGGCGACGAGGAACTCAATGGCGAGGGTTGCAACGCCCGGCACGATGATTGCAGCCCCACCGAGCACAATGAGCGCGATACCATAGACCATGAACCATATGCTGTTGCGGCGGATGGTCTCGGCATCGAGGGGAAGTCCTGCTGGCATGTTGAATCCTCCGGAACCTTAGACGGGGTCGGATCGGGACCTCTGCAATCTGATACGACTACTCCGGAGATTCCTAAAGGAACGTTGCCGGCACGGTGCGCGCCCTTCCAGCAACCCACAGCGATGCGTCCGGGTGAGTTTGCCTATTCCGCAGTAGCTGGCAAATTGTAGGTAATTGACCACCTTCTATCCGGGGCGCACACTTTCATCATAAATCGATCAACAGCTCGCGCCGATATCGGCAGAGCGGTCCGGGCGTAACGTGCAGGAGGAGTTGGGCATGCCCTGGCTGAAATTTCTCTTGGCCGTCGTCATCGGGCTGGGTTCAGCCTCTGCCGTCGCGCAATCCGAAGAGGACATGCAGTTGCAGCGCTGCATCTGGGGCTGCCTTGCCCAGTCCTCCGGCAATGACGACCCGGCCTATCATGAATGCGTTGAGAGGATTTGCCTGGCCGGAGATAGCGCGGCGCCCGCCGCGGCGAGCCCGCCGGAGACGCCTCAGGTGGCGGCTCAACCTGAGCGGGCGACTGTCCTGTCGGTGCAGGAGCGGCTCGCTGCGCTGGGCTTTGATCCGGGACCGGTAGATGGGATCTATGGCCGGCAGACCGAAGCCGCCGTGCAGGCTTTCCGCGCCTCTCAGGGTTTGGCGACCGCCGGAAGTATCGATGATGCGTTTCTGGCGGCATTGCAGTCGGCGGGTGATGCCGCGGCCGTCTCCGAATAGGAAGGGCTGTGTCGCAACGCCGCGTTGATGCCACGCGGACGTGCCGCGGCGCCGGAAGGCCTTGTTCAGGGAAGCTGCACGGCTAACCGCACTATCCCCACGGGCCGGCGACCTCGCGACGGGATTCGCGCAGCATCGTCTTGTCGTCCTCGTTCCAGATCGGATCGGTGGCCGGATCGAAGTGCGGCTCGAGCGCGCGAATACGCTCGATGAGCGGCGGGTGGGTGGCGAACATCCCGGCAAGCGAGCCCGTGGCGCTGGCGAAGAACATATGCCGGGCCTCCTCGGTGTGGGAGTTGTCCATGTGGCTGCCCGCCGTGCCCCCGCCGATCTTCTTCAGCGCGTTGGCCAGCCCCGACGGGTTGCGCGTGAATTGGACCCCCGTCGCATCGGCCAGATACTCGCGCTTGCGCGAGATCGCGCTTTGCAGGATGCGCCCGCCCAGAACCCCGAGCAGGCCGAGCGCGATGAGGCCGAGCCCGATCGCCAGCGCCACCGGCACCGACCGATTGTCGCGCCGTCGGGGAATGAAGATGAAGCTGCGCAGAATGCCGCGCCCGAGCGTGTAGAGCACGACAAGGCCGAACACCATGCCCATCAATCGCATGTTGAGCCGGGTGTCATAATTGGCGATATGGGCCATCTCGTGGGCCACCACGCCGGCCAGTTCCTGGCGGTTGAGCTTCGCCAGCGCGCCGTGAGTGACGCCGACCGCGGCGCGCTCCGGCGAACTCCCCGCCGCGAAGGCGTTAATGCCCTTTTCGTGCTTGATGACGAAGGCGCGCGGGCGCGGCAGCCCGGCCGCGATGGCCATCTCGTCGACCACGTTGAGATAGCGCTGCTTGTAGGGATTCTGCGTATCGACGGTGACTTCCTCCGCCCCGAGGGCCTGGGCCACGCGGGCGCCATCGCCGCCGAAGCTGATCAGGCGTACCAGCGCCACGCCGAATATCATGACCGCCGCAAACACGGCCCCGCCGATTATGAGCGAGGGGTCTATGGCGAGCAGGTCCGCCCCCTCGTCATAGCCCACGACAATTGCCAGCAGCAGGCCCAGCGCCAGGCTTATTGCGGCCACCATGGCGACGAAGAACAGGACGAGCATGGCGGTGTGACGCCGGGTCCGCTCCTGCTGGGCGCGAAAGTTGAAGCTTGTCATTCTGGTGCAACCCGCATCAGCGGCGTGGGGCGCAGCGCCCTGCGCCCGGCGCGCAATCTCTCCTTGCCTGTCCCGCCGTCATGGAGCCCCCGACCCGACCCGGCGATGCGCCGGCCTCACGTGAACGAGACGTCGGGGGCGTGCTGGATCTCTTCGCGATCCTCGAATTCGAGCATGGCGACGGGCGGCTCGAAGCCGAACGCCGCGGCCACGAAGTTGGTCGGAATGCTTTGGGCGGCATTGTTGTAGTTCATGGCCGAGTCGTTATAGGACTGCCGGGCATAGGCTACCCGGTTCTCGGTCGAGGTCAGCTCCTCCTGGAACTGGCGGAAGTTCTGGTCGGCCTTGAGGTCGGGATAGGACTCCGAGAGGGCAAACAGCCGGCCGAGGATGTTGCCGAGTGCGCCCTCCGCCTGCCCGAGCTGAGCAATCGCCTGGGAATCGCCGATCGCGCCGGCGATCTGCTCGCGGATCTGTTCGGCGTTGTTGCGGGCCTTGACGACCGCTTCGAGCGTCTCGCGCTCGTGCTTCATGTATCCCTTTACCGATTCCACGAGGCGCGGAATCAGGTCGTGCCGCCGCTTGAGCTGTACATCGATCTGGGCAAAGGCATTGACGACGGCATTTCTCAGCCGCACCAGCCGGTTGTAGAGCACCACGACAATGCCGACGAGGATCGCCAGCACGACCAGAATGATCACAAGCTCCATGAACCCCTCCCTAGCCCGCTCTGCCGCAATTGCCAGCCTGCGCATGCCGGCAGATCGCGGCAATGACGTAGCACGACCGGCCGATGCCCGTCACGCCGGATTTCGGACACCGGCGTTGGGTGGCGGCTTATGGCATAGGGGATGGCGGAATGGTCCGGCGGCGCCGAAGGATTCATCCCAACGGCGCCGCCGGACGAGGCGTTGCCGCCGCTCAGCCTTCGGCGGGCTCGGACCGGGCCGTCTCCGGCGTGGCGTCCGAAATCGTCTGGTGAACGACGTCGAAGGTCGTGTTGGCGCGGTCACGCTGATAGCGGATTCCGGCAAGCTGGCCGTCGCGGCAGTTGATGCGAATGGCGCTCGGAATCGTGTTGTTGCGTCCGAAGGTCATCGGCAGGTGCAGGGTATCGCCGATGAGGAGCACTTCGCTTCCAGAGCCGTCGACATTGCGATCGAAGTTCAGCCGCAGCTTCCTCTCGATGCCGGACAGATCCAGCTCGCCGTAACTTACCGACATGGTCGGGGCGGCCAGGCTCACCGTCTGCAGCGGCACCTCGAAACGCCCCGAGCCGGTGGCGGCGCCGCACCCGACATTGGTGACGGCGACGAGCTCCGGCGTGGCCGAGCTGGTGCCGTAGTAGTAGCCGGCAAAGGCCAGCACGACCGCACCCGCCGCCGCGCCGCCGATCATCTTCAACTTGGTCATGTCCATCAGCTTCAAGTCTCTCTGGTTACTTTGGTTGGTTGCCGCAGTTGTCTTGCCCCGGTCAGTCCCGGGGGAAGTTCGCCAGGCCGGCCACTTCGAAAGCGATCTCGCGGAGATCGTCTGACTCCATGTCGGCCACGATGGTGTAAGTGAAATCGCCTTCCTGCCAGTAGCCGGCGGTATAGTTGGCGACCTTCACGATCTGGACGTCATCCTCGCTGCCGGCCCGGCCGCCCGACAGATAGACGGTCAGGCGGTTGGCGCCGCGATCCTGGTAGAGAAGCTGCGCCATCGGCCCGTCGACGCTGGTCAGCAGGCGCCCGCCGACGAAATGCAGGCCGAGGCCCGAAAGATCGGGAAGCTCGACCTCGGCGCCCAGATGCTGCTCGAACCAGCTCGCCATCTGACGACGGGCCGAGGCGCGAAGCTCGACCGGGCGCTCGGTATCGTTGCCGAACACCTCATGGGCCTTGGTCGCCGCTTCCACGACCGGCGGCAGGCGCCAGTCCTGATATTCCTGCAGCAGCGCATGGCTACCGGCGCCGAGGAAGAACAGGGTTGCCGCGGCCGCCGCGCGGGGAAGGGTCAGCCAGGAGCGACGGCGCTTCAGCCGGCTCGCAAGCTGGCTCTCGAGCTGGGCCAGGCGCGGCGCCTCGTCCGGCCCGCCCTCCTCCGCGTCGGGCCGGAGCGCCGCGCCGAGCAGGGCCTTCTGGTCGCGATAGCTGTCGATGCGCGCCCGCTCGGCGGGATTGTCCGTGAGATAGCGCTCGATGCGGATCGCCTCGTCGCCGTCGAGCTGGCCATCGACATAGGCCTGCAGCTCGTGTTCGTGCGGCCTAACCGGCATGTTTGCCTCCCACGACTTGAAGCTGGGGCAAGGGGTGGCCGTCCAGCATGCGGCGCAAGGCTTCGCGGCCGCGGGCCAGCCGTGACATCAGCGTGCCGACCGGAATGTCGAGGATGTCGGCGGCCTCGGCATAGGTCAGGTCCTCCAGCGCGACGAGGCTGATCGCCTCGCGTTGGGCGTCGGGCAGGCGGTGGACGGCGTCGAGTACGTTGCGAAGCTCCATGTGACCGTGCTGCGATGCCCCAGCAAACTCGTCGGCGCCATCGGGCGCCTGCTCGGTTCGGGTCCTCTCGCGGCGCAGCTCGCTGACATAGACATTGTGAAGGATACGAAAGAGCCAGGGGCGGACCGGCCTGCCCGGCTCAAGGGTGCCCGCCGCACCGATCGCGCGCATCAGGCATTCCTGAACCAGATCGTCCGCCCGGTCGGGGCAGCGCGTGAGCTGACGCGCATACCGCCTGAGGCTTGGCACGTGTCCGGTAAATCCATCGAAGGCGGAGCTTTGCGTCATGATCGGTTGCCGGCGTCCGTCGGGACGCGATGATCCATTCAATGACAATTACGCCCGAGCGGCCCTGTCTATTCCATCCGCCCCCAAAATTTTCGCGATTTTTCCCTTGGCCGCCGCGAGGCCGCGATTTGCCATCGGCGCCGAGAACGCTTATGTGGTGTGGTCGATCCACCGGTCCGGCTTTCCGCCAAGCGCCGCGACGGCCCAGGGAACGCGCGAGTGTTCAGGCGCGTTTTGCGTGCTGGCATGGCGAGGCGGACGGACAACCGCGAAAAGGAGAATCCCCTGCAAGTCTTTGTACGCGACAACAATGTCGACCAGGCCCTGCGCGCCCTCAAGAAGAAGCTTCAGCGCGAGGGGCTGTTCCGCGAAATGAAACGACGCCGCGCTTATGAGAAGCCCTCGGAGAAGCGCGCGCGGGAGCAGGGCGAGGCCGTGCGCCGCGCCCGCAAAGCGGCCCGCAAGCTGGCGCAGCGCGAAGGCCTCGTCGCCAAACCCCGCCGCGCGCGCTGAAGCCCGGCATGCCCGACCTCGCCCCAGGCGGAGCGGCCTATGACAGTCGCTCCTTGGGCGGGCCGAAATGGCTGAAATAGCGCGGATTGATGCTGGCCACCGGCAGCACCATGAAGACATCGGTGGTGCCGAACTGATAGTCGACGACGGCGCCATCGCCCACGAAGGCGCCGAGCCGAAGATAGCCCTTGATCAACGGCGGCAGCGCGGTGAGCGCGGCGCGGCCGTCGATGGCCTCGGCCGGCAGCCGGTCGAGCGCCCGATAGCGGTCGGGCAGCGCCGACACCCGCCACTCTTCGGGTGCGCGGGCATTATGGTGCAGGAAGGACAGGGGAAGCGCCAGCCTGTCCGGGTCGGTGCCCTCCAGGCTCGCGCAGCCGATCATCACATCCATCTCGAAATGCTGGATATAGGCCCAGTTGCCCACCCATAGCAGCTCGACCGTGCGCTTGGTGCGATAGGGCTTGAGCACGCAGGAGCGGCCAAGCTCCAGAAACTTCAACGGACGCTTGCGCTCGATCAGGCCGGATAGGTCGTATTCCTCGGCCGAATAGAACCCGCCGAACTGCTCCGCCACGTCCTGGCGCAACAGCCGGTAGGTGCCCACCACGGCCGGCCGGCGGCGATCACGCCGGCGCGGGAAGATCGCCGGGTCCGGCTCGTGGTCGATGACCAGCAGATGATCGCAGATGGCGTCGAAGCCATCGACGTCGCGACGGCGCAGAAGGCCGGCCGGGCCGATCTGGGCCGACATCTCCTTGTAGAAGACCCGATAGCGCAGTGCCTGTGCCAGGCGGACCTCACGCGCATTGCGCGCCAGCCGCACCTCAAGCGAGCCGATGCTGCCCAGGGAGGCGGGAACCGCGGCCGCTGTCCGGCCGGAGAGCATGCTGGCAACGCCCGGCGCCGGCGCGAAACGCCGCACCAGCCATCCTGGCCTGAGCTTCTCCGTCAGTCCCATTCGCTATACAGACACCCCTCAGGCGTAGTCGCCCCAACGGCGCGCCAGACTTCGCCCAACCAACACCGGCGCAGCATACGAAGCATAGCTTGGGCGCATTCGCGTGACAATCAAGGGCGATGTTGAACAAGCCCAGGCGATCATTCGGCCGCGGACGTCCCGACCCCGCCGGCGCAACCGGTCCGCGGTGCGATCACGCCGTCCGCCGGGCCGGAGCTGTCCCGTAGGCATATTCGGCCAGGCAGGCCGCCAGGTCGTCGCGATCGACGGGCTTGGTGAGGACGGCATCCATGCCGGCCTCGATGCAGGCGGCACGGTCCTCGGTGAAGGCATTGGCGGTCAGCGCAACCACGGGGATGCGCGGGCGCGCCGGCTCGCGCCGCTCTATTGCGCGCAGCCGGCGGGTTGCTTCGAGGCCATCGAGGCCGGGCATCTGGATATCCATCAAGACAATATCGACGTTGCGCTTGGGGGCTTCGCGCAGGCGCCGAATGGCCGCCGCGCCATCGCGCACATGCTCTGGCCGGTGGCCGAGCCGGCGCAGCAGCACCGTGGTCAGCATGGCGTTGACGTCGTTGTCCTCGGCAACCAGCACATCGAGCGCCTCGCCATGGGGGTCGCTGGCGGGCAGTGCCGTATCGGACAACGGCAACGGCGCTTCCGGCGTCGCCGCGAGGCGGGCGATGAGCGATTCCCGGCGCACCGGCTTGATCAGATAGCCCGAGAATCCAGCTCCGGTGATCCGTTCGAGCTGGTCGCGCTGGGACGGCGGCAGGAGCGCGATGGCGGACGTCCCGTTAGCAGGGGCAAAAGGCGTATCGGCATCAGCTATTGCCCAGTCGACGATCACCGAATCGTAGGGTGTCGTCCGGGACAGACGCTTGTCGAGGGCGTCGCGGTTTGCCGCGACGGTGACGCGGGCGCCCTCCTCGCGCAGCATGGCCGCGAGCGTCGCGCGCACGATCGATGAGGGGGCCGCGAGCAGAACACGGCGGCCGTCGAGAGCCAGCGGCCCTGGCTCGCTGTGGCGCCCGGCCGGCGCCAGCGCGAGCCGGACGGTGAATGTGCTGCCCTGGCCGGATCGGCTGGACACGGTGATCTCGCCGCCCATGGCCTTGACGATGCGCTGGGAAATGGCAAGCCCCAGCCCGGCCCCGCCATGGCGCCGGTCAGGGCCGGCATCGAGCTGTTCGAACTCCTCGAAGATGCGCTGCTGGGCCTCCTGCGAGATGCCGATCCCGGTGTCGCGCACCGTGATGTCAAGGCCGATCCGCTCGGCCGGCCCGTCGTGCCGGTGGACCTCTATCACGACCCCTCCGCGCTGGGTGAACTTGATGGCGTTGCCGGCGAGGTTGAGCAGGACCTGCCGCAGCCGGTCGGAATCGCCGATCAGGGTGGTCGGGAGGTCGCGGGAGACGACTTGGGCGATTTCCAACCCCTTTTCCTCGGCGCGCGGCGCCAAGAGCTCCACCACGTCGCGCACCAGCGTGGTGATCGCGAAAGGCGCGGCGGTGGGCTCGAGCCGTCCCGCCTCGATCTTGGAGAAGTCGAGGATATCGTCGATCAGACCGAGCAGGGCACCGGCCGACCCGCGCACCGCCTGGGCGTAGCTCGTCTGTTCCGGGGTCAGCTCGGTGTCCAGCAGCAGATCGCTCATGCCGATGATTCCGCTCATCGGGGTGCGGATCTCGTGGCTGACGGCGGCCAGGAAGCGGGACTTGGCGCGGCTGGCCTCCTCGGCCGCGTCGCGGTTGCGGCGAAGGTCGGCCTCGACATCCTTGCGCCGGGTGATATCGCGCCCGACGCACTGGATCTCGACCAAAACGCCGTTGCGATCGCGTATCGGGGTGATGCTCCAGGCGAACCATCGCGGCCCCTCAGGGGTATCGAAGCGCGCGTCGAAGCTCTGCCGGGACGGCTCGCCCTCGTCGGCGCCGTCATCCGGGGCGTCGGCACGGTTCGGCTCGGCGGTGGTGCCAAGCACCGCGTCCCGGTCGAACCCGAAGGCGCGGCAATAGGCATCGTTTACAAAGGTCAGGCGGCCCTCGAGGTCGCGGCGGGCAATGACGTCGTCCTGGGCTTCCAGCAGGTCACGGTGCCGGGCGACGCTTTCGGTCAGCTCCCAGATGCGGTCCTGCATTTCCTCAAGGCGCGAGGCGAGCTGGCGCGCGACGTCCCCTTGCGCCCGCGCCTTGGCGCGCGCCCGCAGCCAAAGGGTGGCGAGGATGGCGGCGGCAAGCGCGATGAGGGCGGCCGCGGCGGCAAATGCCGGATCGGGCTGGGCGAAGAGCAATGCGGCGGCTAGCCCGACGGGCACCAGCGCCAGTGCCCAGGCGCCGGCATGGCCTCCTCCGCCTTGTTCGTCGTGCATGTCGGCTCCTCAAGGCTGGTCTGCCGTGATCCTGGTATGGTGGCTCATAAGGTTCGTTGACAAGCTTGCAGCCGGCTCCGAAACGAACGACAGATCCAGAATCACACTGGGGTCATAAGGTTGCACCGCCGGCCTTAAGATCCGGTGAGTGGACGGCCCCAGCGTGCCGCTTCAGGCCGCCGCGAGCAGCGCGCCACCGGCGGCCCGGTAACTGACCGCTTCGGCAATGTGAAGGCGCCCGACAGTATCCACATTGTCGAGATCGGCCAAGGTGCGCGCCACGCGCAGCACGCGATGATAACCACGGGCCGACAGGGCGAGCGCTTCCGCGGCCTCGCGCAAGACGGCCAGTCCCGCCGAATCCGGCCGCGCCACCTCCTCCAGAAGCTTGGAGGGGCAATTGGCATTGGTGACGCCGGGCCGGTCGAGCGGCGCATAACGGCGCTCCTGCTGGGCTCGCGCCGCGGCGACCCGTGCGGCGACGTCGCGGCTGCCCTCCGCTGGCGGCGGCAGGATGAGATCGGCCGCGGTTACCGCCGGCACTTCGAGGCGGATGTCGATCCTGTCGAGCAGGGGGCCGGAAATGCGCGCCTGATAGTCGGCGGCGCAGCGCGGGCCCCGGCGACAGCTCTGTCCAGGCTCGCCGGCCGTACCGCAGCGGCACGGATTCATGGCTGCGACAAGCTGGAAGCGGGAGGGGTAGGTGATCCGGTGCATTGCCCGAGCGATGGCCGTCTCGCCCGTCTCCAGCGGCTGGCGCAGGGAATCGAGGACCTGCGGCGTGAACTCCGGCAACTCGTCGAGGAACAGCACACCGTGATGGGCGAGCGCCGCTTCGCCCGGCCGGGGGCGCGACCCGCCGCCCACCATGGCGGCCATCGATGCTGAATGATGGGGCGCGCGGAACGGGCGCGAGGCCGATAGCCGGCCGGCGGACAACTCGCCTGCGATTGACTGGATCATCGAGATCTCGAGCAGTTCCGCCGGGCTGAGCGGCGGCAGGATCGAGGGCAGACGGCTCGCGAGCATCGACTTGCCGGCGCCGGGCGGCCCGATGAACAGGAGATTGTGGCCGCCGGCCGCGGCGATCTCGAGCGCCCGCTTGGCGGTCTCCTGGCCGCGGATGTCGGCGAGGTCGGCCGGCTCTTCCGCCTCTTCGCGCACCGCCGGATTGGGCCGCCCCAGCACCTGGGTCCCCTTGAAGTGATTGGCGAGCGCGATGAGGTCGGCCGGCGCCAGCAACCCCATGTCGGGGCTCGCCCAGGCCGCTTCCGGGCCGCACGGCGCCGGGCAGATTAGCCCGAGGCCCATGGCATTGGCTCCGATAGCGGCCGGCAGGACGCCGGCGACGGGCGCCAGGCGGCCGTCGAGGGCGAGCTCGCCCACCACGCACCAATCGCCAAGCGCGTCGGCTGGCAGCGCGCCGAGCGCGGCCATCAGGCCAAGGGCGATCGCCAGATCGAAATGGCTGCCTTCCTTCGGCAGGTCGGCCGGCGCCAGATTGACGATGATGCGCCGCGGCGGCAGCGCAAGGCCGACCGCCGTGAGCGCGGCACGCACCCGTTCACGGCTCTCCGCCACCGCCTTGTCCGGCAGCCCGACGATATGAAAGCCTGGAAAGCCAGGGGCGATCTGCACTTGCACATCGACCCGGCGGGACTCGATTCCGACAAAGGCAACGGTGGTGACGTGCGCGACCATGAGCTCCCCCCATCCGGTGCTGAGTGTAGCGGGAGCAACTTCTGCGGGCAAGAACAATATAAGAACACGATGCCGGGCGGCTGAGGGCCGCCCGGCTCGGTCAGGCAGGGGACGGGCTATTCGGTGTCCGCGTCGCCCCGGCGCCGTTCGCGCCGCTCCTGGCGGCGTTCCTCGCGCATCTGCCGGTGCATCTCGCGGCGGTCCCGGCGGCTCTGGCCCCAGTCGCCGCGGTGGCGATGGCGGTGCCAGCCGCGCCCGCGCCGTAGATCATCGCGCGCGATCGTGCCGCTGTCGTCCCGGTCGAGGCGGTCGAACATGCGGCCGATCGGCCGTTCGATATCCTCGGCCGCGATGGTTCCCGAGCCGTCGCGATCCAGGAACTGGAAGGACCGCACCATCATCGGGCGGACAAGCTCCAGGAACAGCCCTTCATATTCCTCAAGGTCCAGCGTCCCGTCGCCGTCGGCGTCATGCGCTTCGATGCGGCTGGCGATGGCTTCCTCGAGCTCCTCGCGGGTAATCGTGCCGTCGTCGTCGAGATCGGCCATGTCGAACAGGTGGTCGATCATCATGGCCCGGCCCATATGCATGTGCATGCCGCCGCGCATCATGCGGTGGCCGGCTCGGTGCATCTTGCCATGCGCTTCCCCGCCGCGATGCCAGCTAGACGTATCCGCCTCGCTGCTGCCGCTCCAGGCGAGCGTTCCGACCGCAGCCATGGCGAGCGCCGACGCGGCAACGATCGTGATCTTGGCACTCTTCCTCATTTGGACTTCTCCTTTGGTGATGCAGATGTGACTTGAACGGCGTTCGCCGCCGTTTCCGCCGCGCTCTTAAACGATCATTATGATCATACTGTCGCACGGGCCCGCCGCGACGTTTGCCCCAGATCAATTCCGGGCCCTGTCCGGCGGGCCGTTCACCACATTGTGTGCTAGGGCGGGGCGGTCGATCGGCCAAACGGCGGCGTTTACCGGATCGCAAAGCGGAATCGCGCAGACTAGTCAGCCAAACCGATAGGACCGACATCGAGGCAGGATGCGCAGAGGGGCGAGTGAACCGGAAACGCGCAAGCGGCGCGGCCTTCCTGCTGCGGGTATCGCCGGCAAGCTGGCCCTGGCGAGCTTCCTGTGCTGCTGCCTGGTGGCGCTCGCCGGCATTGCCGGCGCCTATCTGTGGCAGCGCGCCGAACTCGTCGACCGGCTGCAGGCGGAGACCCGCGCGGCGGTGCTCGGTGCCATCAATGCCCGCACCTATCCTTCGCTCGGCGACCTCCACGAGACCGGCGAGCACCTAGTGCGCTCGAGCGATATCGCCGGGGGGCGGTTCGTCTCCGGGGTGGGCGCCCCGCGCGGGGAGTTCGGCGAGCCGCCCGAACTGTCCTGGGAGGACGCCCGCTTGGAGGGCAGGCACTGGGCGCTCGATCCCAGTCGCCGCTGGTTCGACATCTTCATCGCGCCGGAGGAAATCGGCCTGTCCTACGGGCTTCTGGTCAGGGTGCGGGCTGACCGGCACTGGCAGGCCCTGCTTCGGCAGCTCGCCGGATTGGCCGTCTTCGGGCTGGCGGCTGCCCTGCTCGTATGCGCAGTCACGGGCCTTGCCGCGCGGCGGCTCGTCTCGCACCCTCTCAAGGCGATCCGGGCATCCGTCGCGGCGGGGCTTGATGCGCCGGACCAGGTCGCGGGCCACCAGTCGCGGATACCGGGAAACGATGAGGTCGGCGTGCTGTCGCGCGAGGTCGACAGCTTTCTGGAGCGGGTCTCGGTGATCATGAACCGGGACCTCGCTGCGGCGCGCAGCGTCATCGACCGCTGCCCCTATGCGGTCCTCAAATGCGCGCCTGACGGGCAGGTCGAGGCGGTGAACGAGGCCGCCTTGACCCTATTTGAGGTGCGCAGCCTTGATCAGGTGCCCGGCTTCGATGGCGGACCGCTGTGCCTGTTTCAAGGCGAGCCGACCACGGTCGCCGGATTGCTGGCCGAGGGGGCGGCCTTGGGCCCGGGCGAGGTGATTCGCCGCGACGTGTCGATACCCGTGCGTGTTGGCGCCGACACGATGCGCGGACCGGATGGCGAGGTGCTGGGCCATTTCATCATGCTGGTGGATGTGTCGGACATGGTGGCTGACATGCGCCGGCAGGTGGCCTTCCGCGAGGACGCGATCCGGCGGCAGCGCCGGGCGGAAGGCGAGCTGGCCCGCCTAAAGAGCCAGTTCGAAGCCTGCATGGTCATCCTCGAACACCAGCAGGGCGTGGCGGCGCCAGCCTTCCCGGTCACCATCGATCCGGCCAGCCTCCTCGCCGACTGGCTGGACGAGGCGGTCGAGCGCGCGGAAATGGCGCCGGACGGCATCGTCCATGACGAGCTGCCGCCGCTGCGGGGCGATCCGGGCGTTGCCAGGAAGCTGTTTCGCTACCTGATTGAGGCGGTGTGGCGCCGGCACCGCGATGGCCGGCCCGTCATAGCGGTCGAGGCGGTGCGCGAGGGCGATTTTGCCCGGTTGACCGTCCGTGGCCTGGCCGACCCGATCCGGCAGTTGACCGGACCGTTGGATCCCGACATCGATGTGTCGCTCCAGATCAGCGCGGTGGCCGTGCTTGCCCGAAGCCAGGGCGGCGAGCTGATCGCCCGGCAGGCTGGCGAGGCCAGCAATGCGATCACCGTGACGGCGCCGCTGGAGCTCGACCTGGTTGAGATGGACGTCTCCACCGCGGCCTGACCGGGTTCGGCTACCGGTTCGTCCCGCTTCGATCTTTACGAATGCGCGAATTTCCGGCTTACTGCACCCATGAGGGCTTCCGACATGTTCCGCCGCAAGCGGCGCTGGCCGTTCGCCGGTTTCCTCGGGCTTGTGGCCGCGGCGATTGTGGCGCTGAGCGCGCCGCCGGCCTCGGCCGGGCCGTCGCTCGTCTTCGATGCACAGAGCGGCGAGGTGTTCCATGCCTATCAGCCCTTTGCGCAATGGTATCCGGCCTCGCTCACCAAGATGATGACCGCCTACGTCGCGTTCCGGGCGATTCGGCAGGGCAGGGCATCGCTCGACACCCCGGTCACCATGTCCCAGCTCGCCGCAGCCCAGCCTCCGAGCCGGATGGGCTTTCCGGTGGGGACCACGATCAGCCTCGACTATGCGCTGCGCATCATTATCGTGCGCTCGGCCAATGACGTCTCGGTGGCGATCGGCGAGGCGGTGTCGGGCAGCCTCGACGCCTTTATTGCAGAGATGAACGGGGCGGCCGCACGACTCGGCATGACCGACACCCGTTTCGTCAACCCGCACGGCCTGCCCGACAGCCGCCAAGTCTCGACGGCGCGCGATCTGGCGCTGCTGACGCGGGCGCTCATTACCGAATATCCGGAGTACCGGTTCGTATTCGCATCGCGGGCAATCGAGGTCGGCTCGCAAACCCTGACCAACCACAATCGCCTGCTTGGCCGCTTGGAGGGCGCCGACGGCATGAAGACCGGCTACACCTGCTCCTCGGGCTTCAATCTGGCGGCCAGCGCGACCCGGGGCGGGCGCCGCATAGTGGCGATCGTGCTCGGCGGGCCGACCTCCAATCGGCGCAATGAGGTGGCGGCCCGCCTGCTTGAAGCCGGCTTCCAGAAGAGCAGCGGCTTTCGCCTGTTCAGCCGGGGGCCGCGGCTGACCGAGCTGGCTCGCCCGGCTACCGTCGCCGAGCCGGTGGATCTGCGCCCCTATGTCTGTCAGGGACAGACCCTGCCCGACCATCTGGCCTCCTTCGGCACGCTCGGCGAGATCGGCGCGTCGGGCGGGGTGGCGGCCGCTTCCGCCTCGGCGGCAAGCGGCCCGCCGGTGGTGGAAATGCCCGACGAGGTCTCCGAGGTGACCACGCCGGCGCCGGCGCGCGGCATGACCGCCCAGCGCATACCTCTGCCGCGCCCGCGACCGAAGTTCGAGGCGGCCGAGGCGCGCGAACTGCCCGTCCAGGCGGGCACGTCGTCGCGCCGCGAGGACGCAAGCTCGCTGCCGGCCCCGGCATTCCTTCGCACGCCATCGCGGTGAATGCGGCGCGCCCGGCCGGGCCGCGCCAGCGCCTCCCGCGTCAGCCGTCCTTGCGCCGGATTCGGAAGCGGTAGACGCCGTCGGCCTCGCCTTGATCGACCAGGGAATGCCCGGTCTCGCTGCAGAAATGGGGGAAGTCGATCACCGCGGCGGGATCGGTCGAATCAACGGTCAAGACCGCGCCCGGCGGGAGACCGGCTAGCACCTTGCGCGCCTTGAGGACAGGCAGCGGGCACAGCAGGCCCGTCACGTCGAGATAGGTTTCCTCCGCGCAATCCGCATTGCCGTCCGGCTCGCTCATCGCCCGTGCCTCATAGCTGACATCCAGCCCCTTCTGGTAACCCGGATCGCGCCAGGATGGAATGCGTCCTGGCCATTGTGCAACGCAGGCCCGGGAATGTGTCAGATGCAGGTTAAGTTCCCCGCGTTGCGGTGATATGGAGGGCGTGCCGACACGCCACGGGTCGGCGCAGGGCGAGGGGAGACGGCATGGGGCTGTTCGACAGGCTGCGGAGCGAAGCGACCTATGCCGCCGGCGCGCTGCGCATCCTGCGCCGGGTGACGCCGATCGCCCGCAACCGCACACGCACTTTTTCGGACGTCTTCGACGAACTGGCCGCACGCCACGGCGACCGGGTGGCGCTGTTGAGCGCGGAGGAACGCCTCACCTATGCCGGGCTCGCCGAGCGCGCCAACCGCTATGCCCGCTGGGCGCTTGAGCGCGGCATCGGCAAGGGCGACACGGTCGCCCTGATGATGCACAACCGGCCCGAATACCTCGCCATGTGGATGGGGATCACCCGCGTGGGCGGGGTGGTCGCGCTGGTCAACACCAATCTGCGCGGGCAGGGCCTTGCCCATTCGCTCGGCATCGTCGGCGCCCGTCAGCTCATTGTCGGCGGCGATCTCATCGAGGCCTATGAGACGGCCGAACCGCTGCTCGACGCCCCGCCCGAGCTCTGGGTCGCGGGCGCGGACACGGCCGATCGCCAGCCGATCGAACCGGTGATCGAGACGCTGCCCGGCGATGCGCTGCCGGCCGGCGAGCGCGCCGCGCTGACCATCGATGAGCCAGCGCTCTACATCTACACCAGTGGCACCACAGGGCTGCCCAAGGCCGCCGTCATCAATCACTACCGCCTGCAGGCGGCGATGGCCGGCTATGCCGCGCTGACCAATTCCAGATCGACCGACCGCATCTACAACACCCTGCCGCTCTACCACACCACGGGCGGGCTGATCGCGCCCGGCATCGCCCTCATGGCCGGGGGCGCCTGCTTCATCCGGGAGCGGTTTTCCGCCAGCCGGTTCTGGCCTGAGGTGGTCGAGCACGACTGCACCATGTTCCAGTATATCGGCGAGCTGTGCCGCTATCTCCTCCAGGCCCCGCCGACGCCCGAGGAGACGCGCCACCGCATCCGCCTGTGCAACGGCAACGGCCTGCGTCCCGATATCTGGACCGAGTTCAAGACGCGGTTCGGCATCCCCCAAATCGTCGAATGGTACGCGGCCACCGAAGGCAACGTCATCCTGTTCAATCTCGACGGCAGGCCGGGCGCGGTGGGGCGTATACCGTGGTGGCTCGAGCGCCGGTTCCAGACCAAGCTGGTACGCTTCGACATCGAGACCGAGACGCCGGTGCGCGATGGCGAGGGGCGCTGCATCGAGTGCGCGCCGGACGAGGTGGGCGAGGCGGTGGGGCGCATTCTCGTCGACCCGTCCGCGCCCGGCCAGCGTTTTGACGGCTATGCCGACAAGGCGGCGACCGAGGCCAAGATCCTGCGCGATGCCTTCGAGCCGGGCGATGCCTGGTTCCGCACCGGCGATTTGATGAAGAAGGATGCGCTCGGCTATTACTATTTCATCGACCGCATCGGCGACACCTTCCGCTGGAAGGGCGAGAATGTCGCGACCTCCGAGGTCGCAGAGATCACGAATGTGTTCTCCGGCGTGCGGGAGACGGTGGTGTTCGGCGTCGCGGTGCCCGGCCATGACGGCAGGGCGGGCATGGCGGCGATCGTGGTCGATGACGGGATCGACCTCGACGCGCTGGCCGCCCATCTCGACGCGAGGCTGCCATCCTACGCGGTGCCGGTCTTTCTGCGCCTGACGCGCGAGATCGAGGTGACCGGCACGTTCAAGCAGAGCAAACTCGCCTTGCGCCGGGAGGGATTCGACCCTGGCCTGGTCGCCGACGAACTTTATGTGCGCGATCCGGAAAGCCGGCGCTTTGAGCGGCTGGACAGAGCGCGCCATGACGAGATCACTGAGGGCGGGGCCCGGCTTTAGGCACCAGACAGGCGAGGTATGACGATGGACGAGACGGCGGACGCGACGGAGGTGCTGGCGTTCTGGTGGCAGGCGGGACCCCAGCGCTGGTTCACCCGCGATGAGGCATTCGACGAGGTGTGCCGGTCCCGGCTCGGCAAGCTCCACGCCCGCGCCGCCGCCGGCGAGCTCGACCACTGGGCGGGCGCGCCCCATTCGATGCTGGCGCTGATCCTGCTGCTCGACCAGGTCTCGCGCAACATCTACCGGGACCGCCCCGAGGCCTTCGCCCAGGATGCCAAGGCGCTCAAGCTGGCCGAGTCGGCCGTCGATAAGGGCTTCGACCGGGCCTATCCGCTGCCCGCGCGCGGCTTCTTCTACATGCCCTTCGAGCATGCCGAGGACATGGCGGCGCAGGAGCGAAGCGTTGATCTGTTCCGGATGACGGGTGACCAGGAGTTCACCTATTTCGCGCTGGTTCATCTCGACGTCATCCGCCGCTTCGGCCGCTTCCCGCACCGCAATGCGGTGCTCGGCCGCCAGACCAGTGCGGCCGAGCAGGCCTATCTCGATTCCGGCGGCTTCTCGGCCTGAGCCGGGCATTTTGCCGGATAACCAAGCGCCTTATGTCAAAGAGCGCGTCGATGCGCGCCGCGGCGCATTGCGGCGCCCGGCGGGATGATCATTCGGCCCCGCCCGGCGGCATCAAGCCCGAGGGCGGCGCGGGATACCGGGGCGACCCGCGCCCCACGGACCTGCACGCCAAAGGAAAGGACGCACAGGATTTTGGTTAAGCCGCGAGGATCGGGCCAGGGCCCCGGCATCCCGCGCCCGCGGTGTTTTTGGGCTTGCTCCGCGAGGCCCCCGGAGGCCTGACCGTTGATAGCCTCCGCTGCGGCCGGGCGCTTGCGCGCCCGTCAAGGACACGCACGG
>SKQW01000288.1 GCA_007118805.1 Rhodobiaceae bacterium | reverse complement strand
GGCCTGGTCGGGTTTGCCATCTTCTACGGCCTGCGGGTGGGCAAGGAGGAGCGTATAATGCTGGAGACGTTCGGACCCGAGTATCGCGACTATATGGCGCGGACCAAGCGGATCATTCCCTTTCTCTATTGAGACTGATGTACGAAGGCCGGGCGCGCGCCCCGTCCGCAGCCCCGCAGGAAGCAGGTTTTTCGATGGAAGGCAGATCCCTGCCCCTGACGGCGCCGCGGCGGCTGATCATCGACCTGATGAAGGTGTCGATGCCGGTGCCGCGCGTGACCGTTCAGCGGCGGATGAACCTTGAGCCGCTGTTGGAAGCGCGATACGCGGGCAGGCGCCGGCCATCCTGGCTCGCCATGTTCATCAAGGGATACGGCCTACTCGCCCGCGAAACACCGGAGTTCCGCCGCGCATATGTCAAGCTGCCGTGGCCGCGGCTCTTCGAATATCCCATGAGCGTGGCGTCGATCGCACATGAGCGGGAGATCGATGGCGAGAAGGCGGTTCTGCTGACGCGGCTCAAAGCGCCGGAGCATTGCCCGATCCAGGAAATCGACCGCTTGATCCAGTTGGCGCGCGAGCTTCCGGTTGATGAGGTGCCGGAATTCCGCAAGGCGCTGCGCTTCGCCTCGGTACCGGCGTTCCTGCGCCGGCTTGCCATGAGGGCAGGGCTCAATCTCGCCCGCCAGCGCGCCAACTATTTCGGTACATTTTCGGTCTCGGTCTATTCCAGCCTCGGCGCGGAATCCTTCAACCCGCTGTCACCGCTCACCACGCATCTCAACTACGGTCCGATCGACGAAGCCGGCGCGGTCAATGTCCGTATCCTGTATGATCACCGGGTGACCGATGGTGCCGTCGTGGCCCGGGCGCTGCGACGGTTCGAGGAGATTCTCAACGATGCGGTCGCCGCCGAGGTCCTTGTCATGCAAGGTTCCCGGGCGACCGCCCGGCGCAGGTCCCGCCGGGAACGGGGCCGCACCGCCGTTTGATCGCGCAGACGATTTGACAAGCAAAGCCACGGCGTGGTTTTGGCTTGGCGCGGGTGACCCGGCGGGCCGGGCTTCACATGGCACAGGCTGACGGCGGATATGACGGACATGGCTGAGACGCGGGTCGCGATCCTCGGGGCGAGCGGCTATACCGGGGCCGAGCTGGTGCGGCTTCTCGTGCCCCATCCCGGGCTGACGATTTCGGCGCTGACGGCCGACCGTCGCGCCGGCGAGGAGATGGGCGATGTCTTTCCTCATCTGGCGATCGCCAAGCTACCGCGTCTGACGAAGATCGATGACGTCGAGTGGGACGCGGTCGACGCCGTGTTCTGCGCGCTGCCCCATGCGACGACCCAGACGGTGATCGCCGGCCTGCCCGAGCGGCTCAAGGTGGTCGACCTGTCTGCCGACTTCCGTCTGGAGGACCCGGATGCCTACCGGACCTGGTACGGCGAAGCGCACAGCCAGATCGAGCTGCAGAAGGAAGTCGTTTACGGATTGCCCGAGTTTTATCGCGAAAGCATCGCCGCCGCCCGCATCGTGGCCAATACGGGCTGCTATGTGGCGACGGTTCTCCTGGCGCTCGCGCCCCTTTTGAAGTCCGGCCTCATCGCCGCCGATCCGATCGTCATCGATGCCAAGTCCGGCGTCACCGGCGCGGGGCGGGCGCCCAAGGAGGCCAATCTGTTCGCCGAGGTGTCCGAGGGCTTTCACGCGTACGGGGTGGGGCACCATCGGCACATGGGCGAAATCGATCAGGAGCTGTCGAAGGCGGCGGGGCAGCCGGTGACCGCCACCTTCACGCCGCATCTTGTGCCGCAGAACCGCGGCATACTGGCAAGCTGCTATGTGCGCGGCGATGCCGCGACGATCCATGCCGGACTGGCCGAGCGCTACGAGGCCGAGCCGTTCGTCCATGTCCTGCCCTATGGCAAGGTGCCGGCGACGCGTCATGTGCGGGGGTCGAACCATTGCCTGATCGGGGTGGTGGCCGACCGTCAGCCGGGCCGCACGATCGTGATTTCGGTGCTCGACAATCTGGTAAAGGGGGCGAGCGGCCAAGCCATTCAGAACCTCAATCTGATGGTCGGGCTATCCGAGACCACCGGGCTGGAGCAGTTGCCGCTATTTCCCTGACAGGTCCTAGCCGCACAGGTGCCGCTGGCCAACTGGCCTAGTTCAACAGGCCAGGTTGCCGCGGCCGCGCTTCGTACGCATCTGGACGGCATCTGGCACAATGCCGAGCAAGGGCGCCGATGTGGATCGTTGTGAGAGATGGCGGACCGAGCGCCGCATTCCCACCTACCAGAAAGCCAAGGTCGTCCTCCTCGACGGCAGCACCATCGACTGCGTCGTTTGGGACCTTAACGCGAACGGCGCGCGGCTGCGCTTCCCCGAACCGACGTCGCTGCCGGAGATGTTCCGGCTCTTGATTCCCGCAAGCGACCTGTTCGTCGCCGCCGAACCCCGCTGGGCGGCCGGCCGTGAGGTCGGGGTCGAGTTCACCGGAGCGAGCCAAAAGGCGCCGCCGGGGAGATGGTGACTCGTGCACTTGGACATGGGCTACCGGAATCGGTGCAGCGCGGCGTTGTCTTCGCCGCGCTTCTTGCCGTCAT
>SKQW01000293.1 GCA_007118805.1 Rhodobiaceae bacterium | reverse complement strand
TCTGGCTGAAGATGTTGAGCGTCTGCCCGGTGAGATAAAGTCCCAAGAGCGCGCCCGCAACGGCCAGCGGCACCGTGAGCATGATCACCAGCGGGTGGATGAAGCTCTCGAACTGCGCCGCCAGCACCAGGAAGACGATGAGCAGCGCCAGGGCGAAGGTGACGGCGAGCCCGCCCGAGGTCTCAAGATATTGCTGAGACTGGCCGGAAAAGCCCAGCGTCGCCTCCGGCGGCAGCACCTCGCCCGCCGCCTCCTGCATGAAGGCGATGGCGGCCCCCAGATCGTAATCGGCATCGACGGCCGCCTGGATGGTGATCGCCGGCAGGCGGTTGTAGCGCGGCAGCTCGGCCGCCGCCGCCCCCTCATTGACGGTCACAAGGGACCCGAGCGGCACCAAATTGGCGCCGTCGCCGCTGCGCACGAAGATGTTGGAGATGTCGCCCGGCGTTTGCCGATCCTCCGGGCGCGCCTGCACGATGACCGGATATTCCCGGCCCCGCTCGACGAAGGTGGTGATCTCGCGCGAGGCGAACAGCGTCTGCAGGGTCGAGGCGATGGTCTGAACGCCGATATCGAGATCGTCGGCGCGCGCCCGGTCGACGTCGAGGGTGAGCTGCGGCTGGGTCTCCTCGAAGTCGAGGCTCGGATTGTGAATGCCGGGATTCTCCTCGGCCCGCTGCAACAGCGCGTCGGCCCAGGCCTTCACGCTGTCGAAATCGGGGCCGCCGACCACGACCCGCAACGGGGTGCTGGCCCCGCGCAGGCCGAGACCGGCGGGGCTGGCTGGGAAGCCCCTGGCACCGGGAAGCTCCAGGACACGCGGCCCCAGTTCCCCGATAATCTCCCCGGCGCTTGTCTCGCGCTCGTCCCATGGCACGAGGCGCAGGACCACGAACGCCCGATTGGGCCGGTTCCACAGGCCGGTAATCGCGAAGACGGTGTCGGCGTCGCCGCGCGCGACGAAGGGCTCGACCAGCTCTTCCACCTTGCGGGTCTGGGCGTCGGTCGCCGAGACCGAGCTGCCCTGCGGCGTGGTCAGGGCAACGAACATCACCCCGCGATCCTCCGGAGGTGTCAGTTCGCGCGGCAGGTTCAGGAAGATGTTGACGCTCAACGCCGCCACCACGAGGGCGATAACGATGACCACCAGCGGCATCCGCAAGGCGGCGCCGAGCGCGCGTTCATAGCCACGGCGCAGACGCGCCATCGGCCCGCGCTCGCTGCGCTCGATCGCTGCCTGGTCGCGCGGCTTAAGCACCTTCGAGGCAAGCGCCGGACAGGCGCTCAGCGCTACGAAGGTGGAGATCGCCACGGCGCTCGCCATGACGAAGCCGAATTCGGAGAACAGCCGCCCGGCCGCGCCTTCGAGGAACGAGATCGGCACGAACACCGCGATCAGGGTCGCCGAGGTGGCAAGAATCGCAAAGGTGACCTGACGCGCCCCAAGGACACTGGCCAGCAATGGTGATTCACCGCTGTCGATCCGCCGCTTGATGTTCTCCAGCATCACGATGGCATCGTCGACGACCAGGCCGATCGCCAGCAGTAATGCCAGGAGGGTAAGAACGTTGATGGAAAAGCCCAGGGCCAGAATGAGGCCGAAACAGCCGATGAGCGCCACCGGAATCGTGATCGCCGGAATCAGCGTCGCCCGCACCGACATCAGGAATGCCAGGATGACTAGGATGACCAGCATCAGAGACAGGCCGAGCGCGATGATGACCTCGCGGATCGAGGCGCCAATGAACACCGCATCGTCGGACCCCACCTCGATTGTCATGCCCTCGGGCAGAGTCGGGCGAAGCTGGTCGATGGCCTCGCGCACCCCTTCCGAGATCCGCACCGTGTTCGCCTGGGACTGCCTCAGGACACCCAGCCCGACCGCTTCGCGGCCGTCGGCGCGGACCTTGACGGAGTCATCCTCCACCCCGCGCTCGACGCGGGCAATGTCGCCGAGCCGGACCGGATGGCCGGCGACACGGTCAATCACGATATCGCGAAACTGATCGACGGCGGTCAGGCGGCTGTCGAGGCGCACGGTGAGTACGCGCTGGAGCGATTCCACCTCGCCGCTCGGCAGCTCGACATTGTTGCGGCGCAGGGCCTGCTCGACATCGGCGACGGTGAGATTGCGGGCCGCCATCGCCCGGCGGTCGAGCCAGATGCGCACGGCGTAACGGCGCTGGCCGTAGATGTTGATGCTGGCGACGCCTTCGAGCGTCGCAAGCCGGTCAATGACAAAGCGTTCGACATAGTCGGTGATCTCGGGCGGCTCCATGCGGTCGCTGATGACCGCGAGGCGCATCACCGGATCGGCATCACTGTCGGTCTTGACGATGCGCGGTTCGTCGGCGCCATCCGGCAGGTTGGAGCGCACACGTCCGACCGCGTCACGCACATCGTTGGCCGCTTCGTCAATGTCGCGCCTCAGATCGAACTCGATAACGATCCGGCTTGTGCCGCGCCGGCTGGTCGACTGGATCGACTTGATGCCGCTGATGCCGGCAATGGCCCCCTCGATCTGCTCGGTGATGTCGGTATCGACGATTTCCGGGGCCGCGCCCACATAGCTGGTAGTGACCGTCACTACGGCGGCATCGATGTCGGGCAGCTCGCGAACGGGAAGCTGCATCAGCGCGGCAATCCCGAAGACGATGATGAGAAGGCTCGCCACCGCCGCCAGGACCGGGCGGCGCACGCTGAGTTCGGACAGCGTCATGCCGGACCCGCTCCGGTCGCCGCCTCCTCGCCATCCTCATCGTCGGGCTCGGCGGCGGCCCCCATCACCCGGATCGGGGCGCCGTCGCGCAGGCGCTGCGTGCCCTCGACGACGACCTGCTCGCCCGCCTCGATCCCCTCGACGATCTCGACGAAGCCGACCTCGCGCTGGCCGAGGCTGACCTCACGGCGCGAGGCCTGATCTCCGTTGGCCACGAAGACGTAGTTGCGAGTACCCTCGGCGAGAATTGATTCCTCAGGAACCATGACGACGTCCTGCGCCTCGAGGACCACCGAGATGTGCATGAACATCCCGGCCGGCAGGATCTGATTCGGATTGGGCAGACGCGCGCGAACCCTGAAGGAGCGCGAGGTCGGGTCGATCCGGCTGTCGATATTGATCACCTCGCCCGTGAACTCCCGTCCTGGAAAGGCGGCGGTGGTCGCCACGACCGCCTGGCCGGCGTAAACCGAGCCGTAGAGCGTCTCGGGAAGCGAGAAGTCGATCTCAACCTCGCTGCGATCGTCGAGCGTGGTAATGACCGTCGACTCGGTCACCCGGGCGCCGACATCGACCTGGCGCAAGCCGACGACGCCGTCGAACGGCGCCTTGATCTCGCGGTCCTCCAGCCGTCTGCGGGCGCGGTCCAGCGCGG
Organism: Rhodobiaceae bacterium; assembly: GCA_007118805.1. Taxonomy (GTDB): domain Bacteria; phylum Pseudomonadota; class Alphaproteobacteria; order Rhizobiales; family Tepidamorphaceae; genus SKQW01. The sequence continues at coordinate 6,719 of SKQW01000293.1, read as the reverse complement.
CGCGGGCGACGGCTTCCTGGGAGATGAGTTGCTCCATCGAGGCCTGGGTAATGGTGTTCGACTCACGCAGTGTGCGGCCACGATCCAGGGCACGCTGAGCCTCGTCCAGATTGGCCTGGGCCTCGGTGTGGTTCGCCCGTTCGATGTCGTCGTCGAGCCGCGCCAAAACGTCGCCGGCAGAGACGGGGGCGCCCGGCTCGAAGTCGATCTCGTTGATGCGGCCACTGGTTTCGGGAACGATCTCGACGGCGCGGCGCGACCGGGTCGAGCCCACCGCCTCGACGCGCCTCTCGGCCAGGCGCATATCCGCGATCGAAAGCTCCACGGGCACGCCCATGCCCCCGCCGCCCCGGCGCTGGTCTGCCCCGTCGGTGGCGCCTTCCGTCGCGTAGTGCTCATAGGCGACGTAGCCGCCCGCCACGAGCAACAGGACGAAAAGGGCGCCGATTATCTGCCTGACTAAAGACAAGTCCCGCTCTTCTGGAATCCTGCGTGTCGGTCCACCGACAGCCGCGCCCGGTCAACGCGTTGTGCCCCCTCGGCCCTTCGCCCCAATGCCCGCGTTGCCGGACCGGTCCGGCAGTCTAGCGCCTCTATAATGGCATGGCCAATGCGACGCCAGCCGAACCGACGCAGCGCGACGCACAACTTCGCGAGCATCGCCGCCCCCGAGCAGAGCGGGAAATGGTGGGCACGGGGCTAGCCCAACGCCGTCATGGCCGGGCTTATCCCACTATTGTCGGGGATGATCGGGTGGCAAGCCCCTGCCCCACCCGCCGCTCCAGCTCAGCCTACAGCCCAGCTGTTCCAGGTCTCCGAGGGGCCGCGCGGCCTAGCCTTGCGCAGTGGGCGCTGGAGCGTATCGAGGTCGATCTCGCCATTGACGATCTGATCGGCCAGCGCCTCGTCGCCCTGGGCGGTGAGCGCCTCGTGGATCGCCTGGCGCCGCCTGAGCATGTCGCCGAGTTCGTTGCGCCGCAGCCGGGTCTCCAGGGTCTCCTCGATCCCCTCCAGCATGTAGTGGTCGCCCTTCAGGGCGAACCGGGAGTCCTCCAGGCTCGCCCATTCCAGGCGGCGCAGCATGGTGATCGGCGCGATTGGCTTGACCAGGATGCAATTGGCGCCGCTCGAGAAGGCGCGGTCGACCATCGAGACCGTGGGGCGCGCCGACATAACGATGATCGGCACGAAGCACAGCGGCGCCATCGACTTGTTGCGCAGCACGCGCAGGAAGCGCTGGCCGCTCATCGGCTTCATGTCCCAGCCGGTGACCACAGCATCGGGGGGATCGAGCATCATCTGCTTGAGCGCGTCCTCGGCCCGGTCGAAGACCCGCAGGCGGCGCACGCGCAGCGATGACAGCATCGAGCGCAGGATGGCCTGGGCGCCCCGATTGTCCTCGATGAGGACGACGTCGAGGCTGTCGATCTGGCGGCCGCGGGCCGACGCCTTTTTCATCGCGCGAGAATCTCCCCTTGCCTCGGTCGGGACACTAGCCAGCCCGGCTTAAATCCGGCCCAAGCCGGTCGCGACAATTTGAGACGAATCGGCAAGGGTTGGTTCCGCCCCGTCTCAGAGGTGTTCGTCCCACTGTTTGTCCACGGCCCCCTGGCCGGCCCGCCGGCTTCTCCCCATTATCCACCGCCCTTAACTGGCCGTTAAGCGCGCAAACACTAGATATTGATGAGCGTCGTCATTGATGCTCAAGGGCTTGTGGATTTTTTGCCGATCATGAACGCCAACATCCTTGACGAGCATTGGCCGACTCCCATAGCGTCGGGTCTGGAAGTTGCGCGGGCGTCTTGTCGGCCCGAAGCAGATTTCTCCATTAGGTACACAGCGTTAGAGATGCCGCCTCGGGCAACCGAGGGGCCGGGGGCGTGTCGGCCGCGGGTCCTGCCGCGCGGCCCGTCATGGGGGCTTGCGAGAACCGTTGCGCGCAGCGCCAGCGGTCCTCATCAACTTGGAGCAAGGAGCTAAGATGCGGATTGAACGGCGGTTTACGGTCGAAGGCCAGTCAGCCTATGAGGGTCTCGGCTTTCGCGAGACGACCAGCGAGATCCGCAATCCGGACGGCTCGGTCGTCTTCCGCCTGGAGTCGATTCGCGTGCCCGAAGGCTGGTCGCAGGTGGCCAGCGATATCCTGGCCCAGAAATATTTCCGCAAGGCCGGCGTCCCCGCCCGCCTCAAGCGCGTCGAGGAAAACGACGTGCCGTCCTGGCTGTGGCGCAGCGTGGCCGACGAAGACGCCCTCGCCGAGCTGCCCGAGGCGGAGCGCTATGGCCCGGAGCGCGACTCGCGCCAGGTCTTCGACCGGCTCGCCGGCGCCTGGACCTATTGGGGCTGGAAGGGCGGCTATTTCGATAGCGAGGCCGACGCCCGCGCCTTCTTCGATGAGCTCGCCTACATGCTGGCGACCCAGAAATGCGCGCCCAACAGCCCGCAATGGTTCAATACCGGGCTGCACTGGGCCTACGGCATCGACGGGCCGAGCCAGGGGCACTTCTATGTCGACCACGAGACTGGCGAGGTCAGGCCCTCGGACAGCGCCTATGAGCGGCCCCAGCCTCATGCCTGCTTCATTCAGTCGATCACCGACGATCTGGTCAATGATGGCGGCATCATGGATCTGTGGACGCGCGAGGCCCGGCTGTTCAAATACGGCTCGGGCACCGGCTCGAACTTCTCCAATCTGCGCGGCGAGGGCGAGAAGCTGTCCGGCGGCGGCAAGTCGTCCGGCCTGATGAGCTTCCTCAAGATCGGCGACCGCGCCGCCGGCGCCATCAAGTCGGGCGGCACCACGCGCCGGGCCGCCAAGATGGTCGTCGTCGACATCGACCATCCCGACATCGAGGACTACATCAATTGGAAGGTGAAGGAGGAGCAGAAGGTCGCCGCCCTCGTCACCGGCTCGAAGATCGTGGCGCGCCACCTCAACGCGATCATCAGAGCATGCGTGAACTGCGAGGGATCGGGCGAGGACTGCTTCGACCCGGGCAAGAACCCGGCGCTCAAGCGCGAGATCAAGGCCGCGCGCAAGGCCATGGTGCCGGAGAACTATGTCCAGCGGGTCATCCAGTTCGCCCGCCAGGGCTACAGCGCGATTGCCTTCGACACCTATGACGTGGACTGGGATTCGGAGGCCTATCTCACCGTCTCGGGCCAGAACTCCAACAATTCGGTGCGGGTCACCGACGACTTCCTGCGCGCCGTGGAGGCCGACGGCGACTGGCACCTGCGTAACCGGCTCGGCGGCGGCATCGCCAGGACGCTCAAGGCGCGCGAGCTGTGGGAGCAGATCGGCCATGCTGCCTGGGCCTCGGCCGATCCCGGCATCCAGTACCATACCACCATCAATGACTGGCACACCTGCCCCGCCTCGGGCGAGATCCGCGCCTCCAATCCGTGCTCGGAATACATGTTCCTCGACGACACGGCGTGCAATCTCGCCTCGCTGAACCTGCTTCAGTTCCGCAACCCCGACGGCAGCTTCGACGTGGCCGGCTTCGAGCACGCCACGCGGCTGTGGACGGTGGTGCTCGAAATCTCCGTGCTGATGGCGCAGTTCCCCTCCCGGGAGATCGCCCGGCTGTCCTATGAGTTCCGCACGCTGGGCCTCGGCTATGCCAATATTGGCGGGCTCCTGATGTCGTCGGGCATCCCCTATGATTCCCAGGAGGGCCGCGCGCTGGCCGGCACGATCAGTGCCCTAATGACCGGCATCGCCTATGCCACCTCGGCCGAGATGGCCGGCGCGCTCGGCGCCTTCCCCGGCTATGCCGGCAACGCCGAGCCCATGCTGCGCGTCATCCGCAATCACCGCCGCGCCGCCCATGGCGAGCCGGAGGGCTATGAAGGGCTGAATACCCTGCCCGTCCCGCTCGACCACGCCGCCTGCCCCGACATGGCGCTGAGCGCCGCGGCCCGCAACGCCTGGGACCGCGCGCTCGATCTCGGCAAGGCGCACGGCTACCGCAACGCGCAAGTATCGGTGATCGCGCCGACCGGCACGATAGGCCTTGTCATGGACTGCGACACCACCGGGATCGAGCCCGATTTCGCGCTCGTGAAGTTCAAGAAGCTGGCCGGCGGCGGCTATTTCAAGATTATCAACCGGGCGGTGCCGGAGGCGCTGCGCGTGCTCGGCTACCGCCCGGCCGAGATCGACGACATCATCGCCTACGCGGTCGGCCACGGCACACTGAAGGACGCGCCCGGCGTCAATCACGCGGCCCTGAAGGCCAAAGGCTTCACCGAGGACAAGATGCAGGCGCTGGAAGAGGCGCTGGCCTCCGCCTTCGACATCCGCTTTGCCTTCAACAAGTGGACCCTCGGCGAGGCCTTCTGCACCGAGACGCTGGGCCTGTCGGCAGAGACCCTTGCCGATCCGGGCTTCGACCTCCTGGCCGAGATTGGGTTCAGCCGCCGCGACATCGAGGCGGCCAATAGCTATTGCGCCGGGGCGATGACCCTGGAAGGCGCGCCGCACCTGAAGGAGGAACACCTGCCGGTCTTCGACTGCGCCAACCCTTGTGGGCGCACGGGGACGCGCTTCTTGTCGGTCGACAGCCATATCCGCATGATGGCGGCCGCTCAGCCCTTCATCTCCGGGGCCATCTCCAAGACCATCAACATGCCCAACGCGGCCACCGTGGAGGACTGCAAGAGTGCCTATCTATTGTCCTGGAAGCTCGGCCTGAAGGCCAATGCGCTGTATCGCGACGGCTCCAAGCTGTCCCAGCCGCTCAACGCCCAGCTGCTTGCCGATGACGAGGAGGACGAGGACGAGATCATCGAGGAGCTCACCGCCCAGCCGGCGCCGGCCCGCGCGGCGGCGACCGCCGAAAGGATCGTCGAGCGCGTCGTCGAACGGGCCTATCGCGAGCGCGAGAAGCTGCCCAACCGGCGCAAGGGCTACACCCAGAAGGCGATCGTCGGCGGCCACAAGGTCTATCTGCATACCGGCGAGTTCGAGGATGGCAGGCTCGGCGAGATCTTCGTCGACATGCACAAGGAAGGCGCCGCGTTCCGCTCGCTGATGAACAATTTCGCCATCGCCATCTCGCTCGGGCTGCAATACGGGGTGCCGCTCGAGGAGTATGTCGACGCCTTCACCTTCACCCGCTTCGAGCCGGCGGGCTTCGTCCAGGGCAATGATTCGATCAAGAACGCCACCTCGATCCTCGACTACCTGTTCCGGGAGCTCGCGATCTCCTATCTCGACCGCCACGACCTCGGCCATGTCAGCCAGGAGGATATCGGGGCCACAGCGATGGGCTCCGGCGTCGACGAGGGCAAGGACCCGGCGGCCAACCGCCTGGTCTCCACCGGTCTGGTGCGCGGCCGGGTGAGCGAGCGATTGATGGTGGTGCACAGCGGCGAGCCGGCGGCGGAGGGGCACCGGGTCCAAGCGCGCGGCGTCGCATCGGGCGGGGCCGCCACCGCCCGCCGGTCGGAGGCCGCCGTCGAGATCGAGACGGAGCTGGCGGTGGAGGTGCAGACCGAGGCGGCGCCCCGGCCCCGGAGCACCGACGCGCGCCGCGCCGAGGCACGCCTCAAGGGCTATGAGGGCGAGTCCTGCGGCGAATGCGGCAATTTCACCATGGTGCGCAACGGCACCTGCCTCAAATGCGACACCTGCGGAAGTAGTTCAGGGTGTAGTTAGGTATGCCGACCTGTTGATGGCGGCACGTTGGTTTGCACTCAGCGCACGCTGAAATGCCTCGAACGAACGGCCAACGTGCCTCAGTTCAAGAACCGGGCGTCCTCAGGGACGCCCGGAAGAGCGAATGGGAACGAAAAGTGAATATGGACGGTCGGCGCAGCATATGTCGCCGCGAAGGCGGCCTGTCCGCCAGCCACCCAAAAGAGTTCCGAGGACCATTTGCCCCTCGGAGTACTGGGGCCGCTCATGAGAGGGCCCTCCGCCGTGGCACCGCCCAGCGGAACGTCAACCTCCAGCAAAGGAGTCAGCCAATGTCGAACAAGCCAAACCACCCCGGTCGTCCCGACCATATGCCCCCCTGCTTTATGACGCGACCTGACCGCGCGTCAAAGGATTCGAAGCAGCGAATCCTTTGGAAGAATTCCTGCTTTCCAGGCGTCGAGCAACCCCTCCTATGGACGCGATGCGATGCCTAGGAACCATCGAGACTTGGGGGGCGTCCCGCATCGATGATCCTACAGGTCAAAAAAGTTCCTTATTTGTTCTAATTATGACAAATAGCCCCGCCCGCTTGATACGCTGACCCCGCTCCTCGCCACCACGGCGGCATGGGGTCACGCGCTTGCAGCGAGGCACCGTCATGATCATCACCCAGCTCCCCCTTCCCGACAGTCGATTCTTGCTCGACGACGTCGGTAGCAAGTGGAGAAGCTCTTGAGCTTCTATCGGTGGCCCCCGGGTGGAGCGGGGATGGCAGTATGGCCGAGCGACCATGGCCCATGGCGACAGGGACAGGAGCAGCCACGGCATGACAACCTGCCCCATCGGTGCATCTGGCGAAGGGTTGATCCTAACGACCGGGGTCCCTCGTCGCTTTCGGGACCACCGCGACAGACGGCGTAGCTCATGCGTCCCCGACAAGGCGGTGCCCGTCAGTTCGACAGTGACGTGCGTGACCCCTTGTGACGATCAGCGCTGGTCAGGAATGCGACTCGCGGCCTCCTGGGGCCTCGTCGCGGGCTGGCGGAGCGCCCGTGGCTGGCTCCTCGGGCGA
>SKQW01000099.1 GCA_007118805.1 Rhodobiaceae bacterium | reverse complement strand
GTGTCAAGGGTGGCTCGGCCGGCCTGTCATCGCAGCCTTTAGCGTCCCGAAGACAGCGCTAATCCCAGCGGGCAACCAGACCGATCGCGTGGACCTTTCGCCCTTGCCTTGGCGACCGCTCTTTACTGTGCTCGCCGACGCAAGACGGTCGACACGGTCGAAGAGAAGGCTCTCATGGGGCTCGCAAGCAAGCGAACGGAGGTGTTGGACGGCAGTTGGCCCAATCGCACGCAGCCACGCACCATCGGCGCCGACTGGAGATCCATCCCAGCACCGGCAGCAATTACTCCCCAAAAACGAGCCGTCTCTCGGCGAGAAAGGAGGTAGTTGGTGAGCAACACCAAGAAACTGCGCGGCCTGTTGCGCTCCAAGCCACTGGTCGTTGCCATGGGGGCATTCGACGGGCTCAGCGCCAAGCTGGTGGCGGAGACCTCGTTCGATGCCGTCTATGTCGGCGGGCATTCCGTCGCAGCGACCTACGGCTTTCCGGATGTCGGGCTGACCACCGCGTCGGAAGTGCTCCAGCGAGCTGAAGTCATTGTCGACAGCGTCGAAATGCCCGTCATCATCGACGCCGACACCGGCTATGGAGGCATCGTCAACGCGCGGCGCTTCGTCCGGCAGTGTGAAAAGGCCGGCGTGGCCGGATTCCACATAGAGGATCAAGAGTTTCCGAAAAAGTGCGGGTCCTACCGAGGAATCAGCCTCGTATCCGACAGCGAGATGGTTGGAAAGCTCCAGGCCGTACTGGACGCCAGGACCGACCCGGACTTCCTGGTCATCGCTCGAACCGACGCGGTCGGCGCCGAAGGCGTCGAGCGCGCCATCGAACGCGGTCAGGCGTATGCCGCCGCCGGCGCAGACGCCGTAATGGTCATGGGCGCCCGAGGTTTCTCGCCGGCAAAGATGCGGCAGTTCGCCCAGTCGATCGATGTGCCCACGGTGTGGATCTGGGCGGAATCGCAGCACTGGGTAAGGAACGAGCCGATTCTCTCGTTGGATCAAGTTCAACAGCTCGGTTTCCGGATGTGCGTCTCGCCCCTTGCCGCCCTCTACGCGGCAGCCAAGGCCATGCGACACGTGCTCGCCGAGATCGAACGCGCTGGGACCAGCGAGCACGTGCTAGACCAATTACTCGACTTCGAGGAGGTGGGAAGGATTGTCGGCCTGCCGGCCGTATACGAACTGGAAGAGAGGTTTGCGGACAAGGCTGAAGTCGTTCGATAGGCACTTGAAAGCCTATCAGGCAAAGCGAGACGTCGCGTAAGAGCGGCACAAGGAGGAACGCCGTATGACTGAACCCCGAACGAACTCCCCAGCAATCGACCTTAAGACACTCCTGGCGATCATAGGAGTAGCAGCCATGCTGCTCGTCGCGCTAGCGCCGAGGGTCGCAGCGCAGGAAACGACCTCTGTCGTGATTGCCGGCACCGCCCTCGGCGGCACCTGGTACGTCTTGTCGGCCGCCATGGCTGAAGTGCTCAATGAGCACGTCCCCGGCATCCGAGCTACCTCGACCGTGGGGGCTACCGTGGAGAACACGCACTTCGTGGGTCGCGGCGAGTCCGAGTTCGGCTTCGCGCTCACCGACAACGCCTATTATGGCTATATCGGCGAAAGGGAGTTCCAGGAGGCCTACGGCGACCTTCGCGCCGTCGTGGCTGGTCAGGAACTGCCCATCCACCTGATGGTCCGCGCCGATTCCGACATAACCTCGTACGAAGACCTCGCGGGCCGGCGCGTCGCCCTGGGCTCGGCAGGCGGCGGCACGCAGCTCGTCGCCGAGGCCGTTCTCGAGGAGTACGGCCTCGACTACCAGCCGTTCTTTCTTACCCACCCTGAGGGCCACTCGGCGCTCGCGGATCGCACGGTGGATGCCCAGTTCGTCGTGACGAGCCCCAACAACCCGGGAATCGCCGAGCTGACCACCACGACCGACATCCGCTTCATTCCGACCGATCCAGACATTCTCGAAGCAGTGCTCGAGCGGCACCCGTACTGGTTTGCCGGCACCATTCCCGCAGGCACCTACAGGGGGCAGGACAGCGATTTGATCGAGGTCACCGCGCGCGGCATCATCATCACCAATGCCAACGTTTCCGACGATGTCGTGTACAGCTTCATCAACGCCTGGTTCGAGCACCAGGACGAACTCATTGCGGCGCACAGCGTCGCCGCCGACTGGACGCTCGAGGATGCACTGGGCGGTGTGGCGCTGCCGGTTCATAGCGGCGCGGTGCAGTACTACGACGAGATCGGCATCGAAGTCCCCGCAGACCTTCGCCCCTAGCAGTCCGGCGCCGGCATGCCCCGGCTGTGAAGCCGCACCTGAGCGGCCGCTGGCGCCCTTCCGCCGCGCGCGCCAGGAATAACTCAGGCTCAACGAGCAATGTTGCCTCGCTACCCTGCGAGGCAACATCGCCAGGAACCGCCCCCCTACCAGAGAAGCTGCAAGCATTCATGCCTCGACTTGTACGAAGGCGGCATCATGCGTAAGTGGAGCATCGCGGTAGCTTCAGTCGCGTTCATCGCGTTTCACATCTACGCCCTGTTTATCACCCCGCTGCCGGGCCACCAGCTCCGGGCGGCCCATCTGGGCTTCGCGCTGGTCTTGACCTT
>SKQW01000212.1 GCA_007118805.1 Rhodobiaceae bacterium | reverse complement strand
CGCCGTTCGCAGACGCGGCGGACTACGCGGTGACCACCCTCGAAAACGCTCTTACGGGTGAGGCAGCATTGGGGTATAGGCAGACTCCGTGAGGATGGCGATGCGGCGGCCGCGCCGATCGCCATGACCGCGTTCACGCCGCCGGTCAGGCCAATCCCGCGGACTCTCAATGCCTACGACCGCAGGCGGTCCAGCGCGCGGGAAAAGGCTTCGACAGTCTGATCGACATCCTCATCGCTATGGGCGGCCGAGGTGATCCCGCCCGGCCAGCCGGAGATGTCGACCCCCTCGATGAGCAGGGCCAGCCGCAGCGCATTGACGGCTTCGTCGGGCTTGGATTTAAGCACTTTCCACGGCACATCGAAGGCGGAGAAGGTCACCGGATCGATCTTGCGACCATCCGGGTTCATGAAGAGATGGAAGGCCGAGAAGGTGCCGTAGACCGACCAGGGAACGCCCTTCGAGGCGAGAACCTCATTCATCCTGACCCGAAGCGTTTCGCCGACATGGTTCGCCCTGGCGCAGACCTCGCCTTTCTCGATGATCTCCAGGGCGGTGATGCCGGCGGCGGCGGAAACCGGGTTGCCGTTGAAGGTCCCCGGATGAAGGATCTTCGGCTTGCCGGCCGCGGCCATGGCGTCGAAATCGAGCTGGTCCAGTATCTCCTTGCGGCCGGCCACCGCTCCCCCGGGCAGCCCGCCGGCGACGATCTTCGCCAGCGTCGTAAGATCCGGGCGAATCCCATAGACTTGTTGCGCGCCGCCCGGCGAGACCCGAAAGCCGGTGATCACCTCGTCGAAGATCAGCAGCGTGCCGCTTGCCTCGGTGCGCTCGCGCAGCCGCGCCAGGGTTTCCTCTCGCATCGGGATCATGCCGAACGAACTGCCGGTCGGCTCGACGAAAACCGCGGCGACGTCGGTGGCATCGAGCGCTGCGTCGATCTCCGTCGGCTCATCGGGATCGACGAGCACGGTCTGACGGGCGACCTCGGCAAGCACGCCGGGGGTCGGTGCGCCATCGAAGTGCGACACATAGCCGGAGGCCATATGGTCGTGCCAACCATGGAAATGGCTCTTGAAGCGGACGATCTTGTCGCGCCCGGTAAACGCTCTTGCAAGGCGCAAGGCGAGCAATGTGGCTTCGGTGCCCGATGCCGTGAAGCGCACCCGCTGGGCAGCGGGAAGCAGCCGCAGCACGGTTTCCGCCCAGATGACCTCAAGCTCGTGACTGGCGCCATACTGGGTGCTGTGGACCAGAGCTTCCTGGGCTGCGCGCGTCACCTCCGGGTGCGCGTGGCCGAGAATGAGCGCCCCATGCCCCCCGAAATAGTCGATGTATTCATTGCCGTCGACATCCGTCTTGCGAGCGCCGGCGGCCGTGCGGACATAGGGCCCATAGGGCTTCAAGAAGCGGGAGTCATGGGTGATGCCGCTTGGCAGGACCTGTTGGGCTCGCTCGAACAATTCGGCCGAGCCGGGCGTGCGCCGCCGGTAGGCGGCAATGAGGTCTCGTTCACCGGAAGGCTTCAGCATTTCAGGCATTCCTGTGCGGTCACGGGTCAGCGCAGCAGGCTGGGAAGCCAGGTCGACAGGCCCGGAAACACAGCCAGTAGCACAATGACTGCGATGAATGACAGATAGAAGGGCAGCGATGCAATTATCGCACGCTCATAGGGGATCTTCGCGATTTGGGCGGCGGCCATCAACGTCATGCCCACCGGAGGCGTGATGTTGGCGATGTTCAGGGTGACGATCATGAAGATCGCGAAATGCAGTGGATCAAAACCCAGGCTGATCATCGCCGGAACCAGCAGCTGCGCGACCACCACCAGCGCCGGCAGTACATCGATGGCCGTGCCGATCAGGAGCAGGAGGGCCGCCACCAGCATCAACTGAAGGAACCAGTTGTCGGTTATGGTGACGATCATCTGGGCCGCATCATGGGCGACACCGGACCGGGTGACGAACCAGCCAAGCACCGCCGACGCCGCCAACAGAAAAAAGACCACGCCGGAAAATTTCACGGTGGTCACTAGTGCGTCCCACACCTTGCGCCAGGTCAGGTTGCGATAGACCAAAAAGCCGATCGCCAGCGCGTAGACGGCGGCAAAGCCCGAGGCTTCGGTGATGGTGGTCATTCCGGAGAGAATGCCGCCGAGAATGATAACCGGCACGAACAGTGCCGGCAGCGCCGCCAGAAAGGCCAGGAGCGCCACCTTGAGCGGGATTGCGGCCTGTTTGGGGTAACCGCGCCGCCACGAAAGATAGAAGCTGATGGTCAGAAGCGACGCTGCCATGACGAATCCGGGAATGATCCCGCCCGCGAACAGGTCGAGCACCGAGATGTCGCGCAGCAGCGTCGCATAGACCACCATCACCACGCTGGGCGGGATGATGGGACCGATGATCGAGGAGCAGGCGGTTATCGCCGCGGCGTATTCGGGGTCGTAACCCTGCTCCTTCATCGAGGGGATGAGCACCTTGCCAAGCGCCACCGTGTCCGTGATCGCCGCGCCGGTGAGGCCGGCGAAGAAGATCGACACGGTCACGTTGACATGGCTGAGCGCGCCTCGAATCCGGCCGAAGAGCGCATTGTTGAAGGTGATCAGCTTCTGGGTGAGGCCCCCCTGGTTCATCAGCTCCGCGGTGAAGATGAAATACGGGATGGCGATCAGCATGTAGGAGGAAACGCCGGCGAACATCCGGTCGGCGATGATGCTCATCAGGCGCTCGCCGCCGATGGCGTAGCTGCCGGCAACGCCCGAGAGGGCCATGATCACGGCGATCGGGGTGCCGATAAGCAGCAGGACGGCAAAGACAAGGACCGCCAAGCCCATCACGGCACCCGGGGCGGTTCGTCGCCGATGGCGTGACTGACCGCGTCCCGGACCGAGGTGTCATGGCCGAGCAACGCGAAGCCGTGCGACAGGTGCAGGAGGATGATCGCCCCGCTGAGGGGAACGGCGAATGCCGTGTAATATTGAGGTATCCGGATCATGTCGGACACCATGTAGGTCTGGCGTGCGTTCACGAAGAAGGGCCAGCCATACCAGATCAGCATAAGCGCGAAGATGGCGATGGCCACGAGGCAAAGCGTTTGCGTTACCTTGACCAGCGGCCGCGGCAGCATCTGGGCCAGCAGCGTCATGGCGACGTGCTCGCCCGTCCGCAAGGCGATGGTGCCCGAGATTAGACCGATCCAGGGCAGGAAGACCCGGGCGAGGGAATAGGTCCAGGGCAGCGCCCGTCCCGTCAACACAAGGTGCATGAAGCCGATGAAGGAGATCGCCAGCATGGCGAGCACGCAGGCAATGCACAGCCAGATAGCCAGGGTATTGACGATATCACTGGCGCGCCTGGCCGCCTTGAGAGCCGACATGACGGGGATGTCCGGATAGTGCTGGGCCTGAAGAAGGGTCGCGAGGTCGTCGATCCGGTCGGCAGGGGCCCGGCGGACGGATCACGCCGCCCGCCGGATTTTCCGCTTACTGACCGTAGCGCCGGACGTCTTCTTCTTCCAATTCGTTGCCGATGCGCTCGACTTCGGCCCAAAGCTCGTCGATGAGCTCTTCCTCAAGCCCGAAATCGTTGACGATCCAGTCCTTCCAGGCGGGACGGGCCATCTCTGCCATCCGCTGCCGCTCCTCAGTCGGCATCAGATAGCATTCGTCGAACACCTCACACGACTCCTCCCAGCTGGCCGTTGCCAGAGCACCCGAGGCGCCGTGGGCAAGCTGGATCGCTTCGCGGGCCGAATGAACAATGATCCGCTGATACTCTTCCGGCAGCGATTGGAACCAGGTCTCGCTGACCATCCAGCCTTGCGTATTATAAACGTGGCCGGTCAGGGTCGTGTAATTGGTGACGTCGTAGAGATTGTAGGCCGTGTTGACGACCGGTGCGTTGAACTGGCCATCGGCAAGGCCGGTCTCCAGCGCCGTGATCACTTCGCCCCATGGCAGCGGCGTGGCCGAGGCGCCTAGTGCCTGCATCATGGCAACGTGAGAGGGGTTTTCCTCCACGCGGATATTGAGACCCTCAAGATCCTCCACCGTCTCGATCAGGCGGTCGCGGGTGGTAAAGGCGACGAAGCCGCCACCATCGTCGAAGGTGCCGAGATAGCGCATATCGGCTTCCTCGATCGCCCCCTTCATGAAATCGGCGAACCATTCACTGTCGAAGAACGTCCAGGCCTGGCGCCAGTTGTCGAACAGAAACGGCGTGGTGACGGCCTGATATCGCTCATAGAACGAGGACATCGCGCCGGACGACATCACGGTTGACTCAAGGGCGGCGCCCCCGGCCTGGACCTGCGAGCCTGTCTCGACCTCGGTGCCGAGCTGTCCGTTTCCGAAGAGCGAGACCGCGACGTTTCCATCCGTCCGGGACTCGACAAGGTTCTTGAAGTGGACCAACCCGGGCCAGATCTCATTGTTCGTGAGATTCTCCGGCGCAAGAGTGGCAATGGTCATCTCGTATTCCTGCGCGTCCAAGTCCGTGGCCGCCAGTGCGATAACGGACGCGGCGATGACCGGAGCCAGTCTTCCAAGTGAACGTCGTGTCATATGGCTCTCCCCCATGCGAATTATGAAACGCTTTGCTTAGCGTGAGCCGGATCGTAGCCCACAATTTCTGAACATGAAAGGGCAAGGACGCCGTCCCCAAGGCGGGAAGCCGAGCGGATGATGGTCTTGGGCCCGCGCGTTCATTGCGGGCCTGTGAGTCCGGTGCTAAGAGGGGCGGCGTGGCTCGTGCCCCGATGGCGAGCGATCCTATCACCCCGTCCTTCCCTTGTTTACGCGGAGAGCTGGCTTGATCTTGGTGACCGGTGCGGCGGGCTTTATCGGCTATCACACCGCCTTGAAGCTACTTGACCGCGGCGACGAGGTGATCGGCCTCGACAATCTCAACGCCTATTACGACGTCACGCTGAAGCAGGCCCGGCTCGCCCGGCTTACGCCACACCGCAATTTCTCCTTCGAGCAGATTGACGTTGCCGACCGCGAAGCCGTCGCCCGGCTATTCGCTCAGCGCAAGCCGAGCCGTGTCGTGCATCTGGCGGCCCAGGCTGGGGTGCGCTACGGGTTGGAGAACCCCCACAGCTACGTGGACTCCAACCTTGCCGGCTTCACCAATATTCTCGAAGGGTGCCGGCATAACGACGTGGCGCATTGCGTTTACGCATCATCCAGCTCGGTCTATGGGGCGAATGAGCTGATGCCGTACAGCGTCGATCACAATGTCGACCATCCGATCAGCCTTTATGCCGTTACCAAGAAGACGAATGAACTGATGGCGCACAGCTATGCCCATCTGTTCGGCCTGCCGATGACCGGCCTGAGGTTTTTCACCGTTTACGGGCCTTGGGGAAGGCCCGATATGTCGCTGTTCCTGTTTACCCGCAAGATCCTCGCCGATGAGCCGATCGACGTGTTCAATCACGGCCACCACGCGCGCGATTTCACCTATATTGACGACATCGTCGAAGGCGTGGTGCGCACGCTCGACCAGGTGGCGACTCCGGATCCCGACTGGGACGCCAAGCATCCGCGGCCCGGCACCTCGAACGCCCCGTACCGGCTATATAACATCGGCAACCACAGCCCGGTGCAGCTCATGGACTTTATCGCCTGCATCGAGGCGGCCACCGGCAAGACGGCGACCAAGAACTTCCTTCCCATGCAGCCCGGCGACGTCGAGCGCACCTATGCGGATATCGACAGCCTGGCACACGCAGTCGGGTTTCGGCCCGAGACCCCGATCGAGGAAGGTGTGCGTCGGTTCGTGAACTGGTATCGCGACTACTACAACGTCTGAAGCTTTCGACGCTGCCGGCAGAGCCGCTGCGCTATTTCGCGCCCGGCGTGCCGTCAAACTTGCGATCAAGCCCGTTCCAGCAGTCGATATAATCGTCCTGGAGCGTTTCCAGGCTGGCCGCGTATTCGGTCACCTGCTGGGGAAAGCGCGTTTCGAACATGAAGGCCATGGTCTCATCGAGCTTGACCGGCTTGAGCTCGGTTTCGGTCGCCTTTTCGAAGCCCATGGCATCCGGCCCATGGGGCAGCATCATGTTGTGCAGACTCATGCCGCCAGGCACGAACCCCTCCTCCTTGGCGTCATACTGGCCTTTGATGAGGCCCATGAACTCGCTCATGATGTTGCGGTGATACCAGGGCGGCCGGAAGGTGTGCTCGGCCACCGTCCAGCGTGGCGGGAATATGATGAAGTCGACATTCGCGGTGCCCGCTTCGCCGGAGGGCGAGGTGAGCACGGTGAAGATCGACGGGTCCGGGTGATCGAAGCGGATCGCGCCGACCGGGGAATAGGTGTTCAGGTCATACTTGTAGGGCGCGTAGTTGCCATGCCAGGCGACCACGTCGAGCGGCGAGTGGTCGATCTCGGTGACGTGAAAGCCGCCGCACCACTTGACGTGCAGCCGGCACGGGGCTTCCTTGTCTTCGAACCAGGCCGTCGGCGTCTTGAAGTCGCGCGGATTGGCCAGGCAGTTGGCGCCGATAGGACCGCGGTCCGGCAGCGTGAACTTTCCCCCATAGTTCTCGCAGATATAGCCGCGCGCCGGCCCGTTCATGAGCTCGATCTTGAACATCATGCCGCGCGGCACGATGCAGATCTCGTCGGGCTCGACCTCCATCACCCCCATCTCGGTCCTGACCCGGATGCCGCCGTGCTGCGGCACGAACAGCATCTCGCCGTCGGCGTTGAACATGTAGTCGTCGACCATGTCCTCGTTGATGACATAGACATGGGCCCCCATACCGATCTGGGTCAGCACATCACCCGCGGTGGTCACAGTGCGCACGCCGTGGAGGAAGTCGGTGCGTTCGTTGGGCAGCGGTATGGGGCTCCAGCGGTACTGGCCGAGGGCAAGATCGTGATCGACTACATGCGGGGCGGTCTTCCACAGCGGAAATCTCTCCGAGGTGAAGCGCCGCGTATGGCGCACGCTGGGCCTAATTCGATACAGCCACGAGCGCTCATTGGTTCCGCGGGGCGCGGTGAAGGGAGAGCCCGACAACTGTTCAGCATAAAGCCCGTAATTGCACTTCTGAGGGCTGTTCTGGCCCTGCGGCAGCGCACCGGGCAGCGATTCAGTCTCGAAGTCGTTGCCGAAACCCGGCATATAGGCAACACCCATGGCGTCCCTCACTGAGTTGGTCGCGCACCCTTGCCAGGCATCCTGAGCGATGCCTGTCGCTCCAGAGTTCGTATCAAGTGAAACGATTGTCAACCGATGGGCCAGGACGACCCCGCCGACTTCGAACTCGACCGCTTTCTGCCCTATCTGGTCAACGCCCTGGGAACCAGGCTGTCGACGGAGCTTGGGGCCGAATACGGACGGCGGTTCGGCATCTCGATTCCCGAATGGCGGGTCCTGGCCCATCTCAGCCAGCATGAACGGGTCAGCGTGCGCGAGATCTATCGGCGCGTACAGATGGACAAGGCGAAGGTCAGTCGGGCCGCGGCGCGTCTCGAGCGGGCAGGGCTCATCGAGAAGGCCGTGCCCGAGGACGATCGCCGGCTGGTCGCGCTGTCGCTGACCCGGGATGGACGGGCGCTGTTCTCCCGCATCGCGCCGCTTGCCCTCGATTTCGAGCGGCGCTTCCTGGGCAGGCTGTCAGTTGAAGAGGCGGCGGAGTTCCGCCGCCTTGTCCACAAGCTCCTAGGGTAACCTGCATCTCTCACATTCGTGATGGGCTCCGAGGCTCGCCTCCTTTTGGGGATCCCGGGGCGACGGTCGCTCGTGTGCCCTCGCGCTTTCGCTCAGCCCGTCATCGGGCCGCGACCATTGACAAGGCGGGCGCATGGGACGGTAATACAATAAGCGAACGTCTTCTCGTTATTCGAAACTTTGTTTCCCAACCGACGCGTGCCGTCTGAGCCGTCCGTCCATGTCCAATCTCTCATTGACGTTCGACAATGGCCCGAGTCGGTCGGTTACGCCGAAGGTGCTCGACACCCTCGGCAAGCGGGGCATTCCCGCGACATTCTTCGCGGTGGGGCAAAACCTCATGGATAGCGCGTGCCAGGCGATCGCCAAGCGCGCGCTTGCCGAAGGCCACAGGCTTGGCAATCACACCTTTACCCACTCCTTGCCGCTTGGCCTGTCGAGCGATCCCAATATCGTCGACACCGAGGTCGCCGCGATGGATCGGTTGATCCGCGACTTAGGAGAAACCGCTCGACTGTTCCGTCCGTTCGGGGGCGGCGGGCACCTGGACCAGAGACTTCTGCGGGCGGATGTGGTGACCTATCTCACCGACAACGCCTATTCCTGCATTCTGTGGAACGCCGTCCCTGGCGACTGGGCGGATCCAGAAGGCTGGCCGGAGCGGGCGGCCGAACAGTGCCTCGGGCAGGATTGGGCGGTGCTCGTATTGCATGACATCCCGACCGGGGCGATGGACCGGTTGGACGTCTTCCTCGATGATATGCTGGCACGGGGCGTCTGTTTCCGGGCCGATTTCCCCGATCACTGCGTTCCGATTCGCGACGGCAGAATCACGGCGCCGCTGGACCGTTTCGTGGCTCCGTGAGGGGGCGTCGTCGGTCACCGGCACTGTGTGGCGAGCCGCAATACCAATAAGGACAGGCGACCAACTGGGGGCAGGGCGTGATGCGCATCTCAGAGATTCGGGTGTTCCGGGTGGAGCTTCCCGTCGGCGAAGGGGCCTATAGCTGGTCCAACGACAACAGCGTCGCGGTCTTCGATTCCACCGTCGCGGAAATCGCCACCGAAGCTGGTGTAAAGGGGGTCGGAGAGATTTGTCCGCTGGGCGCCGCCTACCTGCCCGCCTTCGCCGAAGGCGCGCGCACGGCGATCGCCGAGTTGGCGCCCGGCCTCATCGGGCTCGATCCGTGCAATCTGGGCACGATCAATGCCGCCATGGACTCCAGGCTGCGCGGCCACCCCTTCGCCAAGTCGCCGCTCGACATCGCCTGCTGGGACATTCTGGGCAAGACCGCCGGGCTGCCGGTATGCACGCTTCTCGGCGGGCGGCAGGGCGAGGCCGTCGAACTCTACCGGGCGATCTCCCAGGACAGCCCCGAAGCCATGGCCGGGAGCGTGGCGCGCTACAGGTCGGAAGGGTACCGCAGGTTCCAACTCAAGGTTGGTGGCGATCCTGACACCGATATCAACCGGATCAGGCAGTGCGCGGCGGTGCTGCACCGCGGCGACGTCCTCATCGCCGATGCCAACACCGGCTGGACACGGCATGGGGCTGCGCGGGTGGCCGGCGCGGTGGCCGATCTCGATGTCTATATCGAGCAGCCCTGCGCGGACTACGACGCCTGCCTCAGCATCCGCCGGCGCACCCGTCACCCCTTTGTGCTGGACGAATCGATCGACAGTCTGGCAGCGGCGGCGCGCGCCATCGCCGATGATGCCATGGACGTGGTGAACGTGAAGATCTCGAAGATTGGTGGGCTGACCAAGGCGCGCATGGTGCGCGACCTGTGCGCATCAAGCGCTATCGCGATGACGATCGAGGACACCTGGGGCGGCGATATCGCCACCACGGCGATCGCGCATCTCGCCCACAGTACCGATCCGCGCATGCGGTTCTCCTGCACCGACTTCAACAGCTATGTCACCCGCGACATCGCCCGCGGTGCTGCCAAGCGCGTCGGCGGCTCGATGGCCGCTCCCGAAGCTCCCGGGCTCGGTGTCGAACCGCTCTATGAGGTGCTGGGCGAGCCGGTCGCCGTCTATCGGTAGCGGCGCGGCTTCCCGAACACTACTGGTCGAGCCGCATGGTGCTTCCCCAGGTGTCGGCCACGATATAGCCCTCGGGATAGGGGTCGCTTGGGTCGATGAAATAGTGGCTGGTGCCGGTCAGCCACGCCCGCCCCTTGATCGAGGGCACGATCGCCGGTCGGCCGGCGATGGTTGCTTCCCGCTCGATACGTCCAAGGAAGCTCGACCCGATGATCGACTCATGGGTCAGCGTGTCGCCGACCCCGAGCCGGCCTCTAGCATGCAGGATGGCAAGCCGTGCCGACAGTCCGGTTCCCGTCGGGCGCAATTACCCACCCCCTTGCCAACGGGCCGAAAGCCTGAATCCATGGCGGCATGGATCGCGGTGATTTGCAGCGGCTTTCGAAGGATGAACTGATCGACCTTGTGCTGCGGTTGCAGCGT
>SKQW01000247.1 GCA_007118805.1 Rhodobiaceae bacterium | reverse complement strand
CGAACCTACTGCTTTCTCGCTAAGTCTCGCTCGTCTCAGCGCGCGTGCGTCTCCCGCTCCTGCGCCGCCTCGCGGATGATGCGCGGCCACAGCTCACGGAGTTCCTGCGGGAACAGGTGAACGAGCTTGATGGCTTCGCCGCGGTCGATACGTCCGGAGAGCAGGTCAAGGGCGGCACAGATCCCACGTCTCACCTCCGCCTCGTCCTGATCGGGCACCGCCTCCCGCACGCGCTGGATGAAATCATACTCATGCCGCTCCTTGGTCGGCGTCCCGCTCATGTGCCAGCCCTCATAGAAGAGGCCGCGCAGGAGCATAGGGAGCTGCGCGCCCAGCTGTGCGGCGTGCTGCGGCCCGATCCGACCTCGCAACGCGTGCAAACTCGCCCGCAGCACCGAATAGGCATGATGGCGATCCTTTGTGTTGAGCCGCGCCATCAGGTCCTTCAGCCAGAGATTGCTCTCCTGGACCGTCCTGTCGAACACATCGAGACCGGTTGTCATCGCTATCTCTCCCGCCGATGGGCACAGCAGCGGACCTGCCGCGAACGCGGCATGAAAGCAGACGGTGAGCTTCGGTCCCCTGACCTGGATCAAAGCGGCTTCGAAACGGTTCAGCCACAGATCGGGCGAGGATCGACACGCCAAGGCCGGGAGGATGGCTGCCAGAGGCGCCTGCCGGAATGGGGCGCCGGAAGCGGTGCGATGGGAGGCGCGTCAGTCAGTGTCCACCGATGATGTTGCGGAGAAGGTCCGCTTTCTCAGCTCGCCGGCGGCGTATGATCCAGAGCCGACGCGCGTCACCGTCAAGGAGACCCACATGTCGTGGGTCTTCCTGACCGAGGCGCGCGTCTACAAGCTGAAGAAGCCCCTGCACGAGCCTCATCTCGATTTCCGCTCGCTGGCCGCCCGCGAGAGGAACTGCCGCGAAGAGGTGCGGCTCAACCGGCGTCTGGCGCCCGATATCTATCTCGGCGTGGTAGCGCTGACGCACAATGCCGAAGGTCAACTCGAACTCGGCGGCGATGGCACGGTGGTTGACTGGCTCGTCGAGATGCGCCGCCTGCCGCAGGCCCGGATGCTCGATCACCTTCTGATCGCGGGGAAGGCGAATCGGCAGCACGTCCTGAAGGTCGTGGAGCTCCTCGCCCGCTTCTATCCGGCGCAACATGCCGTCTCCATTTCACCTGCCGACTATGTCCAGCAGTTCCGGCGCGAACAGGCGATCAATGCCGACATGCTGACAGCGGAGCGCTTCGCCCTTCCCAGGCGGCCGCTGACCGACGTGCTCAAGCGCGTCGACCGAATGCTCACCGACGGCTTTCCGTTGCTCGCAGAGCGGGTCGATGAGAAGCGCATCATCGATGGTCATGGCGACCTGCGGCCCGAGCATGTCTGTCTGATCGCGACGCCGGCTATCATCGACTGCCTTGAGTTCAGCAGTGATTTGCGCCGCCTCGACCCTTACGACGAGATCGCCTTCCTTGGCCTTGAATGCGCGCTCCTCGGGGCACCGTGGGTCGGGCCCCTGCTGCTCGACCGGCTCAAGCCAATCCTCGGCCCGGTCCACGATGAGGTGCTGGAGTTCTACTGGGCCTATCGAGCCTGCCTTCGTGCGCGCCAGGCAGTTGCCCATCTCGACGATCACGCGCCGCGCAGCCCGGAGAAGTGGCGGCCCCTCGCCCTGGCTTACATTGCGCTCGCCGACGCGGGATTAGCCCGGACCCTCGAGAAGGTCAGTGATGGTGCCCTCGCCAAGCGAACGGCGGATCGCTTCGGCAAATAGCGGCGCCACGCTCAGCACCTCGACGCGGCTGTTCAGCAAGGACTGGTCGAGGCGGAAGGGAGGCACCGTGTCGGTGACGATTACGCGCTCAAGCTTCGACCCGGCAATGGTCTTCCCGGCATCGCCGACGAACAGACCGTGGGCGGCAAGGGCAAGGACGCCGCGTGCGCCGAACTGAAGGCAGGCATCGGCCGCGCGCGCCAGCGTACCGCCGGTGCTGACGAGATCGTCGACGACAAGCGCAATGGCGCCATCGACCTCGCCCACGAACAGGCTGCCGCTGACGACGCCGGCGCTGCGGCGCTTCTCGATGAAGGCGCTGCCGACCGGTTGTTCAAGCGTCGCCTCCAGCGTCTCGCGGAAGAGCTGGGCGCGTTTAACCCCGCCCGGGTCGGGCGATACCACGACAATCGGCTCGCCCTTCATGTGCCGGGCAGCATATGCCGCATAGAGCTTGCGCGGATCGAGATGGATTGTGCGGCAGCGAAAGGCGTTCTGGAAAGCGACGATGTTGTGGGCTTCGAGCGTGACGACGAGATCGGCGCCCGCCGCTTCCAACAGCTGCGCCATGTAGCGCGTCGTCACCGGGTCACGCGGCTTGGTCTGGCGGTCCTTGCGGCCATAGGCAAGATAGGGGATGACGGCAGCGACGCTGGTCGCGCCGTTCTCCCTCAGGCAGGCGATGAACAACAGAAGCCGGCACAGCTTGTCGTGCACACTGTTACCCGGCTCGCCATAAAGGCTCTGAATGACGAAGCAGTCGTCGCCGCGCACGCTGTCGAGAGGGCGCGCCTTGTGCTCGCCGTCCTCGAACTCGCGCTCCTCATGGAGCGCAAGGCTGATATCGAGCTCTTCGGCAACCCGCTGGCCAAACTCGCGCGTGGCGTTGAGGGCGAACACCTTCATGGCCCGTAAATTGCCCCAACCTGCATGGCGTCAAGCTTGAACCTGCCCTGCCACGGGCACTGATGGTTTGACGCAGCGCAAGGCGAGGTTCCCGATCACAGGCAAGGCTCACGACTGACAACGTTCACAAACGAGTTCGTGCGCCATGACCACGCTTGCCCTGCTGCCCGCACCACTCAAGCGCCTGTTCATACGCGTCGATGTCGCCGCCTCCAACCCGCTGCTGGAGTCGGCGCTGGAGCACTGGGTTCATCGCCGGGGTCGCCGCCTGTTTCCCCAGACGGGTAACCTGCAACTGGCCGAACTTGGCGAAGTCACGGCACACCTCTTCATTCTATCGCAACGGGAACCGCCATCCAGCGACTGGGAGTTCGTCTCGATCGGAGGTGCCGCCAGCGCAATCCTGCTGGCGGAAGGCGAATGGCCGACGCTCAACAAGCTAGGCAACCGGCGCGCGGCTGTTCACCTGCGGCGGCTTGTCGATCTTATCAAGGAAACCGGTGAGCCCGTGGCGGCGAAATTTGCACAGCGGACCGGCAGACAGGACCATTTCGAACTCTTCATGGCGCCACTCTCCAGCGACGGCCGGCACATCGATGGCGCCCTTGGCGGCATTGTCCGAGACTGACGGTTTGCCCATACGTGGGTGCGGTCCTTCGGGGAGAAAAGCGACGCTTCAACTGATTGATGTTTTCGGCCGTTGCAGCCAGGTGATCCTGGCTGCCTACAATCGTTATGTCGCCTTGCCCCGCGCGCGCTTGGATCGCGGGGCGTCGACCCGCCCTGGACTGGTCCTTGCAGCCGGAACGGTGGTAGTGGCGGTTATTCTGGCAATCGCCGCGGTGATGACCCATGTATCTTCACCCTGGTGAGCACACATGGTCAAGCGTTGATGCCGAGGTCCTCAGCATATCAGCGTGCGGTGGCGGAACAGCGTGCCCCGGCACGGGAGAACCACGCCGGGAAACTCAATCTCATCGAGATCGTGCGCCTCGCCACACTCGCCGCCTCGAGCCACAACTCGCAGCCCTGGCTGTTCCGGTTGGAGGAGAGCGGGATCTCCATCCTGCCCGACTTCTCGCGGCGCTGTCCCGTTGTAGATCCCGATGACGGCCACCTGTTCAAGAGCCTGGGCTGTGCCGCCGAGAACGCCGTCCATGCTGCTGCCGCCCAGGGTCACGCAGCGGAGGTAACGTTTGAATCGTCCACGCAGGGCGTGCATCTATCGTTTCATCGCTCCAAGGCGATCCGGGCAAGCGAATTGTTCCCCGCCATTCCGCAGCGCCAATGCACCAAGCTGCCCTATGACGGCCGCAAGCTGGATGACGCCGACCGAGCCGCCCTCGAGAAGGCGGCGATCGGCAAGGGCGTCCGGATGGTGCTGATCGACGACGCGCCGACCCGCGAGACGATCATCGACTATGTGCGGCAGGGCAACCGAGCCCAGCTTTGCGATCCCGCCTTCCGCAAGGAACTGGTCTCGTGGCTCCGGTTCAATGATGTCTCGGCGATCCGCTCCGGGGACGGCCTGTCGGCGCGCAGCAGCGGGCAGCCGTCACTGCCCGACTGGCTCGCGCGCCCCATTCTGCGCTTCGTTCTCACCGGAGAGTCGCAGGCCCGTACCGACGAGCGGAACATCCGCAGCGCACCCCTTATTGCCCTATTCATTGCCGAGCGGGAGGAGCCGGCGAGCTGGGTCGAGACGGGCCGCGTCTATGAGCGATTCGCCCTGCAGGCAACAGCGCTTGGCATCCGGAGCGCGTTCATCAATCAGCCGATCGAGGTGCGGGACCTGCGGCCGCAGCTGAACGCCTTGCTTGGCCTCAGGACCGAGGCCGCGCTCCTGATGCTGCGCGTCGGCCATGGGCCGCAGGCGCCGTTCAGCCTGCGTAGGCCTGTCGAACAGGTGATCCTCAAACCGGAAGCGGTGGCTTGAAATCGATTCCTGTGAGTCTGGGATCACTCGCTTCCTGCCGGCATCCTTTGAGGTGCTGAATCGCAAGCCGTCTTGCTGAGCTCGGTCCGGACACGCCGCTTCCAATCGGTTGACTATTCGGGCCGGGACGGTCGAATCGTCATTGAGGGGTTCATGCAGAGCGTGGCTCTTTGTCGGAGATCGAAGCTTCAGGATTGATAAGTAGGACCGGACAACCCGGTCGGCCGATCATGGAGCGCAAGCGTCTGGCGCTCGGGTCGGCGAGAAGGACTGCTTCCCCGATGATGAGGCGCGGTGAGGCGCTCGGCCGCGTCGACGACCACCCAATCAAGTCGAGCAGAGCCGAAAGCGGGTCGTCCGACACGGACACTTTGAGTTCGGCCTGCTCGGCAGCGGCGATGCGCTCGACCAGGTTCCGAGTGCGCCGTGTCGAGAGTTCTGTTCCAAGCACAGCCATGACGGCCCCGCCCTGAGGCGGAATGCGGGTGCCGGGAATGGCAATCGCCATTGCCCGGGCGACCGCGAGCCAAGCTGGCGAAGCAGGGTCAAAATCCCACTCAAGGGGGGTTGAAAACAGGACGATATCGTTCGATTGCACATCCATGTCTGGCAATGCGGGCGAGCGCCGTTCTACCTGCAGCTCGACCTCGCATTGCAGTTGGCGGCCAAGTTGTGCAAGCTCCCGGCGGGCAGCGGCAAGACTCCTCGCGACCTCGGCAGGCAGCGCCTTGGCGTCAAGTGATTGGAGTTGCCGGCTGATCACGTTGATCTCAAGGGCGACGGCAAGGTCCGCCAGCTGCAACAGATTGGCGTCCTCGACAAAGATGCCCTTCACCCTGGAGCCGAACGAGCGCGCCAGGCTCGCCGCCAAATCGGTCGCGGGGCGCAGGTCGGCACCGGGGCGAATCTCCATAAGCACCCGGCTCGGAAGGTCGCGACGTGCCTCGTTCATAGCTCGTCAGCCCCGGACTCCGACTGCTCCCCGGAGCTCTCCCGAGTCGCTGCAGCGAGAGCGAGGCGCCGCTTCGCCAGTGCCACCAGTCGGCTCTCAACCCGTGCGTTTACGGTGCCTCCCGGATAGGCGCTGCCACCGTCGCGCTCGCCTGCCGGCAGGCCGCTGAAGAGCGCCATCGCCTCGTCGACATGATTGACGGCGTAGACTGCGAATTCTTCCCTCTCGCAGGCTGCCACAACGTCGTCGCGCAACATCAGGTGTTGCACATTCGCGTGTGGTATGACGACGCCTTGGGTGCCTGTGAGGCCGCGTTCCGCACACACCTCAAAGAAGCCCTCGACCTTCTCATTGACCCCGCCGATTGCCTGAATTTCACCATGCTGGTTCACGGATCCGGTGATTGCCAGATCCTGTCGCAAGGGCACCTCGGCAATGGTTGACAGGAGCGCGCAGAGTTCAGCCGCCGATGCGCTGTCCCCCTCGACGCCGCCATACGATTGCTCGAAGACCAGGCTTGCCGACAGGGAGACGGGCCAGTCGAGCGCGTAGCGCGAGGTGAGAAACCCCGAAAGTATGAGCACGCCCTTGGAATGAAGCGGCCCGCCAAGTTCGGTTTCCCGCTCGATGTCGACCACGCGGCCGGTCCCAAGCCGCGTGCGCGCGGTTATCCGGCTTGGGCGTCCGAAAGCATAGGCGCCGAGAGACAGGACGCTGAGACCATTGATCTGCCCAATCTTCGCGCCGTCCGTGGCGATCAGCAGAATGTCACGGGCAACCGCTTCGCGACTCTTCTCCCGCAAGCGGTCGAGGCGCCGGCGATGCGCCTCCTCGGCGCGCGCGACATAGGCGGCAGTCACGCTCGATGCCCCTACACAGCGCGCCCAGTGGTCCGCCTCACGGGCGAGGTCGGCAATGGGGCGCATCCGGACACTCAGCCGTTCGGTATCCTCTGCGAGTCGTCCTGCGTGTTCGAGCATCCGTGCCACACCGGAGCGGTCGAATGGCAGGAGGCCTTCGCGTGTCACGATTGCCGCGATCAGTCGGGCAAAATGCGCCGCGCTGTCATCATTCCATGTGGTGACCTCGTCGAAATCGACGGCGACCTTGAAGATATCGGCAAAGTCCGGGTCGAGCTGGCACAAGAGGTAATAGATCATCCGCTCGCCGAACAGCACCACCTTCGACGAAAAGGGAATGGGCTGAGGCTCGAGCGAAACAGTTGAGATCAGGCTCAGATGCTCACCGAGCGACTCAATATCGATGCGTCGATTGCGCAAAGCCCGCTTCAGCGCCTCCCAGGCAAGCGGCGCGCTCAACACCTTGCGGGCATCAAGAAGCAGATAGCCGCCGTTCGCCGCATGCAATGCGCCGGGCCTGATGAGCATGAAGTCGGTGACAAGAGTTCCCATCTGCTGGAGATGCTCGGTGCGGCCGAGGAGATTGGGGAGCGTCGGATTGTCCTCGGCAACAAGCGGGGCACCGGACTCCGAATCCCGGCCAGCGACCATCACATTGACCATGTAGCGACGTAGCGGCGCCGCGTCGCTTCGCTTTAGCTTTCCCTCCTCCTCGGCCGAGGCGGAGGCGATCGCGCCGGCATTGTCGATCAGATCGCGCCGCATGGCTTCGAGGTGGTCCGTCAACTCGGGCAGATCGGAGAAGTCGTGCCGCAGGTCCTCGAGCGACTGATCGACAGTGATTCCGGCAAACTCCCGATCCAGCTCACGGATCTTGGCGCGCCGCTGTTTTTCCAGTCGCGGCAATTGCTCCAGCACGTTGCGAAGCTCGACTTGCAGCTCCGAGATGGCTTCCTGTGCCGCCCGGCGATCCTTCTCTTCCCAGGTGTTGAAGACCTCTGGTTTGACCACCTGCCCCTCGTGCAACGGCGCCAATGCGAATCCCATGGGCGTGCGTATAACGGCCACGTTTCGCTCGCGCGCTTTTTCCTGAAGCTGCTCGAACCGCGCCTCCTGCTCCTCCTCGAACTCCTCGTCGAGGGTTCGCCGGCGGCGTCGATACTCGTCGCTGTCGAACACGCCCGGCAAGGCAGCAGCGAGATCCTCCAGGGCGGACGTAACCCTGTCCTTGAGCTTAGTCGCCTGCCCTGACGGCAGCGCTAGCGCCTTGGGCTTCTGCGGGTCGTCGAAGTTGTTGACATAAACCCAATCCTGCGGTGCAGGCCGCGTGGCAGCGAGGCGCTCCAGCAGCTCCCGCATGGCGGTGTGGCGACCTGTGCCGGGCACGCCGAGGACAAACATGTTGAAGCCGGCACGCTCGATGGAAGTGCCGAAGTTTATTGCATCCCGCGCACGCTCCTGGCCCAGCAGTTCATCGAGCGGCTCCAGTTCCTCCGTCGTGCTGAAGGCGAATTCCGACGGATCGCAGCGCCGTCGCAGTTCGCTTGCCGCTAGCGGAGTCGATATCGATGTCGAGCGTGCAAGATCGTTCATAGAGTGATCCTTGGCTACCCAACCGCCATATGTCCAGATGAGGTGCCCCCGAACAGGGAGGGCATATCGAAATCGAGCCACAAATCCTGATGAATGCCGTACTCGGAACCAAGTGGTAGGTCGACGGGGCGATCGGCAGCACCTTGCAGATCGGCTCGACCCCATGCGCCTCGCGGTGATCATCAATGAACGCGATCATCGTTTGAATGGGCGGTCGAGCTCCGCGTGGGCAAATAAGCAGAAGCCTTGCGGAGAATCTCGTTGGCCTGCCGAAGCTCCCGGTTCTCCCGCTCGAGCGCCTTCAGCTTCGCTGCCATGTCCGTCGGCACCCCAGCGCGAGGGATGTTCATGTTCGTGATCCAGCACCAACCGCACGGCTCGCTGGCGCACCTCCGGAGAAAGCTTGTTCGTCGTCTTGCTCATGATGGCTCCACCTTTTCAGGAGTTTGGAGCCTCCGGCAAACCTGGGGCGGTTCACTCCTTGTCAAGGGGCTTGCTCAGCCACGCGAGTGCCTCAGCCTCGCGGGCGCGGGCGACAAGAAGTCCGTCGAACTGGCCCGAAACGAACAACGTTGGAATGTCGTAGCGCTTGCGAATGACAACGGCGCCTTCAACGCCATCCCTCTTTCCCGCCAGGCCGATATCCATGACGACGAGGTCCGGCCGCTCCGCCTCAACTATCTGGATGGCTGCCCTGCATCTGTCAGCCACCTCCGGCTCAGATCACTTCGCGAACCGAGTTCGAGGCAGCCGTCAGGGCGATCTTGCCGGCATGCGGCGTACCGCTGGCCAGCGACTGGGCAAACTTGGTCGCCTGCTTGACCGTAACATAAGGTGGCATCGGCGGCTCATGCGGATCGACCACCGCCTCGATCAGTACCGGTCCGGGCGTGTTGAGCGCCTCGCGCAGGATCTCGGCACAGCTTTCCGCCACTTCGATCCTGAAGCTTGAGATCCCGAAGCCCCTGGCGACCGCGGCATAATCGATGTCCTCCAGCTCGCAGACATATTCCGGGTTGCCGAGGAAGACCATCTGCTCCCACTTGATCTGGCCCAGCGAATTGTTCTTGATGACGATGATCTTCACATCGAGATCGTACTTCTTGCAGGTGGCAAGCTCGCCCATCAGCATCGTGAAGCCGCCATCGCCAACGAAGGCGACGGACTGGCGGCCGGGATAGGCCACCGCTGCGGCGATCGCGTAGGGCACCCCGCAAGCCATGGTGGCGAGCGTCCCCGAGCACGAGAATTTCATGTTGCTGCGGATGTCGACGTGGCGGGCGATCCAGGTGGTGATGGTGCCCGAATCCGTCGCCAGGATCGCATCGTCGGACAAGATCTTGTTGAGTTCGTGCGCCACGACCTGCGGCTTCATCGGCGTATCGGTGCGGATGCCGCGCTCCTCCATCAGCGCGCGCCAGTCCGCCATGTCGGTCTGCGCAGACTGGAGGAACGAACGGTCTTCCTTGAAATCGAGCCGCGGCAGGAGTTCCCGGAGGACCTCGGCCGCATCGCCCACCAGGGCGCCTTCGACAGGATGGCGCAAGCCGATTCGGCCAGGTTCGATGTCGACCTGCACCGCCCGCGCCTTTCCGGGCTTGGGGTAGAATTCGATATAGGGGAACGAGCTGCCGACGATGAGCAGCGTATCGCAGTTCTCCAGACATTCCTGCCCCGGCTTCGTGCCGAGAAGCCCGACGCCGCCGACGCTGTAGGGGCTGTCATCGGGCAGCGCGCCCTTGCCGAGCAAAGCCTTGCCAACCGGCGCACCCAGCCGCTCCGCGACCGCCGCGATCTCCCGCTGCGCGCCGAGCGCGCCCTGCCCTGCCAGGACATAGACCTTTCTGCCCGAGTTCAGGATCGCAGCAGCGCGGGCAAGCTGGTCGTCGGTCGGCTTGTGGGCGCCGCGCGCCATGAGATCCGAGACATGGTGCGGAACATTGCGCTCGGAACGCTCGCCCGACTCTGCTGGATGCGACTGGAGGTCGACCGGCATGGTTATATGGGCGACCCCGCGCCGGGCGAGCGCTTGGCGGCAGGCGATCTCGGTGACATTCTCGACATGGGTCGTGCCCATGATCCGGGCATTGTAGACGCAGACATCCATGAACAGCTTGTCCAGTTCGACGTCCTGCTGGGTCCCGGT
>SKQW01000066.1 GCA_007118805.1 Rhodobiaceae bacterium | reverse complement strand
GCCGACGTCGACAGGGTGCTTGCCGCTCCCTTCTGGGTCGATCCGATCGATGTCTTGCGACGGCGTGGGGCTGAACGCCGTCATCTGGCAATCCGCTGAAAACTGGGGGTGGCACATCATGTCAGTGAGGGCCATGGCCTTTCCCATGATCTCCGCCGGTCGCCACATCACGCCTCTGCTGCTCGCACGAGGTTAGCCCTGCTCCGGCAAGGCGCGCTTGCGCCGAGCCAGGCCAGGGGACCTCAACCTGAATGGACATTCCCTGCGGTCGGTGGGCCGGTCCTGTGCGGGCGAGGATTCCTGCTGCGTGCCGGACCTCCGCGGGCCGCCATGCTGATGAGGTGATGTGATGGCCAAGAAGCGCCGGAAGGGAAACCGCGAGATAAGAAAGCCCAAGAAGGAAAAGCTGCCGAAGGATCAGCATGCGTCACCCTCTGAGCTGATCGACAAGAACCGTAAGGCGAACGACGCCCAGCGGCGTTAGATCGAGGGCGAAGGGACCGTCAGGCTCGTTTGGATCCGGTCCCTTCGCCCAGACGGCCACCAGAGGCATCATGAGCGGCTCGTGCGGGCACGCAGGATGGAAATTGAGCTATGCGATGGTGAAGATCGCCTTCCAACGGCAAAAAATCTGTCAGCCAGATAAAGCTATACAGCGGGCCTAGATCCGTTGGATTGTGTGAATTTTTGCGCCTTTCCACCTATTACTACATATAATATGTCGGAGAATTACTTCAAGTGCATTAGGGCGTTGCATATTTGGATCTTGAAAGAAATTTTATCGGTTCCATGTATTTTTCAACACAAGGTTACAAAGCTTAGGAGGTTAAAGTAAATTGAGCAGAAACGACAGGGTCGAATTTCGCAGGCTTTCCCCTGCTGAGCTGGACACGCTGCAGGACGAGGCCCGCCAGTTGCAGGCGCAGGCCACCAGGGACGGGCTCCTCGCCATTGCCAGAGGCATCGCCTGGCTTGGCCGTCAGCTCTGGTCTGGATTGCGACGCGTCGCAACGTCATTCGGCGAGGCGCAGGCCGCACGGCGGGCATCTCAGGAGCTTTCACGTCTTAGCGACCGGGAGCTCGCGGATCTCGGCCTGTCACGCGGCGACATTCGGATCTTCGTGGCAGGGATGTTCCGTCGCGAACCTCACACTGCCGCCAGTTCCATTCGAGAGGTCGCCAAGAAGGCGACAGGGCAGGACAACATGGAGCAGCGCTACCGTGAGGCAGCCTGACGCTGGAACATCTTGCACCTTCCGCAGGCCGGGACGCCGCCTAGCATGCGCCGTTCTGGTTGCGCGCGCGGGGCCGAGAGCGGCCGCTCCGACATGATGAAAGGAGGATTCGATGAAGGTCAGGGAGATCATGACCCTGGGCGCGATCACGGTCGGTTCCGATGCGACGATCAGGGAGGCTGCCGCCCTGATGCTACGACATGGCGTCAGCGGCTTGCCCGTCGTGAGCGGCTTCAAGCCGCTCGCTGGCATCGTCACCGAGGGCGATCTCATGCGCTGTGCCGATACCGGATCGGGGCGCAACAGCCCGGGATGGCTGATCTTCCTGTTCGGCGCTGGGAGGGTGGCCGAGCAGGATGTGCGACTCCGAGCACAGAAGGTCAAGGAGGCGATGACTCGCGACGTCATTGTCGTGCGTCCTGACTCGCCCGTCGAAGAAGCTGTCGATCTCATGGAGGGCCTCGGCCTCAAGCGGCTGCCAGTCGTCCGGGGTGGCAGGCTTGTCGGGATTATCAGCAGGTCAAATCTTCTGCGACCGCTCGCTCAGCCCGATGAAGCGCTCGACGACGAAGACAGAGCAATCCGGATCCAGGTGCTTCGTGAGCTTGAAGTCCTCATTTGGACGAGCCCGACATCTGTCCAGCTCGACGTCTGCGGCGGCGTCGCACGCCTGACCGGGACTGTCGGAGATCGTCCCATGAAAGGCAGGATGCTGGCGGCGGTCCACAGGGTTGTTGACGTTCGCAAGGTGCGGGATCAGCTTGCGCTGGGCATCGATCCGGAGATCGAGGCATCAGCTGCGCCAGCGAGCCTGCGCTCCCAAGTCAGTGCCGATCCCTGGTGATCGTGAGCGCATCGCTCGCCGGAAAGGTCTGCTCCAATTCCACATCGAGCTGTTGGTCCAGGGTTCGCCGGGGGCCTGCTTCCTGCTGTTGCGGGAGAGGCCGTGGAACAGTGGCGCCTGCATCGTTCAAGCTCTTGTGTAGCTTTGGCATTCCGAAACTCCTTCGCAGGGAATTCGCCTCCTGTTCCTCGGGACTATGCCGCGATGCAGGACCCGTCCGCCAGCCACAGTCGCCCGCGCTTGAGTTGCTTGGCGGGAACCTTCAGCCCCTCACGCCGCCAGATGCGCTCGACCCGCTTGTCATTGACCAGCCAGCCGGTGTCGCGCAGCAGAGCCGCGATCTTGCGATAGCCGTAACGGCCATACTGGCGGGCCAGCTCGATGATGTCGGCTGTCAGCCGTTCTTCGTCGTCACGGCCCCGCGGCACCTTGCGCTGGGTGGAGCGATCCTGCCCGAGCGCCCTGCAGGCACGGCGCTCGGACACACGAAGCTCGCGGCGCACATGCGCGATGCAGGCGCGGCGGCATGCGGGGCTCAGTAGTTGTGCTGCGCAGCCGCTTGCGCGGATC
>SKQW01000233.1 GCA_007118805.1 Rhodobiaceae bacterium | reverse complement strand
TTGCCAAGCTGATCCCGATGCCGGAGCCGCAACCCGCCTGATGAGGCGGCAGCCTCGCTGAATATCCTCTCCTCGGCCCACCCGATTAGCACAATCGACGACTTCTTCAACAAAGTCCGCCAGAAGCGGTCATCGCGAAGCCGATTGCCGAACGACGGGTTCGGGGGCCGCAACCAGACAGTCGGCTCCCAGTGGCCTTGCTTGAATTGCGGACATTCAGGCTGGCGCGGGCACGGTCGCGACCAGACCCGAAGCGGTCATTCTCATCCGCACACGAGCTCTCTCGACGATGCGGCAATGGGCCAACCGCCTCCGGCGATCAGGCCGTCATTGGCCCGCCGAAAAGCGCAGCACATGGAGCCGTGTGTCGCCGTGTGGGCGGGCTTCGATTGATTGAAACGCGGTCGGCGCGGCGAGCTCGGCATCGGCCGCGTCCTCGACCAGCACCAGCGCCCCGTCGGCGAGCCAGCCGCCCTTGACGAGGCTTTTCAACGCCTTGCCGGCAAGGCCCTTGCCATAGGGCGGATCGAGAAAGGCCAAGGTAAAACCGCCCTGTGCGCCGGCCGGGCCGAGATGGGCGACGTCGCGCCTGGAGATGCGAGCCAGGCCCATGATGCCGGCGCTGTCTAGGTTGCGCCGGATCAGGGCGCGGGCCTCGGCCGAGATGTCGACGAAGACGGCCGAGCGCGCGCCCCGCGACAGCGCCTCGATGCCCATCGCGCCGGTTCCCGCGCACAGGTCGAGCACGCGGGCGCCGGTCACCGGGTCGTCATAGCCATGAGCCAGCATGTTGAAGATCGACTCGCGCAGCCGGTCCGAGGTCGGCCGGATCGCCGAGCCCTTCGGCCCGGCCAGGGCCAGCCCCTTAAGCCTGCCGCCCACGACGCGCATTGGCGGGTTTACCCGAATGTGCCGTCTTGGTGGGCTCGGGAAGGCGCGCTCCGGCAGCCTCGGCCAGCTTTCGGCCGAGCTGGTCGCGCAGGACGCGCGGCTTGACCTCCTCGACCGCGCCGGGCGCCAGCTCGCGCAGCATGAACGGGCCGTAGGAGACGCGGATCAGCCGGTTGACCGCGAGCCCGAGCGATTCGAGGACCTTCTTGACCTCGCGGTTCTTGCCCTCGCGCAGGGCGAAGTCGAGCCAGACATTGGCGCCCTGCTGGCGTTCCAGCCGGGCCTCGATGGGGCCGTAGGAGACACCGTCCAGGGTGAGCCCGCCCCCCAGCTCGTCGAGCCGCGCCTGGGTGACGGCGCCATGGGCGCGCACCCGGTAGCGGCGCAGCCAGCCGGTTGAGGGAAGCTCCAACACGCGGGCCAGCCCGCCATCATTGGTGAGCAGCAAGAGCCCCTCGGTGTTGATGTCAAGGCGGCCGACCACCATCACGCGCGGCAGGTGCTCGGGCAGGCGCTCAAAGACGGTCGGCCGCCCCTGCGGATCGCGGGCGCTGGTCACCAGGCCCTTGGGCTTGTGATAGCGCCACAGCCGGGTCGGCTCGGCCTCCGCCAGGGGCGCGCCGTCGACCGTGATCCGGTCACTGTCGTCGACATTGATCGCCGGGCTGTCGAGCCGGCGACCGTTGACCGCGACGCGCCCCTCGGCGACAAGCCGTTCGGCGTCGCGGCGTGAGCACAGGCCGGAGCGGGCGATGCGCTTTGCGATGCGCTCGCCGGATTTGGCAGCAGAGCTCGGGGCAGGATTGCGGGCCATGCGCCCTGATAGCAGAGTGTCAGGCAATGAAACAGAGCGATCACATGGCGCTCGCCCTAGCCGAGGCGGACGCCGCCGGCCGGCGCGGGGAAGTGCCGGTCGGCGCCGTCATCGTGCGGGCTGGCGCGGCGATTGCGCAGGCCGGCAACCGCACCCTCGAACTGAAGGATCCCACGGCCCATGCCGAGATGCTGGCGATTCGGGCGGCGGCGCAGGCGCTCGGCTCGGAGCGGCTCGTCAATTGCGATCTCTATGTCACGCTGGAGCCTTGCGCGATGTGCGCGGCGGCGATCTCATTCGCCCGCATTCGGCGCCTCTATTTTGGGGCCGAGGACATAAAGATGGGGGCCGTGTCGCACGGCCCCCGCCTGTTCGCCCAGCCGACCTGTCACCATGCCCCCGAGGTCTATTCCGGCATCGCCGACCGCGCCGCAGCGAAGCTGCTCCGGGAATTCTTCACCGGCCGGCGGTGAGAAGGCATTACGCGACGAGGCCGTAGATGACGCCGGACAGAAGCGCTCCGGTCAATGCGAAGACGAGATAGACGAAGAACACCGGCAGCCTGGCAAGCGCGAAGACGGCGATCGCCGCCGGGATCGAGGTCACGCCGCCGGCGACCAGGAAGGCCATGCCGGCGCCGGGGGCCATGCCCTGTTCGAGCAGGGCGGAGACCAGCGGCAGGGCGGCATATCCGTTGAGATAGGCGGGCACGCCGACGATGGTGGCAAGCCCGACGGCGCCGAGGCCTGTGCCGCCGAGCAGGGCCGAGACCATCTCGCCGGGAACATAGGCGAGCATGAGCGCCTGGAGCAGGAAGGCCAGGGTCAGCCACTTGGCGAGGAAGCCGAGGGTAGCGCCGGCGCTGTTGGCGAACTTGTCGAGGCGGGCCGGCTCCTGCCAGAAGCGCCAGACGACGGCGTCGGGATTGCGCAGCCGGTTCGCCGCGCAGGTGCTGGCGGCAAAGCCGGGACGCAGCGGCTCGCCGATGACGCCGAGGCGCATCAGCGCCCAGATGCCGAAACCGCCGAACAGGCCGAGCCCGAAAGCGGCCAGCGTCTTGGCGACGGCAAAGTCTGTGCCCAGCACGCCGACGGTAAGCGCGAACATGGTCGGGTCCATGATCGGCGAGGCCACCCAGAAGGCCATGACCGGGGCCAGCGGAACGCCGACGGCAAGCAGCGCCGCGATGAGGGGAATGACCCCGCAGGAACAGAACGGCGACAAGGCGCCGAACAGAGCGGCGAGGACGACCATCTGGGCGGTGCGGCCCTGGAAGGCCCGGGCGATGAGATTGTCGGCCCCGCTTGCCGACGCGTAGGCCGCCGCCGCCACGGCCACCGCCAGGAATGGCGACAACAGCACCATGTTGAGGGCAACCGACCGGGCGCTGACCAGAGCCTGGTCCGGGGCGAGCAAGGCGAGCAGAACGAAGATTGCCAGGATCGCAAGCACCGGGGCATCGATCGT
This sequence comes from Rhodobiaceae bacterium, assembly GCA_007118805.1. Taxonomy (GTDB): domain Bacteria; phylum Pseudomonadota; class Alphaproteobacteria; order Rhizobiales; family Tepidamorphaceae; genus SKQW01. The sequence continues at coordinate 25,549 of SKQW01000233.1, read as the reverse complement.
GGCGGCGCCCCGTCGCAGGACAGATACTGCGCTTGTCATTTTTCTTTCCTTCCAGAATTACCGAAATAAAGGGGGAAAAAGAGAGGCGGATAGAGGTTTCAGGCGTTCGACGGGCCGGTCGTGTCGACGGCGCGGGCGGCGCACGCATCGTGCGAACCGGCGCCGGTCGGGCCGGACATGCCGACATCGGCACAGCATTCCTCGATGAGGTAGTCGGCCGTCTCGCGCATGACATGAAGCTCCGCCTTGCAGATCAGCGTGGTCGACTGGCGCTCCTGGCGCACCAGGCCGACCGTAACCAGCCGGCTGAGATGGTGCGACAGGGTCGATGCCGCGATGCCGAGCCGCTCGCGCAGCGCCCCGACGGCGAGCCCGCGCTCGCCGGTGCGCACCAGAATGCGCACGATCTCAAGCCGGGTCGGATTGCCGAGCGCTTCGAATCGGGCTGCCACGTCGTCCACAGTCATGCGGAGAGGCTAGTCGGATTGGGCAGGGCAGTCAATCACTATTTCTAGAATAATCGAAATAATAATGTTCCAGGATGGAATATCGGCCGCGCGGCGCTATCTGGATAGGCCTCCAATCACGTTGACTCGCCTCGATTTCCTCGCTCATGCCCGCGACGGGGCGCGGGCATTATGGAGGTGAAGGAGGCGCTCCGCCCCTCGCGCTTACATGGTGGAGGCAAGTCCAGACTGGATTCCCGCCTGCGCGAGAATGAGCGTTGGGGCAACCCTTGTGCCTGGAGTTGAGCAGACCGAGTCTGGCCGCCCAATCCTGGCCTAAAATCAGGAATGAGAGGCGTTTGGGGAGTGCCGTGCCCCACCCCGCTCACGCTCGCGAAGGCGGGCGTCCAGTACTGGATCCTCCTTGCGCGGCGACGAGCAGGAAACGACCGCGCTTCGAACTGGACAGACACCGCACTATATCAGAGCGAAGCCGGGCCGGAGACGGCGCGCCCGGCGCCGGCAAGCGATCAAAAGGACGCGACCGGAAGGGACGAGACAGGCAAGCGCTGTCATGTTCGCCTGACCGGCGTAGGATGGACAGCGCGAAGCGGAGATCGGGACCGGGTATGTTCAAGCATGGTGTATCGACGGCGCGGAAAGGTGTGGCCGGAGCCTTGCTGGTGGCCGGATTGGTTTGGACCCTGTCCCCGGCCGGGGCGGCCTTGCTAGCGCTGCCCGCGGCGGGCGGGAGCGCAGGCACTGAAGCGGTTGGGCTTGAACCCATTTCGCAGCGCGAGCCACTAAACACCAGCCCGCACGCCAGACGTGGAGATCCGGGTCGCAGCAGCATCTTCGTGACGCCGGAAGCCCGTCCGCGGTCTGACCGTCGTCCCTCGGACTATTACCGGCCGCCACCGCACAACCCGGAACCATTTTATCACCATCGGCGGGACAACGCGCCGCTCATCGACCCCCAACGCCAGCGCGACCGCAACCGGCGCTGACCTCGCCGCACGCGACGTCCTGCGTTACTCGGCAAGGCTGGGTGCGCGCTTACAGATTCAACGGTCAAGGCCGCGCGCCTTCGAGGACCTGTTCAAGCTCCCGTTTGAGCTCGTCCTTGGCCTTCTGGGCGATCCTGAGAATCGTGCGTGCCTGGAGGAAGTCGAGCACGCGGAACGTGCCGAGGTCCGGCCGCACCAGGATATCGGGCGGGTGCTGGGCGATTTTGGCCGCTACCACCGCCTGCATCAGGAGCTGCATCGAGCCGAATACCGCATCATATGGCGCAGGCACGTGGCGTTTGCGCGCCCGTGGCCCGGTCACGACGTCGACCGCGACGACGATATCGGCTTCCTCGCGCAGAAGCCCGAATGGCAGGGGATCGGTGATGCCGCCATCGACCATGACCCGCTCATCGACGATCACCGGCCGGAACATCATCGGAATGGCCATGGAGGCGGCGACGGCATGGCGCAGATCGCCATGTTCGAGGCCCACTGCGCGCCAGCCATAGAAGTCTGAAGCCACGGCCGTGAACGGAATCCTGAGCTCGGCGAAATCGTCCGGCACCCCCTCGGGCAGGAAGATCGACAGGAAGCGCTCGGCGTTGAGCTGCGCCGGGTTGGCGATTGTCGGGGCCAGGATGTCGGTGAACCGCGTCGTCGATCGCAGCCGCCACAGGCGCGCCAGCACCTCGCTGCGCCGCCGGAACAGGCTCAGCGCGTATTCGCGCAGGTCATGACCGCGCAACCCCGCGCAATAGGCGACCCCGACGATCGCGCCGATCGACGTGCCGGCGATGCGCACCGGCACGATGCCGAGCTCGTCGAAGGCTTCGAGCATGGCGATATGGGCGAGCCCGCGGGCCCCTCCCCCGCCAAGCGCCAGTCCGATCCGGGGCGGGCCGTCGCGCCCCTTGGCGAAGCGCGTGGCATCCCGGATCGTGGACTGCGTGGTCATTGCGCGCCCGCCCGTTCGGCGAAATGCCAGGCGGTTCGGGCCAGTGGGCGGACCTGGCCTTCCATCGCCGGCGCGTTCTCGTTGGTGGCGGTGCCGTCGCGCACCCGGCCAACAATGCCCTGCAGGATCGCGGCCAGCCGGAAGAAGTTGTAGGCGAAGTAGAAATCGAGGTCGGGCAGCTCGCTGCGCCCGGTGCGCCGGCAATAGTCTTCGGCATAGGCTTCAACGCCGGGAATACCGAGGGCGTTCAGATCGTGGCCGAGCAGGCTGCCCGTCCCGGCCACCGTCTCGGCTGGGGGCATGTGCCAGGCCATCAGGTGATAGGTAAAGTCGCCGACCGGATCGCCGATGGTGGCAAGCTCCCAGTCGAGCACTGCAACCACCTTCGGGCTGTCCCGGGCGATGATCAGATTGTCGAGCCTATAATCGCCATGCACGACCGCCGCACCGGTCTCGCCGGGCACCGCGCCGGGCAGCCATTCCATGAGGCGGTCCATCTCGGGCACGTCCTGGGTGCGCGAGGCTTCGTATTGCTGGCTCCAGCGCCGGATCTGCCGCGCCACATAGCCCTCCGGCCGGCCGAAATCGCCGAGCCCGGCCGCCGCGACGTCGAGCGTGTGCAGGCGGGCGATCGTCTCGTTCATCGAATCATAGATCCCGGCGCGCTCGTCGGGCGCAAGGTCGGGCAGATGGGGCACCCAGAAGATCCGCCCGTCGACCCAGTCCATGACGTAGAACATGGTGCCGACGACATCCTCGTCTTCGCACAGCACGCGCGGTTGCGGCACGGGGAACCCGGAATCGTGGAGCGCCTTGATCACCCGATACTCGCGGTCCACCGCATGGGCCGAGGGCAGGAGCTTGCCGGGCGGCTTGCGCCGCAGCACGTAGCGGCCGGACGGGGCCTCCAGGAGGTAGGTCGGGTTGGACTGGCCGCCCTTGAACTGGCGCACGGTGAGGGGTCCTCGAAAGCCGTCCATCGTCTTGGCGAGATAGGCTTCGAGCCGCTCGACATCGAAGGCGAGCGGGCTCGGCACGTCGCGCGTGCCTGAATAGGCCGCCTGTCGGTCTGGCTGGGTGCCGGTCACGCCGCCTCCGTCATGAACTTGATCAACGCGCTGGCCGTCGCTTCCGGGTTCTCCTCGGCCACGAAGTGCCCTGAGTCGATGGCAAAGCCGCTGACATTGTCGGCCCAGTCGCGCCAATGGGCAAGCGGGGCGTCCTCGACATCGGGCTGTCGGGTCTCGTCCGGGATGCCGCCGGCCCCCCATACGGCAAGGATCGGACAGGCGATACGCCGGCCCACCTGCCGGTCCGCCTCATCATGGGAAAGATCACAGCTCTGCCCGGCCCGATAGTCCTCGCAGGTGGCGTGGATGCGCTCCGGCTCGGCGTAGAAGCCGCGGTAGTGCTCAAGCGCCCGCGAATCGAAGCTGTCGAGCCGACGCCCCTTGGTCCAGCTCTTCATCGTGTATTCCAGGAAGAAGGCCGGATCGCCGCCGATCAGCCGCTCGGGCAGCGGCTCGGGTTGGGCAAGAAACAGCCAGTGATAGACCTTCATGGCCAAGTCCGTCGTCATGCCATGCCACATGGCATAGGTTGGCACGATATCGAGCACGGCAAGGCGGTCAACACGGGCGCCGTGGTCGAGGGCGAGCCGGTAGGCCGCCCGCCCACCCCGGTCATGCCCGGCCAGGTGAAAGCGGTCATAGCCGAGCTGATCCATGACCCGCACCATGTCGGCCGCCATGGCGCGCTTGGAATAGGCCAGATGAGCCGCGTCCGAGGGCGGCACCGAGCTTGCGCCATAGCCCCTCAGATCGGGGATTACGAGGGTGAAATGCTCGGCAAGGGCGGGCGCCACGCGATGCCACATGGCATGGGTCTGCGGAAAGCCGTGGAGCAGAAGCAATGGCGGGCCAGAACCACCCAGGCGCAGAAATATCTCTGCCTCGCCGGTATCGATTCGGCGGGTCTCGAAGCCCTCGAACAGCTCCGGCAAGAGTGCGCTCATCAGCCTGCCTCCGACTTGACCGCCCGCCAGCCTATATCGCGGCGCCAATAGCCGCCGGGCCAGTCGATAACATCGATCGCCGCATAGGCGCGCGCCTGGGCCTCGCGCACGTCGCGTCCGAGCGCGGTCACCCCGAGCACGCGCCCGCCCGCCGCCACCAACTCGCCGTTCTCGCGCCGGGTGCCGGCATGGAAAACCTCAACGTCCTGCATGGCGGCGGCCTCGTCCACATTGCGGATGACCGAGCCGGTCTCGTAGGGGCCGGGATAGCCGTGCGCGGCGAGCACCACAGTCAGCGCGGCCTCGGCGCGCCACCGCACGCTCATCGTCGCCAAGGCCCCATCGACCGCCGCCTGCAGGAGCAGCAGAAGGTCGTCCCTGAGGCGCATGACGAGGACCTGGGCCTCGGGATCGCCGAAGCGCACATTGAACTCGATCAGCTTGGGGCCCGAAGCGGTGATCATCAGACCGGCATAGAGCACCCCGACAAAGGGCGTGCCCTCCGCCCGCATCCCTGCGACGGTGGGGCGAATGATCTCCTCATGCACGCGCGCCATCATGGCATCGGTCATGGGCGGGGCTGGCGAGAACGCGCCCATGCCACCCGTATTGGGCCCGACATCGCCGTCATAGGCGCGCTTGTGATCCTGCGCCGAGGCAAGCGCAAGCGCGGTTTCGCCGTCGCACAGGGCGAAGTAGCTCGCCTCCTCGCCGACCAGAAATTCCTCGATCACCACCGACGCGCCGGCCTCGCCGAGGCCGCCCGAAAGCAGGGCATCGACGGCGCTGCACGCCTCCTCCACGGTTTCGGCGACGACAACGCCCTTGCCGGCGGCGAGGCCGTCGGCCTTGACCACGATGGGCGCGCCGCGCTCGGCAATATAGGCCCGGGCCTTGGCGGCATCGGAGAACTGCCGGTGCCCGGCCGTCGGTATTCCATGGCGAACGCAGAAATCCTTGGCGAATGCCTTGGAGCTCTCCAGCCGGGCGGCATCCCGCGTCGGCCCGAACGCCGCGATGCCCCGCGCGGTGAGGTCATCGACCAGCCCCGCCGCCAGGGGCGCTTCCGGCCCGATAACGACGAGATCGATCCCCTCATCAGCGCAGAACCCGGCGATGGCGGCGTGATCGGCGATATCGAGGGGCACGCAGTCGGCCAGCTCGGCGATGCCGGCATTGCCCGGCGCGCACCATAGCCGATCGAGCAGAGCGCTGGAGCTGAGCGCCCATGCCAGCGCGTGCTCGCGACCGCCGGAGCCGATCAACAGGACCTTCATCGTGGATACCGCTGTCTGGACCGAAACATTCAAACTGGGTGCGGCTGGCCTAGTGGACTGAATCTGCCATCTGATACCCGGTCCGCGGCACGCACTCAATCACATGTCAAATTCCACAGGACTCCAATGTCCGGCGATGGCGCTCCATCCGGTGCCCGCGTGGATGGCCGGATCGAAGCCCACTGCTGTCCGGCTTGCTCCAACTGGCGCCAAACCCGGCAAAAGCGAATACTTCATAGTGCCCGAACAGCACGTCAAATCAAGGCTTTGCGCGTTCTTCAGGGGAAACCAGGTAGCGAATCGCAGAGTCTGTCAAATGTGTGGCGAGCCCCGGATCATGTCGATCATTGGCCCATGCAGGTCATACCCTCCTCACAACTCTGCTTGCCGGTTCCCGCCGCCCTCTTTCGCGCGTGCGGCTCCTTACTTCGATTCACGCCCGACACTCGCCAGGCGGTCGCCGACATTCATCTTCAGGGATAATACGACCATTAGCACAGCCAGACCGAACAATCCGATGGCGAGAGGGGAACCGAACAGAGCGTCGGCCCAGTCGCCCCTGTTGATCAGGAGGGCACGCCGCATGTTCTGCTCCATCAGCGGCGCCACTAGGAAGGTAATCACCAGGGGCGCCTCCGGAACACCGAAGCGGCGCATGCAGAAGCCAAGGCACCCAAGCCCCAACATCATCAGCACATCATAGGGATCGTTGCGCGCTGCATAGGCGCCAATAACCGCCATCAGCATGATGAGGGGCACCAACATCTGCGGCGGCAGTTGGCCCAGCCGGGCATAGAAGAAGCCGAAAAACCGCCCCACGCCAAGATTTACCACATTGCCCAGAATCAGAATGGCGAAGAGTGAATAGACGACCTCCGGATAAAGCTCGAACATTCTTGGCGACGGCGTGACGCCCTGCAGGATGAGTGCCCCACCGATGAGGGCAGCGGTGGCGCTGCCAGGAATACCAAAGGCAAGCAACGGCACCAGGGTCGGCCCAACGGTAGCGTTGTTGCCCGCTTCTGCGGCAGCCACGCCGTGTATCGAGCCCTCGCCAATTCGCTTGCTCGGAAAGAACCGCTTGGCCAGACCGTAGGTCAGGAACGAAGCGACAGTTGCGCCCAGGCCGGGCAGCATTCCGACGATCGAGCCGACCCCGAAGCCGATGCCGATCTGGGGCAGTATGCTGCGATACTCGCGAAAAGACAGTGTCGACGTTCCCTTCGCGAAGGCGCCCCTGACCATCTCGGCGGCATACTGAACGCCGGGCGAGCGGCGGGTGAGATCCAATCCCTGTTCGAGCATTCGGCTCATCGCGAAAATGCCGATAACGAGCGGAACCAGGTGGATGCCGTCCTGCAGCCAGCTTTGTCCGAAGGTGTTGCGTGACACATTCCCCACCGGGTCCTGCCCGATCGTGCCAAGATAAAGGCCGATCGCCGCACTTAGCATGCCCTTCGCGAGATGCTTTCCGGACAGTGCACCTAGAAGCGTGATGGCGAGCACCATCAGCCAGAATCGTTCTGTCGGGCCGAAGTTCAATGCAATGATCGCCATCGCCGGAGCAACGAAAATGACTAGGATGTCGCTGAGCGTATCTGCCGTGGTGGAAGAATAGAGCGAAGCCAGGATGGCTTTGCGACCCTTACCCTGACGGGTCAGGGCATAGCCGTCATACACGGTAGCAGCGGAATCCGGTGCGCCGGGTGTTGCGAAGCTGATGGCCGAGATCGATCCGCCAAAGACGGCGCCCTTGTACAAGCCGATAAGCAAGCCGAGCGCCCCGGCGGTATCCAACGCGAAGGTGAGCGGCAGCATCAGCGCCACGCTCGTGGAGGCGGTCAGACCGGGGATGGCACCCAGACCGACACCCACCGCGACGCCGAAGACCAGCCACATCAGGGTCTGGACGGTAAAGACCAGGGACAGCGCTTCGATCAGGGCGTCCGGTTGAAACACGGATTATACTCCCGCGAAGCTGGATGGCCGACTGGCTGTTCTCAGAATGGCAACGGTCCACTTGGCAATTGGATGCCTAGCGCGGTGAAGCCCGCATAGATCAGGATTGACATCGCCACGGCCACGCCCGCGGCCAGCGGCCACGGGCGCAATCCAAGCCATTGCATGGAAGCAAAGAGGAAGACGGGCGCTGCCAGTAGGAAACCGATCTCCAAGCTGGCCAAGAAAAACACGTAGCATGCCGCGAGAAATGCGACGACAATCAGAATATCACTGGGGCGCCCCAACTCGACGCCGCCCTCTACGTCGTTGCGGTAGACGTCAACGACGATCACCAGCGCGCAGGCGAGCATGGCAGTCGTTCCCAGGATCGGAAAGAACCCCAGGGTGAAGCCATCGCGCATTTCCCGGCTCGCCCACGGCGCTAGGTAAAGGTATAGCAGCAGGCTGCCGCTCAGCAGGCAAAGGGCTACGCCGATGCCCTGATTGGTCTTGAGCCAGTGCCGCATTCCCCAGACCACGCTTTTCATACCGTTTCCCGGGTTTGCCGGCGAGGTAGGTAGATTTGCTCGACCGCCCGGCAACAACCTGGTTGAAATCGCTATTCAAGCAACTCCAACGAGGCACGCATGCGGGCAACCAGATCGGAGTAGCGTTCCCGCGCCTCATCGCGCGGCACGTAGATTATCTCTTCACCCATCCGCTCAAGGGTGGATGTCACGCCTTCATGCGCCATCAGATCTCCCAGGAGCTCACCCAGGCGGTCGGCACGATCCTGTGGCGTGTCTGGATGGACCCCGACCCAGCGCGGAAATGACATCCCCTCAAAGCCGCGCTGCTCGGCCTCGGGGACTTCGCCCATCTGTTCGAGGGCTTCCTCGCTTAGTGCGATGTCGCTTGTGTTGATAATCGCAACCGCCTCATCCGGCACGATCGTCATCGCGGTTGATCCGGTTACGGCTGCCGCGTCGATGTGGTCGCCCAAGAAGTCGGTCACTGCCTCGCCGGTGCTATCGTAGGGCACATAGATTGCTTCCGCGCCGGCTTGGTCGAGTATGTTGGCCACACCCATGAGGAGTGAGATCGTTCCACCAAGAACGAGCGGCTCCTCTTGCGTCGCTTCCAGGAAGCTGTCCCAGTCCGGAAAACGATCTTCCTTGGTCACCAAGATCGAGCGGAACGCGGAAACGAATCCGACGATTTCGATATCCTCCGGATCGATCGCATGGTCTGCTTCTTGCAACAAGGTAAGCACTGGCGTCGGACTGGCAAAGAACACTGTGTATCCATCGGCTTCCTGCTCCAGCACATGCTGCCAGCCAGCCGTGGCACCAGCGCCGGGGCGGTTCTCGACACGCCAGGAGACTCCAAACGCATCTTCCGCACCGGTTGCCATCACGCGGACCCACCGGTCAGAGCCACCACCGGCACCAAATGGGAGCACCCAGGCTAAAGACTCTGTGGGGAAATCCTCACCGGCCTGCGCACCCGTGCCTCCAAGTGCCATGACTGCCGCCATGGCGCCCGCACCCAGCATTCCAACAAATATGCCATTGTGAGGCGTTTTCATACTTCTCCTCCCATATGTTTATTTGGCGCGTAAACACGCTAAACATGTCTCTTGGCTGCCGCAAGCTGATAGGAGATAGATTCATTCCACGTGACTGAACGCGCGTTGCCCGCACGGTTTAATTGTGAACATTGGGGTGTCGAGCAGAACAACACGCAGACAATGGACGAAGACCATGACGTGGCTTAACAAGCCAACTCCGACATTGCCTCCCGGCGACCAGCTGGCACTTATGTGGTCAGAACCGGGACTGCTCCGCATTCCCGGCGCGCACACACCGCTCGCCGCGCTTGCCGCCAGGAAGGCGGGATTCCGTGCCGTATATGTCTCCGGTGCCGCCTTGTCGGCCATGCTAGGCTTGCCCGATCTCGGCGTAATGTCGGCAGAGGAACTGCTGTTCTTCACGCGGCGAATCTATCGGGCAACCGGGCTTGTCTTGATCGTGGATGGCGATACCGGGTACGGCGAGGCACTCAACATCATGCGGCTAGTCCGTGACCTGGAAGACGCCGGGGCCGCTGCGATCCAGATCGAGGATCAGGAGTTTCCCAAAAAGTGCGGTCATTTGAGCGGCAAGCGCCTGGTTAAGACCTCCGAGATGTGCGTTCGAGTGGCCGCCGCTGCCAGTGCACGAACGCACCTGCGCGTGGTCGCGCGCACCGATGCCTATGCCGATGAGGGCCTGGAGGCGGCCATTTCCCGTGCGCGTGCATATGTCGAGGCTGGCGCCGATGCGATCTTTCCCGAAGCGCTGACCCGGCCAGAAGACTTTCACGCCGTCACCGCCGCCGTCCCGGTGCCTTTGCTCGCAAACATGACGGAGTTTGGTCGCACGCCGATGCTTACAGCGAAGGAGTTCGAAGAGTTCGGCTTCAAGATGGTGATCTGGCCGGTTTCCGCCCTCAGGGCAGGGACGAAAGCCGAGGAGCAAATCTATACCACTCTGGCCAGGGAGGGCACCCAGAAAGGGCTTCTGAGCCGCATGCAGACCCGGCAGGAGCTTTACGAACTGATCGACTATCACGGATACGAGGCACTGGATCGATCCATCCTGCGAAGCGTCCTACCCGCCCCGGATGGATGTGACGATTAGGATTAACAAGAGGACGGTGCATGAAGACAATTGACGTCCGGGTTCACCCCTCGCGGGCGAAGCTACCCCGCGAGCACCAGCTCGCCTGGGAGATTGCCTCCTATAGCGCGAGTCGGCCGAAGATCGATCCCGAAGTGTCCGAGATGGTGGCCTGCAGGATCGTCGACAATGCCGCTGTGGCGCTGGCCGCTCTAAATCGGCAGCCGGTGCGCTCGGCACGCGCCATGGCCCTTGCTCGGCCCCGTCCAGGAGGTGCCACGCTGTTCGGCTTCAGCGCCGCATTGCGCGTTCATGCGGAATGGGCGGCATGGGCCAACGCAACAGCGGTCCGTGAGTTGGATTTTCACGACACGTTCCTCGCGGCGGACTACGCCCATCCCGGTGACAGCATCGCCCCGATCCTGGCCGTCGCACAGCAACTGGGAGCGGATGGAGGCACACTGGCCCGGGCGATCGCAGTGGCCTATGAGATCCATGTGGCGCTGGCCAAGGCGATCTGCCTGCACTGTCACAAGAAGGACCACATCGCCCATCTGTGCCCAGCCACTGTGGCAGGCCTAGGGGCGCTTCTCGGACTCGAGACCGAGACGATTTTTCAGGCGGTCAATCAGGCAGTGCATCTGTCGTTCTCTACCCGCCAGTCCCGAAAGGGCGAGATCAGCTCCTGGAAGGCCTTCGTGCCGGGACATAGTGGCAAGATGGCCATTGAAGCGCTCGACCGCGCCATGCGTGGCGAAGGCGCGCCCAGCCCGGTCTATGAAGGTGAGGACTCAGTAATCGCCTGGATGCTCGCCGGACCGGACGCCCACTATCAGGTCAGCCTGCCTGAGCCTGGGGAAAGGCCACGCCAGATTCTGGAAACCTACACAAAGGAGCATTCTGCCGAGTATCAGGCTCAGGCACTGATCGACCTAGCGCGGGAAATTCGCCAGGACATCGATCCCTCCCGGATTACCGAAATCGTGATTCATACCAGCCATCACACTCATTTCGTGATTGGCACCGGCGCCAACGACCCACAGAAGTTCGATCCGGCGGCCAGCCGGGAAACACTCGATCATTCACTCATGTATATCATGGCGGTGGCGCTTGAAGATGGGCGATGGCATCACGATGCCAGCTATACCGAGGAACGGCGCAACCGCCAGTCCACCCTCAGACTGTGGCGCGCGATTCGAACCACGGAAGATGCTTCCTGGACACGCGCTTATCATGCCCCCAATCCGACCGAGCGCGCCTTCGGCGGACGCGTCGAGATCCGCCTCGACGACGGAACGGTTGTGGAACGGGAAAAACGTGTTGCCGACGCCCATCCCAACGGACGCTCTCCTTGGGGCTTCGCGGACTATGTGAATAAGTTCGAAGAATTGACTAGAGGAATAGTAGAACTCGACGAGCGCAAGGCGTTCTTCGACAGGATACGCCGCCTTGCCGCGCTTAAGTCGGACGACGTAATACATTTGAACCCAGTTGCAGAAAGCCCCATCCGCTGCGATTCTCCAACAGGAATTGCGGACGCTTAGCGCCCGTTTGAGCTTGCCAGGTCCTATCCCGGGATCCGCGATTGCTAAGGGACCAGCGGTGCCCTCTCTGGCTCGCCAGACAGGATGGGTTGTGGCGGAACCGGGAGACGCACTCTCGACTTTGAATCACATATTGAGGCGCAAGGAGTCGAGTTCGTGAAGGACAGGGTGCACATCATCCGTGACGCAATGGCGACGCTGGCGGTTGCCCTTGCCATTGCGCTGGCGACGCCTTCGGCTGCCGATCCTGCGGCGTTTGTCGAGCGCTTCACCGGCGCCTGGTCCGGTGGCGGCATGGTCATGGAAGACGGCATGGCGCGGCCGCAGCGCGTGTCTTGCCGATTGGAGGGTCGAGAGGGACCGGCGTCATTCACAATGGCCGGCCGATGCCGGGCGATGGTGGTGTTCTCCCGTGCTATTGCCGCCAACGTTTCCTACGACCCAGCCACCGGCCAGTTCCGCGGCACCTATGAGGGGTCGCGCGCCGGCACGGCCCAGTTGGAAGGCGAGCAACAAGGCGACGCACTACAATTATCAGTCGTATGGCCCCGGCCGGTCCATGGCGATCCGCGCGGCCGGATGACCATTGTCCCACAGGGCGACGACGGTTTGCGGATTGTTGTTGAGCATCCTTTCGCCCCGACAGCCGACGGACAGACGATTCGCTCAGCTGATCTCGTGCTGACTCGCCAATAGGAGCGGCATCAGGCGCCCGAAGCCCCGCCATAGGTTCCCCATGCGGAGGTCGCCAGCCATCCCGCATCGACGGGAAGCGTCACACCGGTGATCGCAGACGCCCCGGGAGCGGCGAGAAAGGCTACGGCTTCGGCCACCTCGCTGGGATCGACCAGCCGCCTCAAGGCGGCCGCCCGCTGAAGCGTCGATACGTCGCGTTCGCCGGCGTCAACCTTCGCCTTCATCGCGGGCGTCAGCACATAGCCAGGGGCTATCGCGTTCACCCGCACGCCGTGCGGCCCCAGATGTCCGGCGAGCGTGGCGGTCAGGGAAACGATGGCGGCCTTGCCCGGTCCGTAAGCCACGAGTGGCAAAGGCCGCAGCCCGGTGACCGAGGCAATGTTGACGATTGCGCCCCGCCCCGCCTTCGCCATGGCAAGGCCGAAGGCGCGACATGCATAGTAGGTGCCATGATAGTTCACGCGCCAGATATGGTCATGGGTTTCGGAATCGAGTTCGTCGAGCACGACATTGCTTTGCAATAACCCCGCCGAATTCACCAGGACGGCCGGGACGCCGTGGCTTCGCTCGAGCCGCTCGACAAGGGCCGAAGTCGCATCCGCCTGGCTTACATCGAGCGGTTCGCACTCGGTTCCGCGCACGTCGTCGGCGAGGCGCTTCAGTCCGGCCTCGTCGATATCCACCGCGACGACCCGATAGCCCCCCTCGGACAGGCGCTCGACGATCGCCCGCCCGATGCCGCTTGCACCCCCGGTGACCACGGCGACCGGCGTCGACCGTGCCGTGCTGTTCGCATCCGTCATTCCTGGTTCCCCATCGGTGGATATCGGGTTCAATTCAGACGCTGGCGCGTGGCGATTGGCATACGGCTCTTAAGTAGCCTCTGTGTCGAGGCGCAGGGGCGGGACTCAATCGCTTTGTCTGCGGGGTTTCGACTTGCCGCCGATGTCGTCCCCACCCGGTAAACGCGCCAGCAAACGCGAATAGTAGCGCCCCAAAATTCCGACAATCCCTTCGGGCAGGTAGCGCAGAACGAGGATCACCACGAGACCGTACAGGATCAGCTGGGCGCCGGCATAGGTGCCGCCCAGCTCGCGCTGCGCCAATTGCTCGACCGGAACCAGGAGCGCCGCGCCGACCACCGGCCCCCACACCGTTGCCGGACCGCCGATCACGGCCGGCAACAGGATGAGAATGGAAAGCTGGATATGGACGACGTAGAAGGGGTCGAGATGGTAGATGAACTGCGCGTAGACGGTGGCCGCCGCCGCCGTGATGGCAGCGCTCATCATGAACCCCCAAAGCTTGACCTGCCGTGTGTCGATACCGATCGACTGCGCAGCCGCTTCGTCCTGTCCCGCCGCACGCAGGTGATAGCCGAACTGCGACCGGTCGAAGCGCTGCATGATCCAGGTGACCAGCACCGCCATAACGAGCAGGATATAGAAGTAATAGAGATTGCTGGAGAACTGCAGATAAAGCGGGTCATGGCCCCGGAACGGCACGCTGACCCCTTGGGCGCCGCCGGTCAGACCGCGAAAATGCAGCGTCAGGTAATGCAGCAGGGTGATGATCGCCAGCGTGGCGATGGCGAAATAGGCCCCCTTGAGGCGGAACGTCACCCAGCCGACAAAGGCTGCCACCGCGATGGCTGCGAGCATCCCGAACACCGCTCCGACAATCGGCGTCAGATCGAAGGCGCGCAGCATCAGGGTAGGCACATAGGCGCCCAGCGCAACGAATGCGGCATGGCCGAGGGAGAGGCTGTTCCCGTAACCACCGATGATGTTCCAAGCGTGTCCCCAAATGGCGAACAGCAGAAACAGGATCGCCATGTTCAGATAGAAGGGCGAGAACCACGGCGCCGCGGCAATGAACAGGATCAGCGCGGCGAGCGGCACATAGATCCGGGGTGAAGCGAGAACGGCGGTCAAAGGGCCGACCTCCCGAACAGCCCGGACGGGCGCAGATAGAGGATGATCAGGATTAGCGCGAAGACGATTATTCGGCCGGCCAGCCCGCCGATATACACTTGGCCGAACGCCTCGACGACGCCGATGATCAGCCCCGCTACGAGCGCTCCCTTCAGATTGCCCATGCCGCCCATGACCACGATGGCGAAGGCGAACAGCACGAAGAACTGACCGACCATGGGCTGGACGAACAGGTGAGGCATCATGATCGTGCCCGCCGCCGCCGCCAGGGCGATTGCAATCGCAACGGTTATCATGAATATCCGGTCGACGTTCACGCCGAACGCTGCCGCCAGGGACTCGTCCTGAGCCACGGCGCGGATCGCCCGGCCCGTCCGCGTCTTGTTGAGGAATGCGATGAGGGCGAAGAACAGAGCGATGGCGATCAGAAAGGCGACGAGCTTGACGATGTTGATCGACACGCCGCCAATGTTGAACGAGGCTGCGGAATAGGCGGTCCGGATCGTGCGCACATCGGCGGAGAAGATGAGCAGGGCGGCGTTCTGCAGAATGAAGGCGAGCCCCAACGTCATGAGAATGTGCACACCGTGGTCTCGGGTGCGGACCGCGCGTACCATCGACACGTAGAAGGCAACGCCGATCATCGCGAAGACCGGCAGTATGATCGCCAGTGACAGGAACGGGTCGAGGCCGAGGGCGATCCACAGAACCCAGGTGCCGTACATGGCGAACATGGAGAACTCGGCCTGGGCGACATTGACGTAATTGACCACACCGAAGATCAGCCCCAGCCCCAGGGCGATCAGGATGTATCCCCCGCTTAGCAGGAGACCGTCGACAAGGGTCTGGAACACGAAGACGAGTTCCGACATCAGGCTTCCCCCCCTCCTCGCGCCGACGCCGCCGTCATGCCTGCACCCCCATGTAAAGCTTGAGCAGTTCCTCCTGTTTCAGGACGTCCTCCGGGTTGCCATCGAACCGATTCCGCCCGCTGTCGAGAATGTAGATGTAGTCCGCGATCTGAAAGAGGACGTTGATGTTCTGCTCCACAACGACCATCGACATGCCGGCTTCGTTCATCTCGATGATGGTCTCGAAGATCTGTTCGATCATCGTTGGCGCCAGCCCCAGCGAGGGCTCGTCGAGCAGCATGCATTTGGGCTGCAGGACCATCGCCATGGCGAAGCTCAGCATCGACTGCTCGCCGCCGCTCAGTGTTCCGGCGAGTTGCTGCCGGCGTTCGTAAAGCCTCGGGAAATGGGTGAACGCCTCGTCGAACCGGCCGCGAATAACGGTCTCGTCTCGCAGGGTGTAGGCCGACATCCTGAGGTTCTCGAGGACGGACATGTCCGCAAAGACCTGCCGCCCCTGGGGAATGTAGGCCAAGCCGTATTTGAGCGTCTCAAACGGCGTATTGTAGGTGACGTCGCTGCCATCGAGCATGACCTGTCCGGAGGTCGGCGATACGATCCCCACGATCGCCTTTAGAAAGGTCGACTTGCCGCAGCCATTGGGACCGATGATCCCGGTGATGCGCGCCCGCTCGGCCCGCATGCCCATGTCCTGGATGATGGGCTCCTCGGTATAGCCGGCCGTCAATCCCCGGACGTCAAGGATCAGGTCACTCATCGGCATAGATCCGGTGCTTGGGATTGCGCACGGCGCGCCCCGAGCCGAGATAGGCTTCCTTGACGGCCTGATTCTGCAACACGTCGGCAAGCGGGGCGTCGGCGATCTTCTCGGAATTGTTGAGCACGATCAGCCGTTCGCACATCTCGCTGACCAGGCGAATATTGTGCTCCACGACCAGAAAGGTGGTGCCCTCCCGGTTCAAGCTCAGGATGAGCGCCTTGATGTGCTCCATCAGGGTCGGATTGACCCCCGCAGCCGGCTCGTCGAGTAGGATCATCTTGGGGCGCAGCATGAGGATTCGCGCTAGCTCGATGAGGCGCTGCTGGCCGAAGGACAGCGCATGGGCGCGGTTGTCGATCACCGCTTCGAGGCCCACCTGCCGGACAATATCTGCGGCCCTAGCCCGGACCGCCGGCCCGGTTCCGGCATGGGACGCAGCCAGAACGTTTTCCAGGACGGTCATGCTGGGGAACGGTCGGCTGATCTGGAAGGAGCGCACAAGCCCGAGCCGCGCGATCGCGTTCGCCTCACGGCCGGTAATGTCGTGACCATCGAAACGGATCGTGCCCCGATCGGCCGGCAGGGCACCCGAGATGATGTTCAGCAGCGTCGTCTTGCCGGAGCCGTTCGGCCCCACCATGCCGATGATGCTGCCCTCGCCGATCGATACGGAAACATCGTTCAGCGCGACGGTCCCGCCGAAGGACTTGCGGACATTTTCAACGTCTAGCACGGGCGATCCGGGACAGTGTCGCTTGCGTTTGGCGCATCAGCTTGCGGCGCTCGAACACAGACGATGCGCGGCGGGCAAAAGACGGCGACCTGCGTGCAGGCCGCCGCCGCTGACGATTTGCTCAGGCCCGGTCGTCCCAGGCCGGTAGCGGCCAGACCGGGTCCGTGGCCGCATCCTCCGGGGGATAGACAGTGCGCGGCTTGCCGTCCTGCCACTGAACGACCACCGGGTGGACATTGTGGTTCCAGCCAGTGTCATCGAAGGAGAGGTGGCCGCCCGGCATGATGGCGGCCGGATGCGGCGGATCGAGTTCGGTTGCCCGGAGCGCATCGCGCACGGCATCGCGATCCGCGGCACCGGCGCGCTCGATGGCATCGGCGATCAACCGCGCCATGCAATAACCTTCACCGGCGTGCTCGTGGATGAAGGGCTCTCCGGTGCGCTCGGCATAGGCCTCGCTGATGCCGTGGGGCTGGGCATGCTCGATATCCCAGTTCCACGATCCGACGCTGTAGGTCAGGTTCGACAAGGCGCCCAGACCATCCTGGAACTCGGGCACGAGATAGCCGGCGCCACCGCCGAAGATGGACACATCGACGTTCCGCGAAGCCAGCGTTTCGATGATCAGAATCGCGTCCTGGAGGTATGATACCGGGAACACGATCTCGGCTTCCGAGCGGGCCACCCGGGTGATCAGCGGGCCGGCGTCCGGAATATCGAAGGGATAGGATTCGAACAGGACGATCTCGAAGCCCATCTCCTCGGCAGTGTTGCGCAGGCCGTCCGCCGTCGAGGTTCCGTAGTCGGTATCCTCGAACAGGATCGCAACCCGATTCTTCTCAGGGCCGAATTCCTCGCCCAGCGTGCGGGCGATCCGCACCTGCGCCTCGCCGAACATGCTGGCCTTGGGCGACACCTGGCAGAAATACTGGAAGCCGCGATCGCTCAACCCGTCGGAGATCGATCCGGTCACGAAGGGGACCTGATGACGTTCGCAGACCTCGGAGGCGACCATTGACAGGCCGCTGACATAGCACCCCGTGACCGCGACGATATCGTGGTCGTTGATCACCCGCTCCGTCTCCGTTCGCGTGACGGTGGGATCGCTGCGGATGTCGACGATCACCGGCTCGATCATGGCTCCGCCGAGAGCTTCGATCCCGCCAGCCTCGTTGACGTGCTCGAAGCCCATCAGCGTGGCTTCGGTCACCGAATCGCCGAACCGGGCGAAGTCGCCGCTGATCGGGTAGACAATGCCGACCTTGACTGTCTCCTGGGCGCGCAGGATCGCCGGCGCGCCGATGATCGAGGTGGCGGCCGCGGCGGCGCCGTATTTGAGAACCGTGCGGCGGCTGGCGCCACCCTTGCCCCGTTGCCATGCCGGCGTCTTGTACGAAGTCTTCCTTACCTTCTTCATCGGCTCCTCCCTGAGCTCGCTTGGTTCTTGCTTGAGGGACCTGCTTCCGCTGCCCCGACAATCATATTTCGGAAAATCGGAGCACAAATGCGTTTCCGGAGTCAACGACCTTGCCCGAATCTTGGAATGCGCTTACTCAGCCGGTGCCCTGCCATCGGCGACTGGTTGCAGACCATGGGCCGGTGGAGGAGCGCACCAGGAGGTTGGTGCCGATCTCGGTCAGATTGAGAGTTGCGCGTCCGGCCAGCCGGGCGAGCAGATACTCGGCGGCACGCTCGCCGATCTCCTCGGCTGGCACCTGGATCGTGGTCAGCGGTGGTTGGATATGCGCCGCGAAGTCGAGATCGTCAAAACCGGCCACCGAGACCGATTGCGGGACCGGAATGCCCAGCGACTGGCATTCGATCAGCGCTCCGAAGGCTTGAATGTCATTGCCGCAGACGATCGCCGTCGGGGGTTCCGTCATCGCCATCAGGGAGCGGAGAGCGAGCTGGCTCTCGAAAATCTGGTACGGTGCCTCGATTAGCCGTTCCGGATGCAGTTCGAAGCCGCGTTCGGCAAGTGCGTCACCAATGCCGGCCACACGTTCCGAGGCGCGGTCGTTGCCTTCGCGCACCCCGCTGATGACCGCGAAGTCGCGATGGCCGAGATCCAAGAGATACCGGGTAAGCCGCACCGCCGCGGCACGATTATCGAAGCCGACGCAGGGCCTTCTCGCGTTGCGATCGATGGCCCAGGCATTGACGAAGGGGATGCCGGACTGATCGAGCAGGGCATAGAGTTCCCCCCGATGGCTGACGCCGATGAGCATCATGGCGTCGACGCCAACCGAAGCGAGCATGCGCGCCTGGGAGAGTTCCAGGTCGGGATCGTAGTTGAAACTCGCCACGATCAGGGCATAGCCCTCTTGCGACAGCCGGCGCTGCAGCGCCTCGACGCCGGCAGCGAAAGCCGGGTTCTGCAAGGTCGGGACGATCGCCCCGATCTTGTCGAACCGTCGCGTGGCAAGGGCCCTAGCCGCGCTATGGGGATGGTAGCCGAGCCGCTTGACGGCGGCGTGCACGCGGCTCTGGATCTCGGGATTGACCCGTCTATGCCGGTTGAGCACCCGCGACACCGAGGCCGTCGATACGCCCGCCTCGCGCGCCACATCGGCCAGCTTGATGCGCCTGCCGGTTCCGCCGCCTGTCCCGGCCGCAGCCGGCACGGCTCTCGGACCGCCCCTGACCTCGGCGGGGCCTTCGTCATGCTCACTCATTGCGCTTCCAAGAACTCACTAACTGCAGAAACCGGTGCTTGTTCAGGAAACCATTTTCCATTTGTCGTGTAAATTTCCGAATGATTGGGCGTCAGCGGGAGGCTTACCGAGGTACTGGTGTCCCCTCAGCACCTCCTGTCGTGATCCGAGCCGTTGGATTATGTCACGCCGACGTGCCGCCGACTCCAACACCAGTCATTCGCTCAGCGAGATGCCCAACACTTCGCCCTCAGGATCACATCGATACGCAGCGATTGACGAGCTCATCAGATGGAATACCATCAGAAAGTCTCACGGCGGCCAAAAGAGTCGGAATCCGCGGGAGACCAGCTACCCGCCCCCGGCCTCACGGAATCATGACAATGAGCTTGATGTGCTCAACGTCAGCCCAGTCTCGCTATCGATGAGTATGGTGCGGTCCATTGCGACGCCAAGCCGTATTGTCTTGTCGGATCCGACTGGTGCGTGGGCATCAAGCTCCGCCAGAACACGGCGTTTTCCGATCGTGAAGCTGACGATCATGCGATTGCCCGTCGGCTGAACAATCTCGATTGATGCATCCAGGCCCGCGTCCGACGCCCTATCCATCCGGAAATGCTGCGCTCTCACGCCCCAGATGAGCAGTTCGCACCGCTCGCCGCAGGCGGCCTGTTGTGCCGGTGTCAGCGGTACGCGCTGACCATCCTCGAGCACGATCGCACCATCCCGCGTCGGCCTTGCCGGCAGGAAGTTCATTGCGGGCGAGCCTAGGAAGCCGGCAACGTACTGATTGACTGGCCGCTCGAACAGCTCAAGCGGCGCACCTTCCTGCTCGATCACGCCGTCGCGCAGCAGCACGATGCGATCGGCCAGCGTCATGGCCTCGATCTGGTCGTGGGTGACATAGATGAAGGTCTTGCCGAGCTCGCGATGCAAACGCTTGATTTCCTCGCGCATCTCGTCGCGCAGCTTGGCATCGAGATTGGAGAGCGGCTCGTCGAACAGGTAGAGCTGCGCCTCGCGCACGATTGCCCGACCGATCGCGACGCGCTGTCGCTGGCCGCCCGAGAGTTCGCGAGGATAGCGTGCCAGGAGTTCCGATATCGCCAGCTTCTCCGCGGCCTGACGCACCCGACGCTCAATCTCAGCCTTCGGCGCACGCCGCGCCCGCAATCCGAAGGCAATGTTGTCGTAGACGGTGAGATAGGGGTAGAGCGCATAGCTCTGGAAGACCATAGCGAGATCGCGGTCGCGCGGGCACAGATAGGTCACGTCGCGCCCGGCGATATCGATCCGGCCCTTGCTGACCACCTCAAGCCCGGCGATCGCCCGCAGGAGCGTGCTCTTGCCGCAGCCCGACGGGCCGACCAGGACGGTCAGTTCGCCTTCGGCTATCTCGAGATCAACTCCGCGCACGGCATGCACTGTGCCGTAATGCTTGTGAATGTCGCTGAGCGTGAGGTTGCCCATGCTCCTCACCCCTTCACTGCGCCGAGCGACATGCCGCGCACGAGGAAGCGCTGCATCGTCGCGACCACGAAGAACATCGGCAAAACGCCCAGCATGCTCATGGCGCCGATCTTACCCCAGAATGTGGACTGCGAGCCGAAATATCCCGTGATCTGCACCGTATAAGTCATGACGTCGGTGCGTGTGAGTATTAGTGCGAAGACAAAGTCATTCCATGCAAAAATAAACGCAAACACGGCTGTTGCGAAAAAACCTCCCCGCGTCATGGGAATTATGACCTTCCACAACACCTGCCACCTGCTAAGGCCGTCGACCAGGGCGCTCTGCTCCAGCTCAATCGGCACGTCCCGGATGTAGCCTCTCATCATCCATATTACGTAAGGAATGTTGAAAGCAGTATAGAGCGCTATTAGGCCGTGATAGGTGTCGATCCACCGCCACGCCACAAACAGAAGAAAGACCGGGAAGGCGATCACGATCTGCGGGATCATGCGCTGGGAAATGATCCAGATTGACAGGTGCGGCCCGCCGGTGCGGAACCGCACGATCGAATAGGCTGCCATGGTGCCGAATATCATCGCCAGCACGGTGCTCAGACCCGCCGTTACAAGGCTGTTCCACACTGTCCAGACATCGCCGTCGCGAAACAGGGCCCCATAAGTGTTCAAGTTGATCGAACTGGGAATCCAAATCGGAGGATGCGCGAAGATTTCGCTCGGGGATTTCACGGAGATGGCCGCGAGCCAGTAGATCGGAAACAGAAAGAACATGACGGCCAGCACAGCCAGTGCGATCCGTACGGCGAACCGCCAGCCATGGTCCCATCGGTTCATCGCGAAATCTCCACCCGGCTGAGCGCCGCGACGACTAATACGGTGAGCAGCACGATGATTACGAGCGCCATCGCCGCGCTATAACTGATCTCGAATTCGCGGAACGCCATGTGGTAGGCATAGATCGATACCGATTCCGTCATTGTTCCGGGCCCACCCCGGGTCATCGTCCAGATGATGTCGAAGATGCGGACGAGGTCGAGCCCTCTGATCAGCAGCGCGATCGCAACGACCGGCATGATGGCGGGCAACACGATCCATCGGAACGTCATCCACCACGACGCGCCGTCGAGTTCGGCTGCTTCCAATTGCTCCCTGCCGACATTCGATAGCGCGGCGAGGAGTAGCAGGAACATGAAGGGCGTCCACTGCCAGACTTCGGCAATGAGAATTGCCGGCCAGACAAGGATCGGATCGCTGGTCCACAGGAGCCTTACCTCCTCACCCACGAACCAGCCGATGATCTGGTTGATTGGGCCAAAGCGGTGCTCGAACATCAGTCGCCAGGTCGCTCCGGCGACGATCGGCGAAATGACCACCGGCAACAGCAGCACCGCAACGAAGACCTGACGTATGGGCATGCGATTGACGAAAAGCAATGCGAGCAGGAAGCCGAGGATGAGCTGGACCGGGAGCGCAACCGCGGTAAACGCAAACGTTCTGGCCAACGATGACCAGAAGCGGAGATCGGAAAAGAGCCGTTCGAAATGGATGAACCCATGATAGCTAGTATCATCCTGAAACATCGTGATGTTCTGGACGCTGGTCAGAAGCAGCTTGATGAAGGGATAAAGGCCGATCAAAAGAATAAAGAATATGGCCGGCGTAATGACCGCATATTTGAAGACTCGATCACTGGCAAAGATGGTGGGCCGAGCACGCGCGGGCGAGTCCGGCGGATGCCTTGAGGCATCCGCCGTCCCCGATATCGCTTCGTCCGCTCTACTGCGTCGGATAAGCATTGGGCTTGCTGGCCCAGTCCTCATAGGCGCGGCGCTGCGCGTCAACGCCGATCCGATCCGTCAATGCATCCCACTGCTCGGCGGTATCGTCGAGGATCTCCTGAATGTCATCTCCGGCCCACAAACGGCTGAT
The DNA here is from genome assembly GCA_007118805.1 of Rhodobiaceae bacterium. Taxonomy (GTDB): domain Bacteria; phylum Pseudomonadota; class Alphaproteobacteria; order Rhizobiales; family Tepidamorphaceae; genus SKQW01. Next base: position 2,655 of record SKQW01000233.1, on the reverse strand, counting down.
GGCCTGCCGCAGCGCTTCCTCGTAGCGATCGATCTGGATGATCGACAGATCGAGTATCCCTGACTGGGCGCCCTCCCACAAGGTATCGAGGTAGTCGCCGGCATCCGGCCAAAGGTTGCGGAAGCCCTCATCCTGATAGTGCGACTCCCGGAATGGCCCACGCAGGGTGAAAGGCAACTGAACCCGCTCGAGAGAGACTTCCTCACTGTTCATCCATTGCATGAAGAGGTAGGCCGCCTCCTTGTTCTCGCTTGTCGAGGCAAGCGAAAGCGCCCAGCCGACAGCGAGTTCGGGCTGTCCGTTCGGCGGCAAGGCATAGCCGATCCGCCCGGAAACCTGTGATTCCGGCAACCAGTCCAGGGCATCGGTTTCCGCCCCGTAACCGGCAGCCCAACGACCGACCGGCGGCCAGGTGATGCTCATTGCGACATCCCCGGCCAGAAGCGCGTTGAGGTTCTCCACGAAACCCCACTGCTCGACGCCGGTCGGCATCATCTCAAGATCGGCGCGAATACCTTCGAAGGCTCGCACCCCGGCCTCGGAGTTGATGGTTGCGCGCATCGTCTCCGGATCGAAGAAGCGGCCACCCTCGTCACGGAAACGCTGTTGGACCAGGTACTGAAAGTTGCCCGGCTGGAAATGACCCGCAGCGCCGTACACCTCCGGCGCGTATTTGTCGGTGATGAATTGGCCAATCTCGCGATACTCTTCCCACGTCGTGGGTGGCGCGAGATCGTAGCCGTGCTGCTCGCGAAATGCTTCCTGGTTCTCCGGGTCCTCGAAGATGTCCTTGCGATAGTAGAGCACCAGGACGTCCCCGTCGTCGGGGAACCCATAGATGGTGCCCTCAACCCGCATCCAGTTGTCGCGGTAGACTGGCGCGATCAGTTCGAGCTCTTGCGCGTAGTCGTATCGCTCGACGTAGTCGTCGAGTGGCTCAAGCGCCCCGGACATCGCCAGATCCGGCATCTGGTTTGGGATGACATTGACGACGTCGAACGAGGCGGTGCCGGCGCGATGGGCCTGCATGATGCGGGTGAAGATTTCGTCGACCGGGGACTCGACGACATTGACGCGGATGCCGGTCAATTCTTCCCAGCGCTCCGCGGCAAAGTTGGAGGCGTCGAGCGCCTGAAGGCCGGCTTCGTAGAGCACCGTGATCTCAGTGCCAGAATACTCCTGCGCCGCCTCGACAGCGCGTTCGGCCGCCGACTGAGACCAGGCGGTGGACGTCGTTGCAAGCAGGCACACGGACAGGAGCGCACCGGTTGCTGTCGATGGTAACATTCGTCTCATCAGTTCCCTCCCTGAGACTTGGCCCCTGAACGGAGCCGTTGCCGCCGTGCCGCATAACCGGCTCGGCTAATCCTTCTGCGGTGGCTCGCAGATCTCCTTGACCGAGCGAAGCACCGCTTCAGGGGCGAACACCCGCTCAAGCCAATCTTCCCGCAGGATCTCCGGCTTGGCCTTCTCGATCGCCATGATCGCCCCGTCCGAGAACTGGCCGGGGAAGGCATCGAAAAGGATGCCCAGTTCGACGTTCAGATGGCCTAGCATGAAGTCGTGAGCGGCCTGTCGCGGCACGCCTCGCCGGACCGCCTCGTCGGTTGCCTCGCGCAAGGCCATGACAAGGGTCGCGCCGACCGTTTCCGAGAGCGCCGGCTCAAGGATGGCCAGTTGTTCGACGGTCACCCGATGCGACTGCATGACCGGCTTGTAGATGGCCCGGGCGATTTGCTCGCAGCGCGCGTAGTCGGACTCCGGCCCCTGCATGAGAGCGCAGACAATGTTCTGCTTGGCGTGTATGCCGCCGAAGAAGTCGTTCCGGGCTTGCGGGACGGTCTCGTCGTTGAAGATCGGCGGATGACAGGGATGCGTCACGAAATAGGTGACATCGTCGCGTTTGGGCATTTCGCCGGCATGGGGCGCAGCCGCATCGAGTATGATGATGGCGCAGCCACTTTTCACCTTATCGATGAAGCCGTGGGCAATCTTACCGATCAACGCGTCGGGCACCGCCATCAGGACCACATCGGCGTCTGACAGGGCCGCGTCGGCATCGACGCAGTCCAGCCCCAGCTCGCTCCGCAGTCGCTCGCGACCGGCTTCGCTGACCTCTACATGCCGGACCTCGTAGGGCTCGTCCACCAAGTTGCGGGCCAGGCGAACGCCCATTTTCCCGCCTGCGCCGAGTAGTGCGATCCGGGTCATTCCGAAGGTCTCCTATCCATGTGTGCCGTCATCCGCTGCCACCCTGTCGGACAAGCGCGAAGTAGTCGGGGCCGCCGACCTGCCCCCCCTTGAGCGCGACCTCCAGGCCGTGCACCGCGGGGTCGTCCGCCGCCGCGATGCAAAGCGGCGAGCCGGGCCCCACCGGCGCGGCTGCTTCCAGCGCATAGATGCCTAGGACGGCGGCGGCCCGCCCCGCCGTGTCGCCGCCGGCGACGATGGCCCGCTTTACGCCGCTGCGGCGCAGCACGGCCGCCAGGACCTCACCCAATACGCTGCCGATCGCGGCCTGCGCCGCAAAGGGGTCCTTGCCCAGTGCCCGCGCCTTGTCGGCAAGCTGGGCAATGACCGGATCCTCCGGCCCGCGGGCAGAAAAGACAATCGGGCTGGTTCCCGCCTCGAGCGCCTCGACAGACAGCGCCACAG
>SKQW01000063.1 GCA_007118805.1 Rhodobiaceae bacterium | reverse complement strand
GCGATGGAGGTAAGACTGATCCTGCACCCCACGGACGGTTCGCCTCAGGCTGCCAAGGCGTTGGATGTGGCCGTCGACCTCGCGGCACAAAAGCGATCGAAGCTGGTGATACTGCATGTGCAGCCGGTTCACGATGGCGGCTGGGCCGAGGTCAGATCGGAGGCTTCCTCTGACGATGCAAGAAGAAGCCAGGTTAGATCCGATGCCATGGGCCATGAGGCGCGTAAGATCGTCGATCAGGCGGAAAGCATGGCGCGTGAGAGGGGCCTTGACCGGGTCGAAGCGGTGATTGTCGAGGGATCCCCAGCCCGCGAGATCGTGGGCCACGCCGATCAGGCCGCTGCCGACATGATCGTGCTCGGGAGCGGCGGGCGCGGCACGGTGGAAGCGCTGTTTCTCGGCAGCGTCGCCCACCGGATCGTGGCCGATGCGCCCTGTACATGCGTTGTCGTCAAGTAGGCATGCCGCGCCGACAGGGGGCGCTGACACCCCGTCCTGCCTCATGCATCGCGCTGCCACTCCACGCGGATGAAGTAGTTCTCCGCGTCATAGTGGATGTGCAACTCGCCGTTCAGCGCACGGTCCACGGTCTCGCCGATGCGCCGGGGCAAGTGGATGTCGGTGGTCGTGATGACGACCGTCTCGGTATCGGGCTCCGCGATGGACATGATCCGGTTTAACGGACGCTCGCCCTTCTCCGCAGCCTCGGCATTGCGGGCAATACCGAGAATCTCGTCACGGTGCGCCCCAACCATCGCGCCCTTCAGTGTCACGATGCCGGCCGGATAGTCATCGGCAATGCGATGGCAGGCTGGGCAGCGCTCTTCATGTGTCAGAGCAGGCGCGATCTCGGTCCACCGCCAGCGCCCGGCCTCATAGACCGCTCCGCAATCGGGACAGCGGGTCGGCTCGGGCAGCTTCTTCCTCAGCTTGTAGGTGTCGATGACACGCTCGCTCTGGGCACGGCTGCCGGCCCGCCGCTCGCGCGGCGTTCCCTGAGGTACGTCTCCGTGTCGCGTCATGTCCGTTGCTCCAGGGTCCAAGCCGTCGCGGCCGGTCCACCGCAAAGTTGCTAACGGTTCGCAGTGGAAGCGGCAGCCCGGGCGCCGAGTTCCAGGCGGGGCATCTTCACGTAAGCCTGAACGATGGCGCCAGCACTTCCGTTGGCCCGTCAAGCGAATAAGATGAGTGCTCGATCGGTTCCGCGCGCACGAGATAAGGCAGTCTCCAAGGCGCCACCCGCACCGCCCCGCGAGCACTGCGGCATTCCGGAACGCTGAAAGCGGCGGCCGCGGCATCGCGCGCCGTGCATTCACGTGCGGCGCGCACGATGACGGTCTCTCGATGCGAGCTCACCTGCCAGTTCGGATCAAGCGTATCGGTGGGAACAAGGCGCCAAATCAGCATGTCGATCACTCGAGGAATGGGTCGTCCGTGCCAAGGGGCCGGTGCAACTCGGCGATATTGGCGGCTCGCACGAGACGTGCCTTGCGATAGATCAACGTAAGGGAAGGGTGCCGCCTTCGAACCGCACCTGCCCTGGTGCGCGCATGGCCGGTTTGATCGACATCATGGAGGTGTCCGCGAAGGTGGTGGATGAATTGTGCGACCTCATTGATCGTCGAGGAGACCGGACATGGCTGGCCGACCAGAGCTGAACTCCGCCGCCCTTTCGGCAATGCGCAGCGAGCCGCGGATCGGGCCACGTTTCAAGCCGGACCTCCTGGAGATCGACGAGGAGGGGGTGGCAATCATCGCAGCCGAGGTCGACAGCATCGCAATGAAGCGCCTGGCGATTGAGCGCCTGGCCGCCATGCCCGAAGTCTCCGGAGTGGTCGACCGGGTCCGTGTGCGGCCGGTTAGCCGCGTCAGCGATGACGGCATGCGTGATCATCTGCGCAAGGCCTATGTTCAGGAGCCGGCCTTTCAGGGACTTACCATCAAGGAGATCGTGAAGGGCGAGCCCCGGCTTGTGCGGGAGGCGCTTCCGGAAAGCACAGGCGAAATCGTCATCGAAGTCGTCGATGGCGTCGTGATCTTGAACGGAACTGTGCCGAGCCGTGCCAGCAAGCGCCTTGCCGGCGTTCTCGCCTGGTGGATTCCCGGTGCTCGCGATGTGGTCAACGGTATCGCCGTCGAACCGCCCGAGGAGGATGGCCCGATCAATATCCAGGGAGCGGTTCGGGTCGCTCTGGAAAAGGATCCTCTTGTCGATGCCTCGCAGATCCGCGTCGGCGTGCGCGAGCGCACCGTCCATCTGACCGGCCTGGTCCGTTCGGAGGCGGCCCGCAATGCTGCCGAGTGGGACGCCTGGGCCGTCTTCGGCGTCGACGATGTCATCAACGACGTCAAAGTGGGGGCCTGATCACCGGCCCTCCCTCAGGAACTCCTCAGGCCAGAGATCGCGGATGTGATGGGGCAAGGCGGTGCGGACATTCCTGGCCTGCCCCCGATCGATGTGGCGCGAAAGCACCTTGAAAACGCTCTTCGTCGCATCGATCGAGTTGATCGGGCGCAGGTCGGAGAGGTTCTCGGAGATCTCGTGCAAGAACTCGTCGACATGGCGCGACGGCTTCGGCATGCCGCCCGGTTTCCACTGCTCGTAATAGGCACCGCGCACGAGCAAGGGCAGCTGTGCGCCGAGATGCGCGGCGAGCTCGGCCTGCAGCCTGTCGCGCATCGCGTGCAGCACCGCCCCGAGGACGCGCCAGGCAACCTGCCTGTCGGGCCCGAGATCCTCCATGAGGTCGTGCAGCCAGATATTGGTCGTCTGCAGCGTACGGTCGAACACCTCAAGGCCCGTCGCGCTCATCATCGTCTCCCTTCAAGTGCTTTAAAGACGTGAGCGTAGTGCACCTGGCACTCGCTTTCCCGACCGCGCACCACGCGCCTGCCGGCAAGCGGCCCGCGCGTTTCGGTCACGATGGTGCACTGTCCTTCGGGGGCATCGCCTGCCTGGTAATAGATCACGACCCAGTCGCGGGTCCGGCCAAGTTCGTGAGCCAGGCGGGTATTGGAGAACAGGGCGGTCAATTCCCATGAGGCCCGTGTGGTGTGCAGCACCGGTAGCCAGGCCTCGCCTTTCGGATTGAATCGTTTCGGCGCGATCAGCTTCAGCTCGCCCGCCGAGGCCCGGCGGTGATATTCGTGGTCGACGTCCAGGATGAGACCGATCTCCGGTTGCTCGCTCTCCCGCCGCAACCGTCTCAGGCGCGGTCTGCCCAGGCGTTCGGCCAGAAGCGAACGGATCAGCTCGGCGCGACGTTTCCCGATCCCGGGAACCTGCTCGAGCCGGCCGTCATGCGCTGCAATCTCGAGCCCCTCCAGCGTGTCGACATGCAGCCGCTCGTGGATGCGCGCGGCCAGTTCCGGCCCGATGCCCGGTATCGTCTGGAACAGCTTCTCTGGGTTCAGCGTGCCGCGCAGCCGCTCAAGCTGGGACCAGCGTCCCGTCGTCAGCATCTCGACGATCGCCGCCGCGATCGACGCGCCGATGCCCGGCAGCGCCATCAGGCCTTGCCGCCCTTCTGCCGCAAAGATACGCGTCACTGGTCGTACGAGCCCGGCGAGGGTGTCGCTGGCGCGCCGGTAGGCGGCGGGTCGGAAGCTGTCGGCGTCCTGTTGTGCCAAGAGGTTGGCGACCTCGCGCAGATTGGCCGCCAGTGCCTCGTTGACGGCACGATCATGCTCCGTGAGCCGGTCAGGAGTTGCGGGTTCGGCCATGGCCACTGGCGCGGGCATAGCGGTCATCCCGACATCCTGTGCCGGTCGGTCTCGATAGCCTGCAGCAGGCGCTGCAGCCGCCTCTTGGCATTGGCGTCGCGCGCCTCGCCCTCAACTTCCATCATCGCCCGTTGCGGGCGGATAAACTGCTCCTCGAATGTCGCCAGATCGATCTCCTCCTCTCCGGAGGGCACCGGCTCGTCCTCCGGCGTGCGCGGCCCAAGCGCGTCCTCGGCGCGCAGTCTCAGCGTCCACCCATCGCCCTTTGCAGGCGGTGCGATCTCCAGATGGCCGATGGCCGTCACCTGGTCGACGTCTTCCTGCTCCTCGTCGCCGAGCCGAAAGTCTGCGGTATCGGGGGCCGGCTCCCAGGAGTATGAACGCGCGGCATAGATGTTGTAATCGCGGCGACCTTCGCGCTCCTCAGCCAGCAACCACTGAACGATCTGTGCAGGATCAACATCGACAGGGAAGCTTTTCACCTCCTCCTCCTTTCATCGCTGAAAGAGCCCGACAAGCTCGGCAGAGGCGATCAAATGCGGCTCGGCGGCTTCGACGAGATCCGAGCAGCTTGCGCCACTCGCGAGATCGAGGCGCTCCACATCGAGGGCCATCAGCCGGAAGTGGTAGTGATGGACACCATGCCCTTTGGGTGGGCAGGGTCCGGCAAAGCCCGACCGTCCGAAATCGTTGATCGCATGAGGCAATGCTGTTGCGTCTTCGGCATTGGAGGCAACGGCTTCGGGAAGCTGATGCTGTCCGGCAGGGATATTGCAGATCCCCCAATGATGGAACGTGCCACGCGGCGCGTCGGGATCGCGGCAGATCAGGGCAAAGCTCTTGGTTGCCGGTGGCGGGTCCTGCCACGCCAGCGGCGGTGAGATGTCCTCACCCATGCAGGTATGGCGCTCCGGAATGACGGAACCATCGTCGAACGCGGGGCTGCTCAACCGGAACGCCATCGGAGCCTCCTGCCTCATGCCCCACAGACAATAATGGTTGCCGCAAGATGACCGTTTGATCTGGAGCAATGCCCTATGGTGGACGCTTGGACACGCTTCATGACCGAGATGATGGAGGTCGTGATGCGCGCCGTCCTTCTTGCGCTGCTTGTCGTGTCGATTCCAGTCATCGCCGCCGCCCACAACGGCTATGGCAGCCCCTCCTTTGGCCGTGACTACGCGCGCTCCCACTGCGCCGACTGTCATGCCGTCGAGCGCGGCGACCTGAGCTCGCCGGATCCGCTCGCCCGGTCGTTCCAGGAGATTGCCGAGACGCCCGGCATGACCGGCATGACGCTTCATGCCTGGCTGATGAGTTCACATCCCACCATGCCTGACCTGATCATCGAGGCCGAAGACATGCGCGATGTGGTCGCCTAAATCCTGAGCCTTGATCAGCTGCAGCGCTGAACGGTCGTAGGCAGCCCGGAGCGCGTCCTTGATCATGATGCCATAATGGCGCGGGCTGCCCGGGCGGGAAAGATCATCCCGTCCACCGATTGCAGGCAGGCCAAGGCCGGATGAGGCGGGCCGGTGGATCATTTGATCTTTCGCAATGTGCGTCTCGCCGCCGAATGATTGACTGCGCTGGACTCAGTCAGGAGTAAACCGATGACCACGTTCATCATGCTGACCCGCCTCAGCCATCAAGCTTTGCAGTCCCCGGCCTCGCTGGAGAAACTGAGCCACGAGGTCATTAGACGCATCAGAAGCGACTGCCCCGGCGTCGAGTGGAAGGCGAGCTACGTCGTGCTGGGGCCGTCTGATTATGTGGACATCTTCACTGCGCCGGATGTGGTGACTGCGACCAAGGTCGCCACGATCATCCGAACCTTCGGCCATGCGACGACCGAGGTGTGGCCGGCGACCGCGTGGAGCGACTTCGTGCAGATCGCCAGGACCATGCCGCCGGCCATCATTCCGCAAGCCTGACAGGCCTCGAGGCGCCGCAACCTTCGGGGCGCACCTTGGCGCCTGATCCATGAGAGCCTGGACGGGGGCCGACCGGGCCGCCGTCAGTCAGGCCACAGCCCATGCAAAGGAGCCGGAGAGGCCGCTTCGATCTGCGCGCGCTGGGCGGCAGGTAAGCGGTCCGCCACGAGGCTCAGCACGGTCCGGGCCAGCATTTCCGGCTCGATGGCGGGATCGCGATGGATCGCCTCGTGGACCAGCATGAAGAAATCCCCGCGATCGCTTAGGGGCAGCGGGTCCCGGCGGGGGTGGAATCCTTCGAAGTATTCCCCCCGCAAGAGTACCGGTAGCTGAACGCCGAGCTGAATCGCCTCTTCCAGAGGCAGATGATCGCGCAAGACTTGAAGCACCGCACAAAGCGCCGAGTGGGACTTGGCGACGCTCTCCCACCCGAGCCGCGATCTCAATGCCTCGACCCACACTGCGCTCTCCTCCAGGTGAAGCTGGAACTCGGAGAGGGCCTGTGGGTGGATGCGCCTGTGGCTGGCCGATTCAGGCATCACGCGTCCATTCCACGCGGATGAAGTAGTTCTCGGCGCCGTAGTGGAAGTCCAGTGTGCCGTTGAGCGCCCGATCAACCGTCTCGCCGATACGCCGGGGCAGGTGGATGTCAGTCGTGGTAATAACGATTGACTCTGGGTCGGGCTCCTGAACGGCGATGATCCGGATCATCGGGTGTTCGCGCTTCACTGGGGCCGGAGGTAGCCCCAATCATCGCCGTCGATCGGCTCGATTACAGCAAGGCCATCCCGGAGCGGTTCTGCACCTTCGACGCGTTCCTCCAACTTCATCCCGAGCATGAGCGACGGGTCTCGCTCGTTCAGGTGGCACCGATCGGGCGCAGCGGGATCCCCGCCTATCGAAAGGAGGCCGCCCGGGTAAGGCACGCCTTTGCGGCGCTCGAAGCCATGCACGACTGGAACGATGTGCCGCCGGCCCAGCTCCTGACCGAGAGCATCGACCGGCGGAGCCTGGCGGCCGCCTATCGCCGCAGCCGGGTCGCAATGGTGACGCCGCTGCGCGACGGGATGAACTTGGTGGCCAAGGAGTATGTGGCGGCGCAGGACGCCGACGATCCGGGCGTCCTCGTCCTCTCACGCTTTGCCGGCGCAGCGAACGAGCTCGATGGCGGTGCGATCCTGGTCGACCCTTGCGATCTGGAAGATGTCGCCCAGGCTGTGCACCGAGCGCTCGCGATGCCCCTGGGCGAGCGGCAGCTACGCTGGCGCCGAATGATCTCGACCATCCGGCGCAACGATGCCGCCTATTGGTCGTCGCGCTTTGTCGACGCGCTTCGCCGTGATCGTTCGGTGGTCGCGCTGCCGCGGCCTTCCGTCATCGCTGGCCGGGAGATCAAGCGTATTCCCGTTGTCCAGAGCGATGCCGCCGGCGTTCCGGCGCCAGCCGAGCGAAGTATGGACGCCCGCTCTGGCTGAGAATGCAACGAGGCACTGGGCTTACCGAGCCCCGCCATCGGAGCGTCCAAGAGCAGCTGAAATTCACAGTGCGATCACCCCGACAACGCAATGGACGCACTGCTTGAACTGACTGACCATCAGCGGGGGAGCGTCCCCCGCTATCGCAGGTGCTCACATCAGGGAAGGCCGAGAAATGGGCCTTGCGTGTTCCATGAGTCAACGTGGACTGACCCCAACGAAATCGCCCCGCGCCACCTTGAATCTGTGGCGTGGCCCCGCGGTTCAGGTAGATATCGCCTCATGTATTCCATTGCTGAGGGCAATCGCCCGGACGCGAGCCCGCAGCGATGCCATGGCCGACGACCTCGTCGCGGACACGCTGCTGGAAGCGATCGTCCACATTGGCGAGCACGCACCGCCAACCAATCGAAAAGCTTGGCTCTTGGCGCTGCAGCGACGCGTCTTCAATACGGACGGGCGTGCTCAACCCGCCCCGCCAATGCCGTCGCCTGGCAAAGGGGCGAGAGCGGAGCGGCAACGTGTTCGCGAAGCCCTCGTTCAGCTGCCCGATGCGCTGCGCGAGCCCTTGTTTCTGTCCGATGGCGTGGGATGCAGCGTCAAGGAAGTGGCCGAGATCCTGGGCTGCCCTGTCAGCGCAGCGCAAGCGCGGATCATCGAAGCCCGAACCAAACTGCGCAAGCTGGTCGATGGTTAGGTCGCATGCCCGAACGGCCACGGCTAGAGCACCCAATGCCCGTCGAACGCGCCACTCAGCGGCACATCAACACGAGGGTGTAGCGTAATGGATCTCGAGCAACCTGCCTGCTGTCCAGAAGTAGGTTCAGCTCAGCAAGCCGAGCCGGAAACCGTCCCGCCGGGCGATGCGGACTTCAGAGTTCTCAAGTCCGGCGCAGCCACCTGGAAGATTGTAGCGGTTTCGCTGAGAGCGCATGAGTTTCTACATGGTAACCTGGCGCCAGGCGGCGAGAATGCCCAAGCGGGCGTGGTTTTCACCGACCATCGCGGCGTCAACGGTCTTATCCTGCACGTCAGGGCACGTGGTTACACTACTGAACTGATCGGCCCACGGGGGCCGGTGCGCGTGTGACGTCCCGACGAACATCATCCGGTGCCGCCTAGGGAGAATGTGCAATGAGCAGAGCCGATTACGTGCTGATCAAGCGGGAGGGCGGCTGGGCCGTCGACTGCTCGGGAAAGGAGTTCGGCCCGTTCAGATCATGGGTCAGGGCGGCCCGCTTGGCGATCGTCCAGGCCAGGCATACGCGGCGTGCAGCACAGATCCGAATTGAAGGTGAGCGAGGTCGCTGCCATATCGCCCGGATCTACCATGCGCCGCCCAAGCGGCTATGAGTGGTTTGCCTGCCAAGTGGAAAATTTGCTCTGATTTGCTGGCCCGAGTGGCGGGCCGGAAGCCGTCGGGCGCCCCCTAAATAAGCCCGAGGAGGCAATCCCCCGAAGCTCGCGTGCTGCCCGTTTGCCGATTAATGTGTGGTTCCGCTTGGTCGCTTTGACTTCGCGCAATCTGCGGGGCCGACCTTCATCGTACAAGGGTATGGTTGGTCGCACAGGAACCGGCTGGTTGGGGCTTGGCCCGATAGACGAAATCCTTGGCAAAGCGGAAGGCGAGTGGATTTTCCGATGACCCAGACTTTCTTCGTTGTGGGTTTGGAACCGTTCAATGAGGCGCTTCTCAACACCATTGCGCCGGGCACCTTCCACTTCAGGGAATTGCTGAGCTACCGCGAGGCAGTACGCCCGCCCTCCACAAAGATCAACTTCCGTGAACTTCTTGATACGGCTTCGGCGCGGCTGAAGGCGGCGAGCGAGGAAGTATCCGGGATTATCGGCTATTTCGATTTCCCGACCAGTTCATTGGTCCCGACGCTTGCCCACCGGCACGGCCTTCCGGGGCCAACCCTGGAAGCGGTTGCAAGGTGCGAGCACAAGTATTGGGCGCGGAATCTTCAGCGCGAGGTCATCCCCGACCTCCTTCCGCGCTACTGCTCGGTAAACCCTTTCGCCGATCATCCCGGCGCCCAGATCGATCTTGCCTTCCCATACTGGATCAAGCCGGTGAAGGCCCATTCCTCCTATCTGGGCTTTCGTATAGATCGGCCCGGCGACCTCGACGAGACCATTCCGGCGATCCGTGCCGGCATCCATACGCTCGGCAGTGCGTTCAACGAATTTCTCAAACTGGTTGATCCGCCACCTGACATCAAAGCTGTCGACGGGTTGCATTGCATTGCCGAGGAGATCATCTCGGACGGGCACCAATGCACGCTCGAAGGCTATGTCTGGAATGGCGAGGTGGTTGTCTATGGCGTGGTGGACTCAATCCGAACCGGGCAACACCGCAGTTCCTTCTCCCGCTACCAGTATCCAACCCGTTTGCCGCGACGCGTGTGTGACCGCATGGCTGACGCTGCCAAGGCGGTCGTCAAGCGAATGGACTATGACGGCGGGGGTTTCAATGCCGAGTTCTACTGGAATGCGAAGACCGACAAGATCTGGCTGCTGGAGATCAACGCCCGGATCTCCAAGTCACACAGCCCGATTTTCCGGCTGGTCGACGGGGTGACCAACCAGAAGGTGCTGATCGATCTGGCGCTCGGACGCAAGCCCGACATGCCGCGCCGCCAAGGGCTCTATCGGACCGCGGCCAAGTTCATGATCCGCCGTTCCGGGAATGGCGTCGTGCGGCGCATTCCTGGCGCGGCGGAACTGGCGCGTCTGCACGAGGCCTATCCTGACGCTATGGTGCGCATACTCGTCCAGGAAGGCCAGCATCTGTCGCAACTTCCCTTCCAGGACAGTTATACCTATGAGCTGGCCGAGTTGTTTCTCGGTGCGGACAGCCACAGGGAACTCTTGCACAGATACTGCCATTGCCTGAGCCTGTTGCCCTTTGAGATCGAGCCGCAAGCGGAATGAGGTGGCTGCTGTTGCTGTAGGCGCTCTTGTGCGTCCGACTTCCGACCAAGGTAAGCGGTGGCGGAAGCACATTGGCTGCGCGGCTTGACCGTGAGCGGCGCTCCGGCCGAGCGCCAGCGGTCACAGGTTTGCAAACGAGTTTGCAGCTTTTGTTGCCAAGCGTTGGTTGCG
>SKQW01000158.1 GCA_007118805.1 Rhodobiaceae bacterium | reverse complement strand
CGCAAGATCGAGAGCGATCCCGAGGCGGTGGCGCGGCTCGCCCAGCTCGAAGCCGAGCGCGGTGCCGAATGGGCAGCCCTCGCCCTCTCCGAGAAGCGCACCGCTGAACTGCTGGCCGACCGGGAATCGGAGCACCGCGGCTTCGCCTACTGGTGGCGGCCCGGCGGCATGTACCTCAACCTCTATCTCTGGCTCCAGAACACCATGCTGACGCCGGTGCTGTTCAACGGCGTCCTGAAGCTACATGTGCCGACGATTCCCTGGGAGCACCTGATCGCGTTCACCGCCCTCTACTGCGGCCTCTACATGGGCGGGCATACGGTGAAGGCGATACTGTCGCGTTGAACTCGCGATTCCGGCCGCAGACGGCAGCGTTGGTCAGTGAAAATTTGTCAGCAACGGCTACAAGCCGCACCTCGGTGCGCGGCTTCTCCAGTCCGCGGGATTGACCGAACGCAGCCGATCGGTGGAGACTTTGTTCATCTACAGTGTGTCCTGGATTTGCGTCATGCACGGCCGAAGGCGTGGAGAGCGGACGCAGCGCCGCATTTTCCTCATCGCAGTGTTGCTGTTTGCTGTGCTGCTATCAATCGCCGCGATTGTCGCCGCATATATCTCGAACGAATTCCAGCGTGCACGCGATGCCCGAGAACTTCTGAATGAGTCGATTGCGGCCACCACCCACAAGCAGAACGTTTTCTCTTTGCTTCAGGACGCCGAGTCGGCCCAACGGGGGTTCATAATTACCGGCGATCACCGGTTTCTCGAGCCCTATGGCATCGCTCTAGACCGTCTGCCGGAAGAAATGGCGTCGCTCGAAGCCTTGATCGAGGGCCAGCGGGTTCAGATGCAACGCTTCTACGAGTTGCAAACCCGGATCGACCAGAAGCTCCGTCATACCCGGCGCGGTATCCTCGCCCGACAAGATGGCCGGGAGGCTGATGCTATGGCGTTCGTGACCGAAGGGCGCGGACGCGAGCTGATGGACGAGATCCGCGACATTATGGAGGCCATCAGCGAAGAACAATCCGCACGGGTAGCGGCTGGTGTTGCCGAGATCGAAACCAGATCGGATTGGGCAGCCGTTGTCGCTCTACTCGCGATCGGCGCGAGCGTTCTAATCGTCGCTGCCGCAGGTTTGCTTGTTATGCGTCATCTTCGCACCAGGCTGCAGGCAGAGCGGGCATTGGGGCTTCAGGAGCACTTGGCGGAAGCCATGCGCAATGTCGCTGCGAATGCGAATGCGGCGCCCGATTTCGCCGCTGCTCTTGGTGCCGCTGCAGAAACCTTGCGCACCTACCTTGGAGCCGCCAAAGCCACCGTTATTCGTCTTGCACCGCACTCGGGCGAAATCATCGAACTACAGGATTTCCCTCAGACTGAGGGTGATCCCGAACATGACACTCCGCTCGATTGGGGCCGCGTTGTCGGCAATGCCAACGAGCCCGGGATCGTTCCTGCGCAAGAGGGCGACAGCCACAGTCTCATCATTCCGGCCAAGTTTAAGGGCGAAAAGCTCGGCGTCATCGCGCTTTCAGGTGCCGGTTCTCCAGAGCGCCTGGAAGGCTTCCTTTCGACCGCACACTTTGCGGCGAGAGAGTTGGCACAGGTGGCCCATCGCGACGAAATCCTGAGGGCCCTGCGCGAGACGTTGGCCAGGCACGAAGCAATCTTCGAGAACGCGTTGGACGGGATTGCCGCATTGAAGCCGGATGGCACTATCGAGAGCTTCAACCCGGCGGCAGAACGCCTGTTCGGGTATTCGGCAGACGAGGTTGTCGGGGCTCATTTCAGCGTCCTGCTCCAGGAAAACGAGGATAATGACCATGCGCTCGAGCGCGGGCCGCGCGGTGTGCCTCGCGTGGGGCTGCATGAGTTGACCGGGCAACGCCGCGACGGTTCGACGTTTCCAATGGAGGTTGCGATCAGTCTGATGCGGGTCGAGGGCCAGGCGATGGGCTTGGCACTGGCCCGCGATATTTCCGAACGCAAACGCGTCGAGCAGCTGAAGAGCGAGTTCGTCTCCACGGTCAGCCATGAACTGCGCACGCCACTCACCTCAATTTCCGGATCGCTCAGCCTGCTAGCCGGCGGGGCGGGTGGCACGTTATCTGACAAGGCGGCCCGGCTGATCGACATAGCGCACGCCAACAGTGAGCGCCTCGTGCGCCTCATCAACGACATTCTGGATATTGAGAAGATCGAATCCGGGCGGATGCCATTCCATATGAAGCCCGTCGACCCGAATTCGCTCATCCGGCAGACAGTCGAAGCAAATGCGGCTTATGCCGAGAAATTCGGTATCCGGATCGACTACGAACCGTCGGAGCATATGCCGGAGGTGTTGGGTGATCCGGACCGTCTCGTCCAGGCGCTGACCAACCTCCTGTCGAACGCCATCAAGTTCTCCCCTCCCGACGGGCTCGTAACGGTGTCAACGTCATCCGGCTCGGGCAGGTGCCGGATATCAGTGCGAGACCGCGGGTCCGGAATCCCAGAAGAATTCCGTGGCCGGCTCTTCGACCGGTTTTCCCAGGCAGATTCTTCTGATACCCGCCAAAAAGGGGGAACTGGCTTGGGACTTGCGATCGCCCGGGAAATCATTGTCCGCCACGGCGGTGAACTATCCTTTGAGAGCGAAGCGGATTGGGGCACGGAGT
>SKQW01000169.1 GCA_007118805.1 Rhodobiaceae bacterium | reverse complement strand
GAGCCGGGGATTGGCCAGGATGGCGGCCAGATCGGCGATGAGGTTTAGGGTGATGTAGACGGTGGCGAAGATCAGCCCGCAGGCCTGCACCACCGGCAAATCGCGCTTGGTGACATGGTCGACCATGTATTGGCCCATGCCGGGATAGACGAAGATGACCTCGACGACGACCACGCCGACGACGAGATAGGCCAGGTTAAGCGCCACCACGTTGACGATGGGCGCGACCGCATTGGGCAGGGCGTGGCGCCAGATGATGCGCGACTGGCTGAGACCCTTGAGTTCGGCCGTCTCGACATAGGCCGACGACATCACGTTGAGGATGGCGGCGCGCGTCATCCGCATCATGTGGCCGACCACGACGAGAACCAGCGTGCCGACCGGCAGCGCCATGACCCACAGGCGCTGGCCAAGATCCATGCCGGCATAGACCGTGGCGTTGGAGGGGAACCAGCCCAGCGTGACGGCGAATAAGAGAATGAGCAGATAGCCGGAGAAGAACTCCGGCAGGGAAATGGTCGACAGGGTGGCGATCGAGATGCCGCGGTCAAAGGCGGTGTCGCGGTAGCGCACCGCGAGTATGCCGAGGGTGATGGCGAGCGGCACCGCGATGGCGGCGGCGGCCAGCGCCAGGGCCAGCGTATTGCGCAGCCGGCCGGCAATCGCCGAGGCGATATCGACGCGGGTGGTGAAGCTCTGCCCGAAGTCGCCCTGGACGGCACCGGCGAGCCAGCTGAAGTAGCGCACCACGGCGGGACGGTCGAGGCCAAGCTCCTGGCGGATATTGGCCAGCGCCTGAGGGGTCGCCTGCTGGCCGAGTATGGCCGTCGCCACGTCGCCGGGCAGAACCTCCGTGCCGACGAAGATCAGCACGGAGACCGCCCAGAGCAGGAGGATGCCCAGCGCGATGCGCTGGGCGATCATGCGCAGGAGCGGGCCGCTCACGCCGAGCGGTCCCTATGTGTCGAGCCAGACCCGGATGGCGGCCGACAGGTTCGAGGTCTCGTGGTTCGGATCAGTCACCCATCCCTGGACTTCGTCGCGCCGGGCGTCGATGAAGTCGTTGAACATCGGCAGGATGAGCCCGCCCTCGTCGCGCACGATATGGGCCATTTCCCGATAAAGCTCGCCGCGCCGGTTCTGGTCGAGCTCCGCCCTGGCCTCGAGCAGGAGCGAATCGAACTGGTCGTGGAAGAACCGGGTGTCGTTCCACGGCGCCTCGGAATAGTAGGCGGTGGAGTACATGGCGTCCTGGGTCGGCCGGCCGCCCCAGTAGGAGGCGCAGAAGGGCTGGTTGTTCCAGACTTCCTCCCAGTAGCCGTCGCCCGGTTCGCGGCGCACCTCGATCTCGATCCCGGCCTGGGCGGCCTGCTGCTGGTACAGCACCGTCGCATCGACCGCGCCGGCGAAGGCGACGTCCGAGGTGCGCAGCACGATCGGCCCCTCATGGCCGGACCGCTCATAGTAGTGGCGCGCCTCGTCTGGGTCGTAGGCGCGCTGCTCGATGCCCTCTGGGAACAGCGCGTAGGCCTCGTTGATCGGAAAGTCGTTGCCGGCCGTGCCGTGGCCGAGAATGATCTGGTTGACCATCGCCTCGCGGTCGATGGCCAGCTTGAGCGCCATGCGCAGATCGTTGTTGTCGAAGGGCGGCGTGTTGCAGTGCATGATGAACACGTAATGGCCGCGCGAGGGCGCGGTTTCCACCGTCACCCCCGAGGCGCCTTCGAGCAGCTCGACGAGGCGCGGCTCGACGCGATTGATGATGTGGACCTGGCCCGACTGGAGCGCCGAGACACGGGCCGTGGTGTCGTTCATCACCAGGACCTCAATGGAGTCGGCGAAGCCGACATCGTCGCGCCAGTAATCGTCGAACTTCACGCCGACATGACGCACGCCGGGCTCATTGACCTCGATGCGATAGGGGCCGGTGCCGATGCCGGCTGCCGGCTCGTCATAGCCGCCATTGGGCTGGACGACGAGATGGTAGTCGGTCAGCAGCAGCGGCAGGTCGGCATTGCCGCGGGCAAGCGTGACGACGACATTGTCGCCGTCGACCCGGATATCCTCGATATCGGTCAGCACGCCGGCCGCCGCCGACTGGGTCTCCTCGTCGGCATGGCGGCGCAGGGTCTGAGCGGCGTCCTCGGCGGTCATCTCGGTGCCATCGTGGAACAGCACGCCGCTGCGAATCCGGAACGCCCATTCCGAAGCGTCCTCCGATGCGTCCCAGGATTCGGCCAGCAGCGGCAGCGCCGAGCCGTCCTCGGGCGATTGGTAGACCAGGGTCTCGCCCCAGGTCTTGCCGAAATTCTGCGGCACCTGGGTAAGCCAGGTGGCGGGGTCGAGGCTGTTGGTCGATTCGCCGCCCGACAGGCCGAGCCGCACCGTGCCGCCGCGCTTCGGCCCCGCCGCCTTGACGGCCGAAGACAACAGCGTGCCCGCCGCGGCCGTGGTCACGCCGAGCGCCGCGGCGCGGCCCAGAAACTCCCGCCGGCTCAGCCGGCCGCGCGCAGCTTCCCGCGCGAGATAGTTCAGCTTGTCTGACATGACTCCCTCCAGTTGGCGTTGCCCGAGGCATACTTTTGATTGCGATTACGCTACTCCCAAGCTGCACCACTATCAATCGGCTTTGCGACGCGGCGACGACGTCGTGATCGACCTCTCGAATGGTCAGCCGCGCGCAGGGGAGGCGAGGGTGGGCAGGCGCTCGTAGAACGTCTTGAACTCGGCGCTGCCGACCGCCTCGAGGAGCCGCGCGAGCTCGGCGATCGGCTGGTCGCTCAGGTCGGCCCGGAGCTCCAGCGGTGGCCGATCTCGCCCAACCACGGCGAGGGCCGCCGATTGCAGCCCGCGGCTGTCGCTCCCCGCCGCCTCGCCGGCGGCCAGCGCGGCGATCAACCGCTCGGCCATTGGCCGCGCCGTCGCTGCCCGATAGGCCTCGCGCATCCGGAAAACCGTCGCCTCCGAAGAGATCCAATTGCCCGCAACGGCAAGGTCCGGCGCGCAGATATGCAGCTTGCGATCGATATTCGCCTGGCCCGTCCAGCCGGCGGTGCGGCCGGCCTCATCGATGGCGATGAGCTGGCGCGCGCCGCGCCCCGGATCATTGTCGGTCAGCAGCCGACAGACCGCCTCAGCGGTCTCGCCGTCCTCCAGCAGGCGCAAGCCGCGGGGCCCGTAGAGCGTGTTGGTCGAATAGCCTTGCGTTGCGATGCCGCCGGCGCCGGCCCGAAGGTGAAGCACGAAGCCGCCCACGGCCGGCAGGCCGGTCGCCGTGGCGCCGCCGATCTCGCCGGTTCGCGGATCGCGGGCGAGCAGTGAAAACGTCATCGGTGCATGCTCCCAATGGTGGCCGGGATTGGTGGGGCGACTCGCCTCAACTGCTGCTACAAGGCGCCATCGTCAGCAAGGGAGACGTTGGCCATGGCGGTCCTAATTCTTGGCATGATCCTGTTCCTGGGCGGGCATTCGGTGCGCATCGTGGCGCCCGGATTCCGCGAGCGTATGGTGGCACAGCACGGGGAGGGTGCCTGGAAGGCAGTCTATTCGCTGATCGCCTTCGTCGGCATCGTCTTGATCGTTATCGGGTACGGCGCGGCGCGCGCCGACCCCATCGTCCTGTGGCAGCCGCCGATTTGGACGCGGCATCTGGCGGTCCTGCTCATGGTGCCGGTGTTCGTGCTGATCGCCGCGGCCTACCTGCCGGGGCGCATCAAGACGGCGCTCAAGCATCCCATGCTGGCGGGCGTCAAGCTGTGGGCACTCGCGCATCTGCTGGCCAATGGCACGCTGGCCGATGTCGTACTGTTCGGCGGCTTTCTCGCCTGGGCGGTGGCCGACCGCATCTCGCTCAAGCGGCGCGACGGGGCGCCGCCCCTTGCCGTAGCCCCGGCCGGGCCACGCAACGACGCGCTGGCGGTGATCGTCGGCCTGGCTGTCTATGCCCTGTTTGTGCTCTATCTTCATCGTGTGCTATTCGGCGTGTCGCCGCTGTGAGATCGCCGCCGGGGCGGGTGCCTTAGTGATGCCTTGATATCGGCTCAATGAGTGCGTAATCACAGCCTGTTCCGCCCGCCTCGCGGGCCGGACCGGCATGCGCGCGGCACCGATGCTGTTTTGAGGGTGGTGGAGTGGCGCCGGGACCCGGCGCAGCATAAAGCAGGGGCGAGCATTTAACGCATGTCCGATATTTTTCGCGAGGTCGAGGAGGACGTCCGGCGCGAGCGGCTCAAGGGGCTGTGGGATCGCTACGGATTGCTGGTCGTCGGCCTCGCCGTCCTCATCGTGCTCGGCACCGCCGGTTGGCGCGGCTGGGAATGGTACACTGAAAGACAGGCCGCGGGCGCCGGCGAGACCTACTACGAGGCCCTGATGCTCGCCGAAAGGGGCGATGCCTCGGCGGCCCGGGCCGCGTTCGAGGATATCGCCGAGGGCGGCGGGCCGTTCGCGCCGTTGGCGCGGCTTCGGGTGGCGGCTGAACTGGCCGAAACCGGCGAACGGGCGGCCGCCACGGAGGCCTATGACGCACTCGCGGCCGATTCCGGCCTCGATCGCAGGGTCCGCAACCTGGCGCGCATCCGGGCGGGATATCTGCTCGTGGGCGAGGTCAGCTATGCCGAACTCGAAGAGCGCCTTGGGGATCTGGCCGCGCCGCAGAGTGCCTGGCGGCATTCGGCCCGCGAGATTCTCGGGCTGGCCGCCTATGACGAGGGCGATTCAGCGCGTGCCGCCGAATATTTTCAGGATATCGTGGCCGATGGCGAGGCGCCGGAGGATCTGCGCAATCGCAGTCAGCTCATGATCGCGCTGACAGCGGCCGATCAGGCGCCGGCCCAGGGCGACGAGACCGCGAGCCAGTAGCCGTAGTAGCCGGCGCAGGAGCCGCCGCAGATGTTCAAGGGGGATCTCATATGCCCGTTTCATACAGTGCCCCGCACCCGTTGCGGCGCCGCCGGAGTGCGCCTGCCGCCGGTCGTGCCCGCCTGGCGGAGCGCTTGGCGGCTCGGCCGCTGGCCATTCTCCTCGGGCTTGCCCTGGTTCTGCCGACGGCGACGGGCTGCGCCGATTCCGGTCAGATATTGCGCAGTGCCGATGTGTTCGGCCTGTTCGAACGGCCGGAACGCCGCCTGCCGGGCGAACGCCGCCCGGTGCTCGACAGCCCGGACCGCCTCGTCGTCGATCCGGAGGGCGCAGGCTCGCCGGTGTCCCTGCCGGAGCAGAACTCCAATTCCGATTGGGCCCAGCCGGGCGGCGTGCCAACCAACGCGCCGGGTCACCTTGCCTATGCCGGCAGCGGCGGGACGGCGTGGTCGACCTCGGTCGCGCGTCTCGATCGTCGCGGGCGTCTGACCACCTCGCCGATCGTCTATCAGGGCCAGGTCTACGTCATGGACCCACAGGGCAATCTGTCCGCCTATTCCCTGTCGGGAGGCGGGCGGTCCTGGTCAGCCAGCCTGCGCCCGGAGGGGCAGCGCGGCTCCGGATATCGCGGCGGCATCGCCGCCGATGGCGGCCTGCTCGTCGCTGCCACGCCGTTCGGCCAGGTCCACGGGGTTAATCCGGGCTCCGGCGGCGTTGCCTGGACGGCGGAGATGGGCGCACCGGCGCGCAGCGCGCCGACCGTGGCCAACGGCCGGGCCTATATCGTCACGGCTGACAACGTCTTGCACGCCTTGGATGTGTCCGATGGCAGTTCGCTCTGGACATTCCGGGGGACCGGCGAACAGGCCGGCGTCCTGGGCAATGCCAGCCCGGCGGTTGTCGGCAATCGCGTGATCGTGCCGTATTCCTCGGGCGAGATCATCGCCTTCGACGTGGAGTCGGGCGACCCGCAATGGTACGACGCGCTGACCGGCGCCAGTCGGTTCACCACGGTGTCCGGCCTCAACGATGTCGTGGCAAAGCCCGTGGTCTATGACGGGGTGGTCTACGCGGTCAGCGTGTCGGGGCGCATGATCGCCGTGAACGCGCAAAGCGGCGAACGCCTATGGGCGCAGAATGTCGCCAGCTCGCACACCCCCGCGGTTGCCGGGAATTCGATCTTCGTGGCGACCATGTCGGGCGAAGTGGTGGCGTTCAACCGGTCGAACGGCCGGGTGCGCTGGCGGCAGTCGCTGGCCAGCGAGGAGGGCAGCGTCGACGTGGCCGGGCCGTTGCTGGCCGGGGGCCAGCTCTGGGTTGGCACCTCCGACGGCCGCGTGGTCACCCTCAATCCGTCCGACGGTTCGGTAGTGTCAACCCAAAGCATCGGGAACCCGGTCTATATCGGGCCGATCGCGGCGGGCGGGCGCATCTTCGTGCTCGATAATGGCGGCAGCCTGACCGCCCTCTGAACGCCGCCCGCCGGTTCACCAAGGCTCCCCGCGAGCTGGTTCTCAGGTTAGGGTCCGGCCCGCCGGGGCGGACGGGCAGGGGACCGATCCGCCAGCCGGGGGCCCTGTCATCGCGCCCTGGTCGAAGGTCATGTCGTCAGCCAAACGCCCGGTAGTTGCCATTGTCGGTCGGCCGAATGTCGGCAAGTCCACCCTGTTCAACCGGCTGGTCGGCCGCCGTCTGGCGCTGGTCGACGATACGCCGGGGGTGACCCGCGACCGGCGCGAGGGCAGCGCCGAGTTCGACGGCGTGGAGATGACGGTGCTCGATACCGCCGGCTTTGAGGACGCCGACCCCCAGAGCCTGAGCGGGCGCATGCGCGCCCAGAGCGAGGCGGCGGTCGCCGAAGCCGATATCGTGCTTTTCGTCATCGACGGCCGGGCCGGGGTGACGCCGACCGATCATCAGTTCGCCGACCTGCTGCGCCGGGCCGGCAAGCCGGTCGTGCTCGCGGTCAACAAGAGCGAAGGCAAGGCAGCCGAGGCGGGCCTTTATGACGCCTATGCGCTGGGCCTTGGCGAGCCGATTGCCATATCGGCCGAGCACGCCGGCGGCATCGGGGAGCTGCACGAGGCGGTGGTCGCCGCCGCGCGAGAGCTGCCTCAAGAGGCGGACCGCGAGGCCGGCGCGGATGGGGCCGAGTGGCCGGTCAAGATCGCCGTGGTAGGTCGGCCGAATGCCGGCAAGTCGACGCTGGTCAACCGGCTGATCGGCGCGGAGCGGCTGCTGACTGGGCCGGAGGCGGGCATCACCCGCGATGCCATCGCGGTCGACTGGGACTGGCGGGGCCGGCCGGTCCGGCTGATCGACACCGCGGGGCTCAGGCGCAAGGCGCGGATTCACGAGCGGCTGGAAAAGCTGTCGGTGGGCGATGCCCTGCGGGCGATCCGGTTCGCCGAGGTCGTGGTCCTGGTCATCGATGCCGAGCATCCCTTCGAGAAGCAGGATCTTCAGATCGCCGAGCATGTGGTCAATGAGGGCAGGGCGCTGGTGCTGGCGCTCAACAAGTGGGACACGGTGGGCGAGCCGGACCGCCGGCTGGCCGAACTGCGCGCCGAGGCCGACCGGCTGATCGCGCAGGTCCGCGGCGTTGCGCTGGTCCCCGTCTCGGCCTTGACGGGGCGCGGGCTGGACCGACTCATGGGCGCTGTCTTCGACGCCCATGAAAAATGGAACCGCCGGGTTTCAACGGGTGAGCTCAACCGGTGGTTCGCCGCGCTGATCGACCATCACCCGCCGCCGGCGGTGGCCGGGCGGCGCATCAAGCTGCGTTACGTCACCCAAGCATCGACACGCCCGCCGACCTTCATCGCCTTTTCGAGCCGCGCCGATGCGCTGCCCGAATCCTATCGCCGCTACCTGCTGAACGGCCTGCGCGAGACCTTCGATCTTGTCGGCGTGCCGGTGCGCCTTCATCTGCGCAAGCCCGACAACCCCTATGCGAGTTAGTCCGCATCTCGCACATCTCCGGCGGCCTGCGTTGCCTCTCCCCGCCGGGGAGTGGGTGCCTTGGCCATCCATGCGGGCGTCGGGCAGGGCGCAAGTGCCGGAAGGACGTGGATGCCCGCGACGGAGCGCGGGCATGACGACGGGGGAGGCGCCATCGCCTCGTCTCCGGGAACCAATGCGGGGTTGCCTCACCCCCTGAGGGTCCCGCCGGTTGCCTTTTCCACCGCCGCGACGATGCGCTGGCCCACCGCCTCGATCTCCTCGTCGGTCAAGGTCTTGTCGCGCGGCTGCAGCGTCACCTCGATGGCGACCGACTTCCGGCCCGCGCCGAGGGTGGCGCCGGTGAACACGTCGAACACGTTGAGCGCCGCGATCAGCGTCTTCTCCGCCCCGCGCGCCGCGCGCAGGATGTCCTGGGCGGGCACCTGTTCATCCACGACGAAGGCGAAATCGCGGGTCACCGGCATCAGATCCGAAGCATCGAGCGCCGGCTTCGCCCGCGTCGCCCGGGCGCGCGGCGCCGGCACGGCGTCGAGATAGACCTCGAAGGCGACCATCGGCCCCTTGGCATCAAGCGCGGAGAGGATACGCGGGTGAAGCTCGCCGAAGCGGGCGAGCACCGTCTTCGGGCCCAGGGTCAGAAGGCCCGAACGGCCGGGGTGATACCAGTCGCCGCCGCCCGGCTGAACCTGGACTGAGCCAACCGGTGCGCCCAGCATCGACAGGACGTCTATCGCGTCGGCCTTGGCGTCGAAGGCATCCACCGTGTCGGCCGCTCCGGACCAGTGCCGCCCCGCCCCGCCCGGCTTGGCGGTGGCGCGCCGCACTCCCGCCGCGATGTCGCGCTGATCGTCCGGTGCCATGCCGTGATAGGTGGCCCCGACCTCGAACAGTGCGACATCGGCACAGCCGCGATCGGCATTGCGCTGCGCCGCGGTTATGAGCCCCGGCAGCAGGCTCGGGCGCATGTCGCTCATCTCGCTCGAGATCGGATTGTCGAGGACGATGCGCGCATCGCCCCCGGCGCCGAACAGGGCGGCATGCGCGGCCGGGATGAACGACCAGGTGACCGCCTCGACCAGGCCGCGCGCGGCGAGGACGCGCCGGGCGTCACGCTCGCGGGTCTGCTTGAGCGTGAGCACCGGCTTGGCAACCTCGGGCGGGCGCGGCAGCGCCACCGTCGGCACCCGGTCGACGCCGACAATGCGGGTGATCTCCTCCACCAGATCGGCCGCCTCGTGCACGTCTGGCCGCCAGGACGGCACCGCGACGCGCGGCGCCTCCTCGCTCCCGGCGACCCAGAAGCCGAGCCGGGTGAGAATGACCTTCATCTCCTTGAATGACACGTCGAGGCCGGTGAGCCGCGCCATCTCGCGCGGATCGAAATCGATGATCCGGTCCGGCTCGGGAATCTCGCCGGCAATGGTGACCTCGCTCGGCGTGCCGCCGCAGATATCGAGCACCAGCCGCGTGGCAAGCTCCAGGCCGGGAACCGTGAAGGCTGGATCGACGCCGCGCTCGAAGCGATGACGGGCATCCGATTCGGCACCGAGGATCCGCCCGGTGCGCGCGATGTTGATCGGGTCCCACAAGGCCGACTCGATCAGCACGTCGGTGGTCGACTCGTCGCAGCCCGAATGCTCGCCGCCCATGATGCCGGCGATCGATTCGGGGCCGGCCTCGTCGGCGATGGTCACCATGGTCTCGTCGAGCCGGTAGGTGCGCCCGTCGAGGGCGAGGATTTCCTCGCCGGCCCGCGCCCGGCGCACGGTGAGCCCGCCCTTGACCTTGGCGGCATCGAAGACATGGAGCGGGCGCGAGCGGTCGTAGGTCACATAATTGGTGATGTCGACCAGCGCGTTGATCGGCCTCAGCCCGATCGCCTTGAGCCGGCGTTGCATCCAGTCAGGCGATGGCCCGTTGGTCACGCCGCGCACCAGGCGGAGCGCGAAGGCGTGGCACAGATGCCGGTCCTCAGCGGCGAAATCGAGCTTGAGGGGGACCGAACATGGCCCATCCCCGGTCACCGGCGCGATATCCGGCGTTTTCAGCCTGCCCATATCCTTGGCCGCCAGATCGCGGGCGATGCCCGATATGCCCAGCGCATCGGACCGGTTCGGCGTGACGGCGACATGGAAGACCGGATCGTTGAGGCCGAGCACCTCGGCCAGCGGCGTGCCGACCGGCGTGTCCTCCGGCAGATCGATGATTCCCTCATGATCTTCCGACAGCCCCATCTCGCGCTCGGAGACCAGCATGCCCGACGACTCGACGCCGCGAATCCTGGTCGGCTTGAGGTGAAGCCCGGTGCCGGGAATGTCGGTCCCGATCGGTGCGAAGACGCCCTTCATGCCGCTGCGCGCATTGGGCGCGCCACACACCACCTGCACCTGATCGGCGCCGGTATCGACCAGACAGACCCGCAGCTTGTCGGCATCGGGATGCTGCTTGGCGTCGATCACCCGCGCCACCTTGAACGGCGCCAGGGCGGCCGCCGGATCGTCGACGCTTTCGACCTCGAGCCCAATCAGGCTCAGTGTCTCGGCGAGCGCCTCCACGCTCTCGTCGGTCTCGAGATGTTCCTTCAGCCAGGAAAGGGTGAACTTCATCGGCTCAAGCCTCCCGCCAGGCTCGGAACGTCGAGCGTCGCGAAGCCGTAATGCCTAAGCCAGCGCAGATCGGCGGCGAAGAAGGCGCGCAGATCCGGCATGCCGTATTTGAGCATGGCGATGCGGTCGATCCCCATGCCCCAGGCGAAACCCTGATAGCGCGCCGGATCGAGATCGACGGCCCGCAGGACGCTGGGATGAACCATGCCGCAGCCGAGGATCTCCAGCCAGTCGTCACCCTCGCCAATCCTCAGCTCCTTGCCCGACCGGTCGCAATTGATGTCGACCTCCATGGACGGCTCGGTGAAGGGAAAGTGCGAGGCCCGGAATCGCATGCGTACATCATCGACCTCGAAGAACGCCTTGCAGAATTCGGCGAGGACCCATTTGAGATGGCCGAGATGGGCGCGCTCGTCGATGACCAGACCCTCGACCTGATGGAACATCGGCGTGTGGGTCTGGTCGTAGTCGCAGCGGAACACCCGGCCCGGCGCAATGATGCGGATCGGCGGCTGCCGCCCCATCATGGTGCGGATCTGCACCGGGCTGGTATGCGTCCGTAGCAGCATGCGCCGGCCATCCGCCCCTTCCGGGAAATAAAAGGTGTCCATCTCCTGGCGGGCGGGATGCTCCTCGGGAATGTTGAGGGCGGTGAAGTTGTGGAAATCGTCCTCGATATGGGGGCCTTCGGCGATCGAGAAGCCCATATCGGCGAAGATCGCCGTCATCTCGTCCATGACCTGGCTGACCGGGTGGATGCGCCCGGCCTGTTGCGGGCCCTCGCGCACCGGCAGCGTCACGTCGAGGCGCTCGGTGGCCAGCCGGCGCTCCAGCTCGACTTCCCGCAGCGCGTCGCGGCGGTGTTGAATCGCCGCGCCGACCCGCTCCTTAATGCGGTTGACGGCGCCGCCGCGCTCGCGGCGCTCGTCCGGGTTCAGGCTGCCGAGCCCCTTGAGGAGCTCGCTGATCGCGCCCTTCTTGCCGAGCGCGGCGACGCGCACGGCCTCCAGCGCCGCCTCATCGGCGGCGCTGTCCACCTGTTCCAGAATGTCGGCCTCCAGCCGCTCCAAATCGCCCATGGCGATCGTCTCCTGTCTTACCTCTCAAGCGCGAGGAAGCGGGTCCGGGACGTCGACAACAGGCGGTCGCGGACCCCGCCCGGCACATCGCGGCGTGTCGGGCAACCGGTCGCGGAAAGACCGACGGGTCTCAGGCGAGTGCGGCGCGTGCCTGTTCGACCAGGGCCTTGAAGGCGGCGGGTTCGCGCACCGCCAGATCGGCAAGCACCTTGCGGTCGACCTCGATCCCGGCCTTTCCGAGACCGTTGATAAATCGGCCATAGGTCAGGCCGTGCTCGCGGCTGGCGGCATTGATACGCTGAATCCACAAGGCGCGAAAATTCCGCTTCTTCGCCTTGCGGTCGCGATAGGCGTATTGCCCCGCCTTCTCGACCGCCTGCTTGGCGACGCGGATGGTGTTTTTGCGCCGGCCGTAATAGCCCTTGGCGCGCTTGAGAACCTTGCTGTGGCGGGCGTGCGCGGCGACGCCCCGGGTTGCGCGTGACATGACAGGCCTCCTCGATCAGTCGTTGGAACCGGCGGCGGGGGTCGCCTTGCGACGCCGGCGCCGGGCATAGGGCAGGAAATTGCGCACGATCTGCGCGTCCGCCTCCGACAGCACCGTGGTGCCGCGGGCCTTGCGGACGAACTTGGCGGTGCGCTTGATCATGCCGTGGCGCTTGCCGGCCTGCTGGACCTTGATCTTGCCTGTCGCGGTCACCTTGAATCGCTTCTTGGCGCCGCTCTTGGTCTTCTGCTTGGGCATTTTGCTCGTCTCCTGATTCAACTGGCTCAGAACAGGCGGCCGATGCGCTCCCGGGGCGCCGCGACGGCGCGGAATGCGAATCGGCCCTGTCGAGTGAGCATTTGAGAGCCGCCACGGCATGCCCTTGGATCGCCGGGCGGCTCGACTGCGGGCGCCTTATAGCCCGTCGCGCGACGCGGTGCAATGTGTGCGTCCGGCCGCGTCGGCGCTCCAGTTGCACGGCGCGCGCGGCACTGCCATGCGCCGATAAAGGACCCATTGCCGGGAAGCCGAAATGGACGATTTCTCATTTTGTTTCAACTGGTTATTCGTTTCCACCCCGTTCTTGACAGCGATATGGCCGCAAACTATGGTGCGCCCGGCTTTGGGGGTGAGCCGCCCCGGCCGTACCGTCGGGGCAGCGCGCATCCTTGGATTTGACGCGATGAGCAAGCCTCCGCGGCGCGGAACGGGGTCCGTGCAGCCATCAGCCGACAAGGGCGATCTCGACCGGCGACGCCGGGGCCTTGAGTCCGGGTTGCGTAGCGCGCGAGAGCGTCATGCGCCGGCCCCGGAGTCGCCCATGCGGGGCCAGGCCCTCGCCATGGGGTTTCGGATCGCCGTCGAGATGCTGGCCGCTCTGCTCGTGGGGGGCGTTATCGGTTGGCTGCTCGACGCTTGGCTGGGCACGGCGCCCATCCTGTTTCTCCTGTTCCTCGCCCTGGGCGCGGCGGCAGGACTGCGGAGCATTATTCACCACGCCTACCGGATGAACCGGCTGGCGCAGGGACTGGAGAACGACAGCGAGACACGGCCCGGCGACGGGCCGGATCGGCGCTGAGGCATGTTCTGAGGAGCACAAGAGCGTGGCGACTGTCGACACCGGGGCCTTCTTCGACCCGATGTATCAGTTCGAGATCGTCAGGATCCTGCCGCTGACCATCGGCGGCCTCGACGTCTCGTTCACCAATGCTTCCCTCTATATGGTCGCGATCGTCGCGCTGGTCAGCTTGTTCATGATCCAGTCGATGCGCGGGCGCGCACTGGTGCCGGGCCGGCTGCAGTCCCTGGCCGAATTGTCCTACGAGTTCATCGCCAACATGGTGCGGGACAATGCCGGCAGCGAGGGGATGCGGTTCTTCCCCTTCATCTTCTCGCTGTTCATGTTCATCCTGTTCGCGAACATGATCGGCATGATCCCCTATTCCTACACGGTGACGAGCCACATCATCATCACCTTCGCCCTGGCGATCACGGTGTTTCTCGGGGTCACCGCGGTCGGCTTCGTCAAGCATGGGCTGGGCTTCCTCAAGCTGTTCGCCCCCTCCGGCGTGCCGGTTATCCTGCTGCCGCTGATCATCGTCATCGAGCTGATTTCCTATCTGGTGCGGCCCATCACCCTGTCGGTGCGCCTGTTCGCCAACATGACCGCCGGACTGGTCATCATGAAGGTGTTCGCCGGCTTCGTGCTGCTGCTGGGCGTCGGCGGCGTCCTGGGCATGGTCGGCGCGCTGGTCCCCTTGTTATTCATGGTGGCGTTCACGGCGCTAAAGGTGCTGGTCGCCTTCCTGCAGGCCTACGTCTTCGCCATCCTGACCTGCATCTATCTCAATGACGCATTGCACATGCATCACTGAGGCCAGGCCAACAGTCACTTCAACTTTCCGGAACACTTCTAAGGAGACACGGACATGGAAGCGGAAGCTGCACAATATATCGGCGCCGGCATTGCCTGCCTTGCCCTGATCGGGGCGGCGCTGGGGATCGGCAACATCTTTGCCAACTATCTGTCGGCCGCCATCCGCAACCCGTCCGCGGCGCCGGCCCAGTTTCCGAACCTCCTGCTCGGTTTTGCGCTGGCCGAGGCGACCGGCCTGTTCGGCCTGGTCGTGGCGCTGATCCTGATCTTCGTCATATAGACGCGTTAAGGAGGCCGGGCGGACCACCGCCCGGAATGTCGCGATGATCCGCATCGACGGTGTCGTCCTGGCGCAGGCCGAGGAGCCCGAACAGATCGCGCCCGCGCTTGACCAGGAGCTGACCGCGGAGCTGGAGGCCGATCTCGGCGTCGCCGAAGATGATGCCGGGATGCCGCAACTGGCGGTGGGCGACTTCGCGCCCCAGCTCGTCTGGCTGGCGATCACTTTTGTCGCGCTCTATTTCCTGATGTCGCGGGTTGCCCTGCCGCGCATCGCCACGGTGATCGAGAGCAGGCGCGACCGTATAGCCAACGATCTCGACACCGCGGCACGGCTGCGCCAGGAGACCGACGAGGTCATCGCCGCCTACGAACAGGAGCTGACCGAGGCGCGCAACAAGGCCCATCGCATCGCCGCCGAGGCCCGCGACAAGCTCAATGCCGAGTTCGCCGAGGAACGGGCCAGGATCGAAGCCGAGCTCGCTGAGAAGACCGCGGCGGCGGAGGCACGCATCGGCGAAAGCCGTGACCGCGCGCTGGCCGAGATCGACAAGGTCGCGGCCGGGGCGGCGGCCGATATCGTCGAAAGCCTGATTGGCGACAAGCCGAGCGACAAGGAACTCGACGCGGCGCTCAAATCCGCAGAAGGAGCCTGACGATGCTGCTCACGCCGGATTTCTGGGTCTTCGTCGCCTTCCTTATCTTCGTCGGGCTGGTGCTCTATTTCCGGGTGCCGGCAATGGCGACCAAGGCACTCGACTCGCGGGCCGAGCGCATCCAGTCCGAGCTCGACGAGGCGCAAACGCTGCGCGAGGAGGCGCAGAGTCTGCTGGCCGAGTATCAGCGCAAGCGCCGCGATGCCGAATCCGATGCCCAGGAGATCGTCAATCAGGCCCAGGAGGAAGCCACGCGCCTGCGCGCCGAAACCCGCGAGCAGATGAACGAGATGCTGCGCCGGCGCGAGGAGCTGGCCGAGCTCAAGATCGCCCAGGCCGAGCAGCAGGCCGTGGCGGATGTGCGCGCCGCCGCCGCCGACGCCGCCATCGCGGCGGCCGAGCACATCCTGGCCGAGCGCCTGACCGGCAAGCAAGCGAGCGCGTACAACGAGCGCAGCATCGAGGAAATCAAGCAGCGCCTGCAATAGACGTTGGCGCAAGTGAGCGGGTGAGGCAAAGCCGCGCGGTGAGTCGCGGAAAGCCGTCATCCGTCTTCCCCGTCCTTGCTGCACCCCCACCATTGCATGACCGACCGCGCCCCACCTACCGATCACGCCACGCGAGAATGTGAGCCGGGCTCCATCGCCGGAAAGGCGTGGATATCCGGGGCGGCGCGCCGACATGACGGAGGGGGCGGTGGGGGCTCTGCCCTTCATGCGCCTTGATGGGGGGGCAAGTCAGCGCGGGATCCTCGCTTTCGCGAGGATGAGCGGATTGGGCAGAGCCCATGCTGTAGTCCTCTGACGCCCGCTTGACGCGGGGGTCCAGTTGCGGCCGTGCCGCAATGGCAGCGCCGGCGATGAGGGGCTCGGCGGTTGCCCTGACGGGCCGGGAAACGGCTGAGCGGGCTAATACCACAACCCGCTGGCCCGGAACCTTGGCGGGCGGACCACCGGCACCACGCGGATGGGCGCCTGGCGGCCGTCGCCCGGCAGGTCGATGCGCCGCTCGCCCGCCGGCTTGAGCGACATCAGCCGGTCAATGCGGTCCTGCGTGGTTGGATGGCTGCGCAGGATCGACGGGTCGGGAATGCGTTGGCCGGGCAGCATCATCTCCCACATCTGGCCCTGCCGACGCTCCAGCGTGGCCAGTGCCGCGGCGAGCCCTTCCGGATCGCCGGTCAGCCCCGCCGCATCAAGATCGGCGTCATATTCGCGAGCCCGCGACAGGGCGAGCTGCATCAGGGCGCTCAGGGTAGGGGCCGCCATCAGCAGCAGAATGCCGAGCCACGGAAACGGGGCATTGCCGGCAAGCAGCAGCGGCAGGTTGAGGAACAGGAGGAACACGCCGGCCACCGACATGGCGCTGGTCATCCGGCTGACCAGGTCGGCGATGGCCATGACCCGCAGATCGCCATTGCGGATATGAGAGATCTCGTGCCCCAGGACCCCGGCCAGTTGCCGGATGTTGAGACCGCGCAGCAGGCCGTCTGTAACGCAGATTACCGATTCCTCGGGCTGCCCGACCGCGAAGGCGTTCATGACGCGGCTCGGCACGTAGAACAGCTTCGGCGGTTGCGGCAGGCCGGCTCGGCGCGCCAGTTCGCGCAGCACGTAGACGCCCTCGGGGAAGTCGTTCACCGTGATCGGACGGGCATTGTAGAGCCGGAGCACCATGGCCGGCGAGACCCGCAGCGACATGGCGAGCGCCACCGCGCCGCCCATCGCCGCCCAGATCACCCCGGCCGGGCCAGCCAGCGCCCAGGCCGTGGCGCCGAGCAGCACCAGGCTGCCGCCGATCAGCAGCCAGCTATGGATCAGATTGCGAAGCTTGTGCCGGGCCTGGGTGTCGGCGTCGAGCTGAACCGTGCGCATGGGCCAAATATGGGCGGTCTACGGGCTTGGCGAAAGTGGGTGCAAGGTGGGGCGGCCGGCATGCCCGATCCGACTTTACGGAGGGCACAGTAACGCGCTTTGATGGGCTGCAAGGGCGCTTGCGATCCTGGATCACGCATGACCTTCGTCGACCGACTGCTGGGCCGAACGGGCCGACTGATCGCGCGATTGCTGCGCTCGGAATCGGTCGGCTACGAGCCGTGGACGCCGCCCGATCCGGCGCGCCTGGCGCGCCTGCTTCAGCCGGGCGACGTGCTGCTCGTGGAGGGCAACCAGAAGATCTCGGCGGCGATTAAGTATCTTACCCAGTCCACCTGGTCCCATGCCGCGCTTTATGTCGGCGATGCGTTACCCGAGCCGGAGGACGGCTCGGAGCGCCCGACGCTGGTCGAGGTCGAGGTGGAGGATGGCTGCATCGCCGCGCCCCTGTCCAAATACGCCAAGTTCAACACCCGGATCTGCCGGCCGATCGGCCTGACGCCCGAGGACCGCGCCGCAGTGGTCGACTACATGGTTCAGCGCATCGGCCTGAAATACGACATGCGCAACCTGATCGACCTGTTGCGCTACCTGTTTCCGTTTCCCCCGGTGCCGGTGCGCTGGCGCCGGCGCATGCTCGCACTCGGCTCGGGCGATCCGACGCGCGCCATCTGCTCGACCCTAATCGCCCAGGCCTTCCAGGAGGTGCGCTATCCCATCCTGCCGCGCGTTGAGCGGGCCGCGCAGGGCGAGTCCCACCCCGAAAGCGAATACTCCGCCGCAGAGATCATGCACATCCGGCACTACTCGCTGTTCACCCCGCGGGATTTCGATATTTCTCCCTATTTCGAGGTAATCAAGCCGACCATCGCGCTCGGGTTTGACTACAAGTCGCTTGAATGGCACGAGCCAAGGGGGCAAGACAACATCGCCGCCGCCAGCGGCGAAGAGGCGGTCATAGGAGGGCAGGACAATGACGAACCAGGGCAAGGGCATTGATCGGCGCCGGGCGCTAGGCCTGGCCGGCGCGGGCGTTGCCGGCGCACTCGCCGCGCCGCATGTGGCGCGCGCGCAAGAGACGCACAACTGGAGCATGGCGATGGCCTGGCCCACCGGCGCACCGGGCGTCGGCGTCAATGCCGAGCGCTGCGCCCGGATGATCGAGACCATGTCGGGCGGGCGCATCTCGATAACCCTCTACGGCGCCGGCGAATTGGTGCCGCCCTTCGAGGTGTTCGACGCGGTGGCCGAGGGAACCGCGCAGCTCGGCCACGGGGCGCCCTATTTCTGGCAGGGCAAGGACCGCGTCTTCCATTTCTTCACCGGCGTGCCGTTCGGCTTCACCGCGGCCGAGCATTCCGGCTGGCTGTATTTCGGCGGCGGGCAGGAGCTCTGGGACCGCGCCTATGCGCCGTTCGGCGTGCGCGCCTTCTATGCCGGCTCGTCCGGCCCCCAGGCCGGCGGCTGGTTCGCCCATCCGATCGAGTCCCTTGACGATCTGCAGGGGCTCAACATGCGCATCGCCGGGCTTGGCGGCGAGGTCATGCGGCGGCTGGGGGTCAATGTCGTGCTGCTGCCGCCCGGCGAGATCTACGGCGCGCTCCAGGCCGGCACCATCGATGCGGCGGAATGGATCGGGCCCTGGAACGACCTTGCCTTCGGCCTCTACCGGATCGCCAAATACTACTACATGCCGGCCTTTCACGAATTCGGCCCGGCGCTCGAATTGATGGTCAACGCCGAGGCCTATGAGGGGCTCGACGAGGATCTCAAGGAGATCGTCAAGCGGGCCGCCATGGCCTCGGCCACCGAATCGCTGGCCGACTTCACCTATCACAATGCCGACGCGTTCCGCCCGCTGCTCGATCAGGAGGGCGTGCAGCTCATGGAATGGCCCGATGAGGTGGTGACGGCACTTGCCGAGCAGTCGGAGATCGTGCTGGCGGAGCTTGCCGAGGACAGCGATCTGGCGCGCGAGACCTATGAGTCGTTCATCGACTATCGCGCCAAGGCCGACGAGTTTGCGCGCGCCAGCGATCAACGCATGTTCGAAATGCGCGCCAGGGGGCTGGACCTTTAGTGCTTGGCGGCGCCGGCGGGCGCAGGTATTGAGCCAGGTCAAGGTTCACTCCTGGCCCGCCGTGCTTTTCTCCTCGGGCAATCCGAGGCAGAGGAGCGAACGAAGATGCCATTCGAGACACAGGTGGTGATCGGTGCAATTGTCCTTGTCTTTGCGATTTTCATGGGGCTGCTTGCCTGGGCGGAACGGCGCGCAGGCGGGCGCTTCGAGGAGGCGGCGCCGGGCCGGCCTGCTGGCGAGCCGAAGCGCGAAGGACAGGCGGCCGAGGCGCCCGAAACACGCCGCGCGGCCTGATCGGATGCGCCTGGCAACTCTAGTGCTTGCCGCAGGCTGCCTGGCGTTCACTGCCGGGCCGGCCTCGGCTGGCGACCCTGAGGCCGGGCGCGAGATGGCCGAGCGGCTGTGTGCCGGGTGCCATGCCGTCGGCGCCGACGATGACAGCCGTCATGAGGCGGCCCCGCCGCTGCGCGATCTGGCGCACCGGTATCCGGTGGTCCATCTTGAGGAAGCATTTGCCGAGGGCATCATTGTCGGCCATCATGAGATTCCGATGCCGGAGTTCGTATTCGAGCCGCCGGAGATCGCCGATCTGATCGCCTATCTGGAGGCCGTGGGCCGGGAGTGATACTGCCAGCGCCGTTCGCCCCGCCCGTCGACGGGCGCCAGTCCGACACCGCGCTCGCCGTGGGGCGCGGGGTGGGGCGCATGCTGGCCTGGATCGGCCATTCCATCCTGTTTGAAATGGTATTGGCCAGCGGCCGGCGCGCCGATGTCGTCGCCCTGTCGGACAAGGGCGAGATCTGGATCGTCGAGATCAAGTCGAGCCTTGCCGACCTGCGCGCCGATGCCAAGTGGCCGGATTACCGCCTGCATTGCGACCGGCTGTTCTTCGCCGCACCGCCCGATCTGTCGATCGACATCTTTCCCGAGGAGACCGGCTTCATCTGCGCCGACGCGCACGGCGCGGAGATCCTGCGCGAGGCGCCCGAGCATCGCCTGGCGCCGGCGACCCGCCGGGCCATGATGCTGCGCTTTGCCCGCCTCGCCGCCGCGCGGCTGCACGGCCTCCATGACCCCGGCATTGGCGGCCGGGTGGAGTTCTGAGCCCCGGCCAGGCCTCCGCTACCCGGGATTACGACGTCGACCGCGCTACTTCGGCGCGCGCTTGGCCAGGATCCGCTGCAGCGTGCGCCGGTGCATGTTGAGCTGCCGCGCGGTCTCCGAGACATTGCGCTCGCACAGCTCGTAGACACGCTGAATATGCTCCCAGCGGACCCGATCGGCCGACATCGGGGTCTCCGGCAGCGACGGGGTGTCCTGCATGGTTCCGGTCAGCGCGGCGAAGACGTCGTCGGCGTCGGCGGGCTTGGCGAGATAGTCGACCGCGCCGCGCTTGACTGCGGTCACCGCCGTGGCGATGTTGCCATAGCCGGTCAGGATTACCGCGCGGGCATCGGGCCGGATCTCCTTGAGACGCTTGATCACGTCGAGCCCGTTGCCGTCTTCCAGCCGCATATCGACAACGGCGAAGGCAGGCGGCGCCTGTTCGACTCGCGCCATCCCGTCGGCCACCGATTCGGCCTCCACCACGTCGAAGCCGCGCCGCTGCATGGCGCGCGCAAGGCGCGTCAGGAAGGGCTTGTCGTCGTCCAGGACCAGAAGCGAACGGTCTTCGAGTGCGGCAATGGCGGGGTCCATCTGCCCAGCGGTATCGTTCATGTCGTCTCCTGCGGCGTGCGGGACGCCGCCGTGTTGTCCTTTGGCAACGTCATAGCGTCTCCATCGGCTTCGGCAAGTGGTTCGCCCTCGGGGACACGCTCGAACAGCCGTCGCGGCCATGTCACGCGGGCGACGGCGCCGCGGCCCCCGGTGTCCCGGTTAAAGATCGTCAGCGTTGCGCCGGTGCGCTGGAGCAGGGTCTTGGCAATGAACAGGCCGAGGCCGAGCCCCGATTCGGCGCCGCCGCGACGCTTGCGACGGCTGGTGGTCAGATACGGCTCGCCGACTTGGGCGAGGATCTCAGAGGGAAAGCCGGGGCCGTCATCGGCGATCTCGATGCTCACCTGGTCGCCGTCCCATCGGGCGCTCACGGCAACCTCCTTCTTGGCGTAGTCCACCGCGTTCTCGACGAGATTGCCGAGGCCGTAGAGGACAGCGGGGTTGCGCGGCCCCACCGGTTCGGGCGGCTCGCCCTCGGCGGCGATGTGCACCTTGATTCCGAATTCGCGATGCGGGGCGGCGGTTTCCTCGACCAGGCTCGTAAGGGGCACCCGCGCCAAAGGGCCTTCGGGCGTCGAGCCCAGCGAGCCGATGCGCTCCAGGATGCCGCGACAGCGCTCCACCTGGCTGCGTAGCAGCCGGATGTCCTCGGCATGAGGGCTGTCGTCGGGCGCATCGCGTTCCAGCTCCCGGGCCACCAGCGCGATGGTGGCCAGCGGGGTGCCGAGCTCGTGGGCGGCCGCCGCGGCGAGACCGTCGATCGCCGTGAGATGCTGTTCGCGCGCCAGCACAAGCTCGGCGGCGGACAGCGCTTCCGACATCTGCCGCGCCTCCTCGGCGACCCGGAAGGCGTAAAGGCTCATGAAGACCAGCGCCGAGGCAAGCGCCGTCCAGATGCCGGCAATGTAGAGCCCGGGCAGTTCGGCGCCGCCGCCACCGGGCCACGGCAAGGGCAGGTTGACGAACGCGATGACGGTCGCCGCTACCAGGGTGAGGGCGGCCAGCAGGGCGGTGTTGAGGATTGGCAAGGCGCTCGCCGAGACCACCGCGGGCACCAGTAGGAGCACCGCGAACGGATTGGCGAGCCCGCCGGTCAACGCCAGCAGCGCGGACAGTTGCAGCACGTCATAGGCGAGCTGCCCGGTGGCCAACGGTGCCGAGAGCTCCTCGCCGGCCGGGAATCTGAGACGCAGGAATATGTTGAGCCAGGCCGACAGGGCGATGACGAGGAAGCACAGCGCGATGGGCAGCGCGTAGCCAAGCACCGCATATACGAAAAGCACGGCCGCCGATTGCCCGACCACCGCGATCCAGCGCAGGCGGATCAGGGTGCGCAGCCGCAGTCGCGTTGCCTCGGGGGCTATATCGTCGAACAAGCTCAATGACATCCCGGCACAGGTGCCGCCGCGGATCCGGCGGTTGCGACGACTCGGCATAGCTTCGATTCAGGTCTATATAGGAGAAGATTTGGCCATGTCCGAATCCACGCCCATCCCTGCGCGATGCCGCAGCCTGGTTAGGTCCCATGTCCGTCGAGCCTGCCCTTGACGCCGTCGTCGTCGATTCGCTGGTCAAGAGCTATGGCCAGATCCGCGCCGTGGACGCGGTGTCGTTCCGCGTCGCCCGGGGCTCGGTCACCGGTCTGCTAGGCGGCAACGGGGCCGGCAAGACCACGACCATCGCCATGATGATGGGGCTCGTACTGCCGACCTCGGGTCGTGTCGAGGTGCTCGGCGCCGACATGGCGCGCGACCGTCACCGGGTGCTCCACCGCATCAACTTCGAAAGCCCTTACGTGGACATGCCGATGCGCCTGACGGTGCGCGAAAATCTGACCGTCGTCGCCGGTCTCTACGGGCTCGACTTCGTTGCCGAGAGGATCGCGGCGCTGGCCGCGGCGCTCGATTTGACCGACCTTCTGGAGCGCCCGGTGGGCAAGCTGTCGGCTGGACAGAAGACCCGGGTCAGCCTCGCCAAGGCGCTGATCAACGATCCCGATCTTCTGCTGCTCGACGAGCCCACCGCCTCGCTCGATCCAGATACGGCCGACTGGGTGCGCGGCCACATCGAGGCCTATCGCGATCGCCACGGGGCGACGGTGCTGCTTGCCTCGCACAACATGCCGGAGGTCGAGCGGCTGTGCGACCGGGTGCTGATGATGAAAACGGGCCGCATCGTCGATGACGGCGCGCCTCGGGAGCTGGTGGCGCGCTATGGCCGCGCCACGCTGGAGGATGTGTTCCTGGACGTTGCCCGTGGCACCGGCCGGGCCGGGGACGGGCGACTTGCGCCCACCGGAGACGAAGCAAGCTAGTTTGGAACAAAGTCGCGTTGAGCCAGAGACCGTTCGTCGCCCATCTCCGCCACGGCGCTGCGCCGGGGCCTGCCTTGCGCCGCAGGCCGCCAGACGGCCGGGCAGGCGCCGCCCCGTGGCTGCGACCGCTGTTCGAAGCCCGTTAGGAGCCTGTCATGGATGCCCGCGTTTCCGGCTCGGATTTTCCCTCGCCGCGCTATCGCTCGGTCTCGCCGGCGCGGACCGTCGCCATGGTGCGGCGCTACATCTATCTCATGCGCGGGTCCTGGCCGCGCCAGCTCGAGCTGGTCTACTGGCCCACCGTGCAGATGCTGATGTGGGGCTTTCTGCAGCTCTATCTGGCCGAGGCCGCGGGCCCGGTGGCCGTCGTCGCCGGCACCTTCATCGGTGCGGTCATGCTGTGGGACATCCTGTTTCGCGGCCAGCTCGGCTTTTCCATCTCCTTTCTGGAAGAGATGTGGGCGCGCAATATCGGCCATCTGATGATGACGCCGTTGCGGCCGCTCGAATTCGCCGCCGCCCTGATGGCAATGAGCATGATCCGCGTGGCCATCGGCATCGTCCCGGTCTCGTTCATGGCGATCGCGTTCTTCGGCTTCAATCTGTGGGGCATGGGGCTTGCGCTGGTTGCCTTCTTCCTCAACCTGTTCCTGACGAGCTGGGCGATCGGCCTGTTTGTCTCCGGCCTTGTGCTGCGCCACGGGCTCGGCGCGGAGAGCCTGGCCTGGTCGCTGGCCTTCCTGCTCCTGCCGCTGACCTGCGTCTACTATCCCGTCGATGTCCTGCCCCAATGGCTGCAATGGATTTCGCTGGCGCTAGCGCCGACCTATGTCTTCGAAGGTATGCGGGCGCTGCTGCTCGACGGCGTGTTCCTCGGCCACTACATGATGGTGGCGCTCGCCCTCAACGCTGTTTATTTCATGGCCGCGCTGTGGGCGTTCCTGAAGTTTTTCGACAGCGCCCGCAATGTCGGATCGATTCTTCAGGTCGGCGAGTGACCGTGCCGCCGAAGAGCGCGATTTGCGACAGCCGTCATGCTGATGTAACGCTGTAGACCTGCCAGCTCGAAGGAGCCCGATCCGTGACGCCTCGCCCTGAGACACCGTTGCTCGACACCGTCAACCAGCCCGCCGACATCCGGCGGCTGGACGATGGCCGCCTGCGCCTGCTTGCCGACGAACTGCGCGCAGAAACCGTCGATGCGGTGTCGGTTACCGGCGGCCACCTCGGGGCCGGGCTGGGAGTCGTCGAGCTTACCGTGGCGCTCCATCACGTCTTCGACACGCCGACGGACCGGCTGATCTGGGATGTCGGCCATCAGGCCTATCCGCACAAGATCCTCACCGGGCGCCGCGATCGTATCCGCACCCTGCGGCAGGGCGGCGGGCTGTCCGGCTTCACCAAGCGTGCCGAAAGCGAGTACGATCCGTTCGGCGCGGCCCATTCCTCGACCTCGGTCTCAGCCGGGCTCGGCATGGCGGTGGGCCGCGATCTGACCGCCGGGGACAATCACGTGGTCTGCGTGATCGGCGACGGGGCGATGTCGGCCGGCATGGCCTATGAGGCGCTCAACAATGCCGGCGCCCTTGGCTCGCGGCTGATCGTCATTCTTAACGACAATGACATGTCGATCGCGCCGCCGGTGGGAGCGATGAGCTCCTATCTCGCCCGCCTGATTTCCGGGCGCACCTATATGACGATCCGCCGGCGCGGCAAGCAGCTCACCTCGCACCTGCCGAAGAGCGTGGACCGGTTCCTGACGCGCTGGATCGAGCATATGCGCGGCTTTGTCACCGGGGGGACGCTGTTCGAGGAGCTCGGCTTCTATTATGTCGGCCCGATCGACGGGCACGATTTCGACCACCTGCTGCCCGTGCTGAAGAATGTGCGCGACGCCGATGACGGGCCGATCCTCGTCCATGTCGTCACCCGCAAGGGCAAGGGCTACGCGCCGGCCGAGGCCAGCGACGACAAGTATCACGGCGTCTCCAAGTTCAACGTCATCACCGGCGAGCAGGCCAAATCGACAGCCGCGGCGCCGAGCTACACCAAGGTCTTCGCGCAGAGTCTGATACGCGAAGCCGAGAAGGACGAGCGCATCGTCGCGGTAACCGCGGCCATGCCGTCGGGCACCGGGCTCGACCTTTTCGCGAAGTCCTTTCCGGACCGCTGTTTCGACGTCGGAATCGCCGAGCAGCACGGCGTGACCTTCGCCGCGGGGCTCGCCACGGAGGGCTACAAGCCCTTCGCCGCGATCTACTCCACCTTCCTCCAGCGCGCCTATGATCAGGTCGTCCACGACGTGGCGATCCAGTCGCTGCCGGTGCGCTTCGCCATTGATCGAGCCGGGCTCGTCGGCGCTGACGGGCCAACCCATGCCGGCGCCTTCGATGTCGCCTATCTCGGCTGCCTGCCAGGCTTCGTGATCATGGCGGCGGCCGATGAGGCAGAGCTCATGCATATGGTGGCGACTGCTGCGACCATCGACGATCGTCCATCCGCCGTGCGCTATCCGCGCGGGGAGGGGATGGGCGTCGACCTGCCGGCGGAGGGCGTGCCGCTCGAGATCGGTCGCGGACGGGTGCTCCGCGAAGGTACTTCGGTCGCCCTTCTGTCGTTTGGCGGCCGTCTCGGCGAGTGTTTCAAGGCAGCCGACGAGCTGGCCGCCTACGGCCTGTCGACGACGGTGGCCGATGCGCGGTTCGCCAAGCCGCTCGACCACGACCTGATCCGGCGTCTCGCCGCCGGGCACGAAGTGCTGATCACCATCGAGGAGGGCTCGGTGGGCGGATTCGGCAGCCATGTCATGCAGTTCCTGGCAGAGGATGGCCTCTTCGGCCGCGGCCTCAAGATGCGCGCCATGGTGCTGCCCGACCGTTTCATCGATCAGGATTCGCCGGCTGCCATGTATGCCGAGGCCGGCCTCGATGCCCGCGCCATCACCGCACGCGTGCTCGATACGCTGGGCCGTGCGGGCGAGGCCGAGGCGAGCCGCACGGCCTGACTCGGGGCTTGCGGGGGCGGAGTGCCCTGTCGCGGCTAGTGTATCTCGGCGCAGGCCACCCGTGCGCCGGCCCCGCCGATCGGCTGGCTCATGTGATCGTCCTCATTCTCATGGAACACGATCGCCGAGCCGTCGCCTTCCTGCAGGGCGTCGAGCGTGATCAGCCAGGTGAACATCTCGGCATTGACCGAGCCGTCCTCATTGGCGAACAGGTTGGGCAGGTCGCCGGCGTCCGGGCCGTCTGGATTTAGCAGGCCATGCTCGCGTCCTTCCGGATTGACGTGCCCGCCGGAAAGCTGGAACTCGCCGACATCCGAGCAGTCGCCGACCTGGTGCAGGTGGATGCCGTGCCAGCCGGGCGTCATGCCGCCCGCTTCGATCTCGACGCGGATCAGCACGCCGTGCGGGCTACCGGTGAGCGTCGCGGAGCCGATGGTCTCGCCGGTCTCGCCGATGATGTCGGCCGTCGTGTCGGCCTTGGCGACAGCGCTGGCAAGCAGAAGGGCACTAAAGGCAATGGCGAACGTGCGCATGATTGTCCTCCCCGTAGTGGATTCCTCCGCTAATCGCGGGCGCACCCAGCATACGACAACTCGTGGCTGCACCCAACGCGCCGTCGCGGCGCTTACCGGGATGTGCAGACCTCGCGCACCGTGGCAAGCGCCTCGGCGGCCGCGGCATCGATCGGAAAGCTCTCCGAGGCGCCGGGAATGGCCACGGTGGTGAGGCCGGGTTCGTCGAAATAGGGTTTCAGCGCGTCGAAGGTATCGGCGGTGCTCGGCACATGCGCGATGACCTGGTGCTCGCTGTGCCATTCGCTGAACAACACCTCGCCCTCGAAGCGAAGCTCGGCCGACTCGCGCCTGAGTTCCAGCCAGCTTCGCTCGCCCTCCGACGCATCGCGAATGGGTAGCTCGACATGAAGGCTCAGGCGGCCGGTCATGTCGGTGCAGCCGTAGGAGAACAGGATGAAGTCGCTGTCCGGCACGGCATAGGCGCCCCAGGCCCCCCATTCGCCGGAATCGTGCATCCATTGGAGGTCTCCCGCGGCCTCGCTGGCCGTGGCGACGGTGCCGGCAAGGCAAAGTCCGACCAGTTTCGTTGAGACGTTCCTAATCATCGGTATGCTCTGATGGCGGCACGGGCACAATCTACGACTATATAGCAGGAAATGACGCGGATAGCGGACTCAGGTCGGATGCGGCTCGATGAGCTGTTGGTCGTGCGCGGGCTTGCGCCGACGCGCTCACGGGCGCGCGATGCCATCCGGCGCGGTCATGTCGCCGTC
The DNA here is from genome assembly GCA_007118805.1 of Rhodobiaceae bacterium. GTDB lineage: Bacteria > Pseudomonadota > Alphaproteobacteria > Rhizobiales > Tepidamorphaceae > SKQW01. The sequence continues at coordinate 1,689 of SKQW01000169.1, read as the reverse complement.
GCCGGGCTGGCGACGGTGCAGCCGGGCAAGGCGGTGGCGAGAGACGCGGATATCGCTGTGGCCGATCCGGCGCTGGCCTGGGTGTCGCGCGGCGCCCTCAAGCTCGCCGCCGCGCTCGATGCCTTCGGCCTCGATCCGGCGGGCCGCGTTGCGCTCGATCTCGGCGCCTCGACCGGCGGCTTCACCCAGGTGCTCCTGTCGCGCGGCGCGGCGCGGGTCCACGCGGTCGATGTCGGCCACGGCCAGCTCGCCGCCGCGCTTGCCGCCGATCCGCGCGTTGTGCTCCACGAAGGCGTCAACGCCCGCGACCTGACGGCGGCGATGGTCGGCGAGGCGCCGGATGCCATCGTGGCCGATCTCAGCTTCATCTCGCTGCGGCTCGCCTTACCGCCGGCCTTGGCGCTGGCGGCGGCCGGGGTCTGGCTCGTCGCCCTGGTCAAGCCGCAATTCGAGCTCGGGCCGGATCATCTCGGCAAGGGCGGACTGGTGCGCGATCGGGAGACGGCGCAACGCTGCGCGGCGGCGCTGGGGGAGTGGCTTTTCGACCTTGGCTGGCAGCCGCGCGGCGTCATCGCTTCGCCGATCGCCGGCGGGTCGGGCAACCGCGAATTCCTGCTAGGGGCCACCTATGGCTGAGCACCTGCGCATCGACCGGCTCGGACATCGCGGCGACGGCATCGCCGATCTGCCAGGTGGGCCGGTCTATGTTCCCTTCACGCTGCCGGGCGAGACAGTGTCGGTGGCGCGCGAGGCAGAGCGGGGCCGCCTGATCGAGTTGCTGGAGCCGAGTCCGGCGCGGGTCGACTCGATCTGTCCGCATTTCGGCGAATGCGGGGGATGCTCGGTCCAGCATCTCAATCCGCGCAGCTACCTTGCCTGGAAGCAGGAGCTGGTGCGCACTGCGCTTGCCCAGCGCGGGCTCGATATGGCGGTGGACGAGCCCGTCCGCGTGCCCCTGCGCAGCCGGCGCCGGGCGGTGTTTGCCGCGCGCCGCACCAAGCGGGGCATCCTTCTCGGCTACCATGCCCGCCAGTCGCACCGGATCGTCCCGGTGTCCACCTGCCCGGTGGTGGTGCCGGGGATCGAGCGGGCGCTGCCCGCCCTCGCCGGGTGGCTGGCGCCGGTCATTCCCCTGAAGGGCGAGGTGCGGATCGCTGTCACCGAAACCATGGGTGGCCTTGACATCGCGCTTGAGGGCCCGGCCGCGCGCCCGCCCGCCGTGCTCGCCGAGCTGGCCGCAACCCAGCCGCGCGGCATTGCGTTGGCCCGCCTGTCGATTGCCGGCGAGCCGATTCTGATGCCGGGCGAGCCGGCGATCGAGATCGACGGCATTGCGGTCACCCTGCCGCCGCTGTCCTTCCTCCAGGCGGCGGTGCAGGCCGAGCGCGAGATGGCCGGGCTGGTCACCTGGTGGCTGGGCGACATGCGGGCGGTGGCCGACCTGTTCTCGGGGGTGGGCACCTTCACCTTGCGCCTTGCCCGCTTCGCGCGCGTGATGGCCGCCGACGGCGATGCGGCCGCCCTCGACTCCCTTGCCGCGGCGGCGCGCGGCGCCTCCGGGCTCAGGCCGGTGGACACGCTACGCCGGGACCTTGAACGCCAGCCAATCTCGGCGAGCGAGCTGAAATCCACCGATGGCGTGGTCTTCGATCCGCCGCGTGCCGGTGCCAAGGCGCAGTCAGCGGAGAT
>SKQW01000319.1 GCA_007118805.1 Rhodobiaceae bacterium | reverse complement strand
TCCTGGCGCGCGGCTCGACTTGCTCTATGACGTCTCGCACAACACCTGCAAGGTCGAGCGCCACGTGATCGACGGCGAGGAGAAGTCGCTCTTCGTCCACCGCAAGGGGGCAACGCGCGCATTTGGCCCGGGCCATCCCGATCTGCCCGCGGGGCTCAAGGAAATCGGCCAGCCGGTCTTGATCGGCGGCAGCATGGGGACCGGCTCCTTTGTGCTCGCAGGGACCGTGACCAGCGAAGACAGGGCCTTCTCTTCGGCCTGCCATGGCGCTGGCCGGCGCATGAGCCGCCACCAGGCGCTGAAGCAATGGCAGGGCCGCCAGCTGGTCGACGACCTCGCTGCCAAGGGGATCATCATACGAAGCCGATCATCGCGCGGCGTCGCCGAGGAGGCACCCGGCGCCTACAAGGACGTTACCGCCGTGGTCGACGCAACCGAACACGCCGGGCTTGCCAGGAAAGTGGCACGGCTCGTCCCGCTCGTCTGCATCAAGGGATAGGATTACGGGCGACCCTTCACGAAATCTGGGGGCTCTTGGGCGGTTGCATGGCTTGTCGGCGCGGCGAGTGCCGGCGCGACCTGATCGAAGCCGGATCGAACGACCCTGCGGCGGGCGCGTCGGTGCCGTGGGCAGCCCGAGGGGCTCAATTCGGAGCCGACCTCCGTTACCAGACAAGAGCGATGACGCTGGCACTAAAGCCGGCCGCGCCCGCCACCAGGGCGACCTTGTGGCCGGGCGCGAGCTGCCCGGTGTCGACCGCGAGCGACAGAGCGAGCGGAATGCTGGCGGCAGCGCAATTGCCGTAGCGGTCAAGCGTCACCACACAACGCTCGAACGGCACACCCATTGCCAGGCACATCTTGCGCACGAAGCCGGTCGATACTTGATGAGGCACGATGCAATCGACCTCGGACGGCTTCCAGTCGACGGCGGTGCTCGCCTTCAGCACGAGAGGGGGCAGGCGGCGCTCGGTGACCGCGAGGAGCTTGGACGATTGGGACTCAAACCGCGAGGTGCCCCAGCCGAACCGGGTCCCGCCGCCAGCGACGGTGGCGAGCGCCCATTCTTCGCCGGCGGATTGGAAGAAGGTGCCCCGGATGCCGCGCTCGCCTGTGGCCGGCACGAGAACCGCCGCCGCCCCAGCGTCGCCGAGCGTCAGCGCCGACAGGCGCTGCAGAAGCGTCCGGTAATTGGGAATGTCTAGATCGATGTAGAAGGACGAGACCTCGCCAGTCGCCACCAGCACGCATCCCGCCTTGCCCGACGCGATCAGGGAGTCGGCGAGGTCGACAGCGTTGAGCCAGCTGTTGCAGGCATTCTTGACGTCGAAGGCGTGGGCACGGCGCGCGCCGAGACGATCCTGCAGGATATTGGCCGTCGCAGGCTCGGCGAGATCCTGGCCAACGGCGGCAAAGACGACGCAGTCGATGGCGCCGGCATCCAGCCCGGCCGCCGCCATCGCGCGCTCGGCCGCCAGCGCCGCCAGGTCCGAATTAGCGGAGCCGGGCGGCGCCCAGCGGCGCTCGGCGACGCCCGTCATTCGCTCGACGAATCCGGCCGTTACGCCAAACCGTTCGGTCAGGCAGAGCTCCTTTTCCAGGGCTTCGGAGCGAACCACGCGCTCGGGGAGATAATGGCCGACGCCGGCGATTCGCGATCTGGGGGTCATCTCGTCGACGACGGCTCCGCTCGAACAGCTTTCCTGACCCTCCACTCCGCCGCATCCAAGCGGCTCCAGCGGGCGCCACCAGCGTCGAGAAGGCCAACGTCTTGCTACTTGTCCGGCCTCAACGGCCCGTGTCAACCGGGACAGCGGCTCTCGATGCGCGGCTCTTGTGCGCTTCACAGGAAAGCAGGAACCTCAACGGCCGACATGTCGCTTGGCGGGCCGAGTGCCGGCCTCAACCGGCCGGCGCTTCAAAGCTCACCACCTCCTGTAGTTGTCTCCGCGGTGTTGCCGAGATCGGCGCATGATAACCGAGCCGCAGCAGCACCTGCGGGCTTCCCGCGGCGCCCAGGATCTGCGCCAAGCGGGGACGCAGCCGTGGCTGCTCGATCGGCGGGTTGAGGTAGGAGGCGAATATGCCCTCGCCTGTTGCGATGAGGAGAACGCGCTGGAGTGCCTGCCCGGCGGCAAGCCAGTCGCCTGGCGAGTCGCCGGCAGTGGTCAGAAGCGCCACCACCGGCGAGACTTCCACCAGCGCCTGCTGTCGTGCCGCGGCGGTGTCGGCCGAGGCGAAGTCGCGCATGAGCGAGGCGGCATCCATGGTCACTTCGTCGGGTGGCGTGTGATGCGCCGAGGTGCGGCCTGCTGGATGACCCATTCGGGTGTAGACTTCGCGCAGGCGATCGTGATGCTCGCGTCGGCGCTCGCGCAGCCAGTCCCGCAGCTCGTCACGATAACGGGGGTCGTTCAGATGCGTCCGCTCTGCCTCGGCCACGATTAGCGCCACCTCGCGTCGCCGCTCGGCGTCGTCACTCCACACAAGGCGGGCCCCCTCTGCGGCAGTAGCTTCTTCCCAGCGATCGAGAATTTCACGCGGCACCGGCCGGTCCTCGAACCGGCCGCGCACCGTCCGGCGCTCCGGGATCGCATCCCGCAGCCGCCGATCCTCCTCGCTCGGCTGCGCGGCCACTTCGCCCAAACTGAGGGTTGCGATGGCGGGCGCATC